>NZ_LWEE01000001.1:0-268582 GCF_001635445.1 Halioglobus sp. HI00S01
AGCGACTTTGTCGTCGCCACGCGTGAGGGCGCCAATGCGGCCGGATTGGCCCTGTTTGATCTCGACGATTCGCGCCAGGGCATTGTTCACGTGGTGTCACCGGAGCAGGGCATAGTCCAGCCGGGTGCCACACTGGTCTGCCCCGATAGTCATACCTGCACCCAGTGCGCCCTGGGTGCAGGTATGACTATCGGGGCAGACCAGTGTGGCACCCGGCTGGACTATGCCCTGCTCCGGTGACACCACGTGAACAATGCCCTGGCGCGAATCGTCGAGATCAAACAGGGCCAATCCGGCCGCATTGGCGCCCTCACGCGTGGCGACGACAAAGTCGCTACCACTGGGCATGGTCGTGTCGTCCGTGCGGTCAGGTTAGGTATCGACAATATGATCCATACAGCAGAACACCTGCTGCGGGTAAAACACCTCACGACCATCGGCCTGCAGGCTCTATAGCGCAATGGATCCGGTGCGCTAGTGCAGGAACACCCGATCGATGTAAATAAGGTCGGTGCCATCTGACTGGGTCTCAACCAGATGCTCACGCCAGAGTTTGTCAAAAAGGGTTGCAGCCATAGCTGTGCTATATCTTTAGTGCAGAGTCATTTTGAGCGGCAGGTCATAGCCTTCAGCTTATTTGTTATATAAATATAGCGTTATAACTTAATCGGTGGAATGGCCGCCAAACCACGCCCCGGGGGACAGATCATGGAAATGGATACACTCAAGGCTTTTACCCTGGCCTTCTTCGAAATCAGCGCCCTGGTGATGGCCTTAGGGGTACTGCTGCTGGCTATCGCACTGGTCTATATGTACGTTGCTGACGTCACTCAGCGCGAGCAGACCATCCGTCGCAACTACCCGATCATCGGCCGCTTCCGCTATTTTTTCGAACACCTAGGTGAGTTTTTCCGGCAGTACTTTTTTGCCCTGGATCGCGAGGAACTACCGTTTAATCGCGCCCAGCGCAGCTGGGTCTACCGCGCCGCCAAGAACGTTGACGCCACCGTGGCCTTCGGCTCTACCCACCCGCTAAACCAACCGGGTGACTTTGTCTTTCTCAATGGCTTGTTCCCGCCACTGGAAGAAGAAGTACGGCCCAGAAGCGAAATTGTGTTCGGTGCCGGTTTCGCCGAAGCGCCGTACCACACCCGGGCGTTTTTCAACATTTCGGCCATGAGTTTTGGCGCACTGTCAGCGCCGGCCATCCGCGCGCTGTCTGCCGGTGCCGCTGAAGCCGGCATCTGGCTCAATACCGGTGAAGGGGCTATCTCAACCTATCATCTGGAGGGTGGCTGCGACATTGTGTTCCAGATCGGCACCGCCAAATACGGTGTGCGCGATGAACACGGCGCACTGGATGAGGAGAAACTGCGCGAGATCGCCAGCCACCCTGAAGTCAAAATGTTTGAGATCAAACTCTCGCAGGGCGCCAAGCCGGGCAAGGGCGGTATTCTTCCTGGCGCCAAGGTGACCGAAGTGATTGCCAGCACCCGGGGTATCCCCGCCGGTGAAGACTCTTTAAGCCCCAATCGCCACACAGACATCAGCACCATTGATGAACTGCTCGACATGATCGTCCGGGTCCGTCAGGTCACGGGCAAGCCCACTGGCTTCAAGGCAGTGATCGGACAATCGGCCTGGCTGGATGATCTGTGCCAGCATATTCAGCAACGCGGCCTGGAATACGCACCGGACTTTATTACCGTCGACAGTGCCGACGGCGGCACCGGCGCTGCCCCGCAGAGCCTGATCGATTTTATGGGGCTTCCCCTGCGCCGCAGTCTGCCGCTGGTAGTGGATAAGCTGGTGGCCTATGGCTTGCGCGAGCGCATCAAAGTGATTGCCTCGGGCAAAATGGTCAATCCCTCCGGGGTGGCAGCCGCGCTGTGCCTCGGCGCCGACACGGTAAACTCTGCGCGTGGTTTTATGTTTTCTCTGGGCTGCATTCAGGCACTGCAGTGCAACAAAAATACCTGCCCAACGGGCATTACCACCCACGACGAAGATTTACAGAAGGGCCTGGACCCAACGGACAAGGCTCGCCGGGTAGCCAACTACGCCCGCAACCTGATGCATGAGGTGGAAGTCATTGCGCACTGTTGCGGGGTGGAGGAGCCCCAGGACCTGGATCGCAGTCACGCCCAGATCATCGACGAGGTCGGCCTGCCGCAGCCGATGCTGACCCTGCACCCGGAGGCTCAGCCCTTGCCGCAATACCAACGCAGTAGCAGCGACTAGACAGGCCCCTGGCCTATAACCGCCATACGGGGACGCCCAGGCTGGCGAGCTTGTCGCGATCGAGACAGGATTTCACATCGATCACGATGCCCCGCTCCGAGAGCAGTCCGACAATGGCGTCCTCGCCCATATCAAGGTACGTCGCGTGTGGCACCGCCAGCACCAATGCATCCGCAGGCGGCAAAGCCTCCCAGCCGGACAAGGCAATACCGTATTCAGCTTCAGCCTCGGCGGGATCGGCCATGGGATCGTGGACCAGCACCTGGCACTGGTAATCACGCAACTCCGTCACAATATCTGCCACCTTGGAATTGCGGATATCCGGACAGTTTTCTTTAAAGCTCAGCCCCAGCACCACGACTAGGGCCTTGTCCGGAGAACAGCCTTGCTTGAGCAGTTGTTTCACTGTTTGCTCTGCGACAAATTTGGCCATGTCATCATTGGTCTGGCGGCCCGCAAGAATCACCTGGGGATGGTGGCCCACGGTTTCGGCCTTATAGGTCAGATAGTAGGGGTCGACGCCGATGCAGTGGCCGCCTACCAGGCCCGGCCGGAACGGCAGGAAGTTCCACTTGGTGCCGGCAGCATCCAGCACATCCTGGGTATCGATATCGAGACGATTGAAAATCAACGCCAACTCATTCATCAGGGCAATATTCAGATCGCGCTGAGCGTTTTCAATGACCTTAGCTGCTTCACCGACTTTAATGCTGGGCGCCCGATGCACACCCGCCGCAACCACCAGTTCGTAAAACCGGGCGACGGCCTCGAGAGTATCCGCGCTATCACCAGCAACTACCTTCACCACGGTTTCCAATCGGTTCGCGCTGTCACCGGGGTTAATGCGTTCGGGCGAATAGCCCACGTGAAACTGTTCTTGCGTGCGCGCCCCTCTGCCCGACCACTGCATGCCTGAAGCTTTTTCGAGCAGGGGCACACAATATCCCTCAGTGCACCCGGGATACACCGTCGATTCGAAGACGACCGTGGCACCTTCTGACATATTCAGGCCGACCGTAAGGCAGGCACCGTGCAGCGGTTTGAGATCCGGACGCCGGGCATCGTCGATAGGCGTGGGCACAGCCACCAGGATAATTTCAGCCTCCGCCAGCGCCGCGGGATCACTGGTGTACTCCAGTTGATTCGCCGCAGCCAGTTCCGCGGTGCTGACACTGCCGTTGGGATCGGTACCGGCGCGGTATTGATCGAGCCTGCTCTCATCGAGATCAAAGCCTATGGTGCGAAGATGACGCCCGAAGGCGACCGCCACCGGCAGCCCCACATAGCCAAGCCCCACTACCGCTGCTGTTTTATACATTGTTATCCTAAACACATGACCAGGCACTGAGGCCCTGAAAGCAGTTAGTGTGCCCAAGCGTTAGCCGCTTGGCAAAGGCGTGTTGTCGAAATCGCTATTGAAGTTCGAAAGCAGCGGGTTCGCCGTCGGCGCGCAGTAACTCTTCGCCGAGCAGCGGCACAGCCTCGATCAGCGCGGCCAGGTCAGCGCGCGTGGTGCGGTGATTGGCAATGCACACCCTGATGGCTGTGTTGCCGTTGAGTCGGGTAAATGAAGGCACGGCAATACCGCGACACTGTAGCTCAACGACCAGATGACGATTGAGACGATTCAGCTGGTCGGCGCCGATGCTGTCGGTGACAAACCGGAAGCAGACGATATTCAGTGACACGGGCGCCAGTCGTTCCAGCGCCGGATGCGCATCCACCTGCTCGCCCAGCCAGGCCGCCTGACGGCAATTGCGTTCAATGGCGGCACCGAGGCGCTGACTGCCCATTTCCTTAAGCAGCATCCATGGCCCAAGCGCGGAAAAACCCCGCGACAAATCAATACCAAAGTCATTCGGCCAGGGTGCTCCGCCGGCCACACCCCGATTTTCGCCTTTGAGATACGCGTGGGTTGTAGCAAAGGTCGCAAGGTGCTCTTCACGATCACGCACCAGCAAACAGGCAGAAGAATACGGTACGTGCATCCACTTGTGAAAATCAAAGGCGATGGAATCCGCCTGCTCAATACCCGCAAGTCGCGGGCGCATGGTGTCAGAGAGGGCGATAAGCGCCCCAAATGCACCGTCGACATGGTGCCAGCAATGATGCTCGGCACAAATCGCGTTGATAGCCTGAAGATCGTCGATGGCACCGGTATTGACGCTACCCACCGAGCTGATTACCGCAAAGGGCTGCAAGCCGGCCGCGCGGTCGGCAACAATCTGCTCGGCCAGTGCGTGGGCATTTATGGCGAAATCGTCTTGCACGGGGATTGCCCGCAGGGCATCGCTACCCAGCCCCATGAGTTCAATCGCCTTGCTGACAGATACGTGGGCCTGAGCGGAGCAGTAGGCCACCAGCCTTGTGTCCTGATTGCCCAACTGGCGCACGTCGTCACCCAGCGTGCGGTGACGGGCGACAGCCAGACCATACAACGTGGCTGTAGACGTACCGGTGCAGACGATACCGCCGGCATCCAGCGGATAATCGAACAGCTCGCACATCCAGCGAATCAGCTGGCGCTCAATGTATATCGGGCTGTGGTCACGCCCGCCCACATTGGCATTGATGGCTCCATTAAGCAATTGCGAGACAATGCCGCTGGGGGTACCAGAGCCATTCACCCAGCCCCAGAAACGCGGATGGGTATTGCCCAGTGTATGGGGAAGCACGCGCTGCTGAATTTCATCGACAACAGTCGTTAGCGGCGCACCGCTTCGCGGCAGCCCTTCTTCGATATTGCGGGCGTATTCGGGCAGCGGCGCCCAGACCGGCGCTTTGGCGCGATCGCGTGCAAAGTCCAGCGCTATATCCAGTGCGCGGTGGGCCTCCTCGCGAAAGCTGCCCCAGTCAGCCGGTTCCAGCAGCGATTTTTCCTGGTCTTCCACAAACAGTGACTCGAACTTACTGATCCTGCTGCTTTTGCTGCAGCTCAGCGCGCTTCATTTCCTGGATTTGTTCCATCTGGTGGCGATAGGCGTCAACCACCTTTTCGATACCGGAAGGATTGAGGCCACCCTCATTGCCTGCAGCCACATAGCTGGCGTAGACCGCCGATGCCGTCATCAACGCTGCGGATACCACGTGGGTCCCTACGCCTTCGTTTTTGACCTCATTGGCCAGGTCGATAAAGCGATTCATGGTTTCGTGGTGCTGCTGAGCCTCTGTCTTGGACATGGCGATTCTCCTGAAAGTGATTCGAAACAAAAGTGGCGCAGGATTCTAGCACTATATTGAGGTGGGGTTGTGCTTTCTTCAATGTCAGAGGAGTGCAATAACAAGACCCAGATGCATGCCCCTTTCCCCCTCGTCGCTATGGCGCATGACCTCAGGATTAAGAATCATGACCGTATGCGTCACCGGCATGGTCAGCAATTCCTTCACGCCGGGCACCCTGGCCTCGCTCAGTGACACGGTGCCATCGCTGAGTTCATCCGGGAAACAGGGCAACAGGGTAATGTCAGGAATGGTGCCGGCGATGACATCCAATTCGAATGCCACCGGCCCAAGCGTCAGCGGAATAGATTCATCGCCCTTCCCCAGCTGCACCAGGATGCCGCCGAGAGAATGGGTCACGAAGTTGATCTGGTGGGCACCCCTGGAATGACAGGTGCGCAGCGATTGGGTCACCGCCATCTCCGCCGATTCAGGAATCGGATAAAGCAATGAGGGGTAACTCAGGTTGACCGTGGTGTAGCCGGCGTGATCGAGGTACCACTGCATGGGCTTGAGCGACAGCGACGATCGAAGCATACCGTGCAGCAGGATCACGCAGCGATCCGCACTGGCCGCCAGGTAATCATCGGCCCGGACCTGAGGGGCAAGCAACAGCCAGAGTATCAGGCCGAAACTGGCGACTTTTCGAACAACAGGCATGGATGGCTCACTGCAGAACGTTGGACACAAAGTATACCTTTGGCTTTCCCTGGTATTTTCGATTCGATTTGCGCGGCTTTTTGCTATCATTAGCCGATTCCCGCGCCGGGCAACGCCGCGCCGCAGCGCTGGCCCCGGACTTTCCAGGATTAGAATAAATGGCATGGCCTATAAAAACGGTTAGATTTTCCTGCGCGTTGATCGCGTGGGTTGCCGCTGCGCCTGTCATTGCCGCCGGCACTGAGTTTTCAGCAGAGTTTGGCCTGGGCGCAGAATACGACAGCAACGTCTCTGTCGATGAACTGGACGCCACCAGCAACGAAAGCGATTACGCCTACATCGCCGACGCCGACCTCGGGCTCGATCAGCAACTGGGCGAGAAGGTCGACCTGTCACTGAACTACAACGTCAGCCAGACCAATTACGACCGCTTCGAACGCCTCGACCGCACCACTCACCTGGTGGGTGCAGATCTCGGCGCCGACCTGGGTGCGGTTAACACGGGCATGGCGCTCTACTACATCAACGCCCAGCTCGACGGTAACGACTTCCTGGAGTACTACCGGGGCTCGCCCTATGTATCGGGCTTTCTGGCCAAGAAATGGTTTGCCCGCGGCGCCTACGTGTACTCCGAGAAAACCATTGCCCAAAATCCAGACCGGGACGCAGAGAGCCACGCCGGCGAATTTGACCTCTACTTTTTTCGCCGCGGACTTCGCAGCTATTTCAATGCCGGTTACAAGTTCAAAGACGAAGACGCCACCGCTGAGCGCTACGACTACAAGGCCCACAACGTAAAGCTGCGATATATCCACCGCTTCGACCTGTGGGGCGATGTGCTGAAAATGGAATTCTCCTGGCGCTACGAGGACCGCGACTACAGCGGCATTACGCCAAGCATTGATCAAGAGCGCGCTGATCAGCGCCATCGTTGGAAGATCGACATGGAGTACCCGCTAAGCGAGCGAACGCTGCTGCAAATCTACGGCGGCTACTCCGATTACGACTCAAACTTTCCCCGGGCTGCCTACGACCAGCACGTAGTCGGCACGCGCCTGTCCTGGCGCTGGGAATAAATCAGTTACCGGCCAGGCGCAACAAGCCATGACCGTAGATTTCATCGCGTCCCGGTGGGCCAAGATCCTCGGCTGACTGATAAAGCAGGTTCATCACATCTTCACCGGGCTGCTGGCTCAACAGACTCGCCGCAGCTGTCGCCGCAAAGGGCACCGCGAACGATGTGCCGGAAGATGCCACAAAGCCACCACCCGCCCGGGCGTGCAACAGGTCAACACCGGGCGCTGCCAGATCCAGATATTCTCCCCGATTAGCAAGGCGAAACACCTGATGACTGCTATCCACGGCTGTGACTGCTACCACCGTATCGTAGGCGGCAGGATACATGGGTGCGGCGACCGGACCGCCATTACCCGCGGCAGCCAGTACCACCACCTCCTGCTCCTTGGCGCGACCCAGCGCAGCCTCCAGGAGACGATTCGGCGGACCCGCCAGGCTGATGTTCACCACATCAACCTCGGATGAAATCAACCAGTCCAGAGCGCGAAGCAGACTGACGGTAGAAGCAATTTCGCCGTGCTCTTCGCTGATTTCAAATACGCCGGCAGCATATACCTCGGCATTCGGTGCCAGGCCGCTATAGTCCGGTGAATTGGCAGCGATAATCGAAGCGATGGCGGTGCCGTGGAATTCAGGTACATCGGCACCTCTGCCGACAAAGACACGGCTCTCAATCTGCGACTCCGCCAGCGCTGGATGCGAGGTATCCACTGAGCTGTCGATCATGCCAATACGGGGCGCAACCGTTTGGGCCCCTGCCGGTAACTGCATGACCGTGCGCGGCGTTACGCCGTGTTCTGCACTGGCCAGCTGGGTGCCTGCGGTATAGATGTGGTTGAGGTCGACCTCGGCGCGATCTTTACCGACCACGTCGAGCACGCCGCGGCGCACCGCTGTGATGTCAAAACTTGAAGGTCCGGCAACCTCAGCCAGGCGCATGCCAAGGCCTGGCAGATCAGTGACGGTATCGAACAAATAGCCTTCCTCGGCCAGCTCTTCGAAGACCTCAGGCTCAGCCATAACCAACCATTGCTCGCGATGAATGCGCTCTTCGTCAATTTCCAGGTCGCTTTCAACGGCGTCGAGAATATCGTCAATTTCTGATTCGAGGCGCTCTTCGACGGCGGTTTCAACCTGGACGGCCACAGCGAGATCGACATTTTGCTCTACGCCGCTTTCAACGGTCTCTTCAAAGGTCTGGGCGACCTGCTCCTGAACATCGTCCTGAACGCTCTCTTCAACCGTCTCGGCAACCTGTTCCTGAACCTCTTCCTCAACGCTCTCTTCGACGACCTCTTCGACGTCCTGGGCAACCGTCTCTTCCACCGTTTCCTCAACGGTTTCCTCGACATTCTCTTCGACGTCTTCGGTGACGGTTTCCGCCACCTGCTCTTCAACAGTTTCCTCGATGGTCTCTTCCACCGTCTCTTCGACGATCTCTTCCTCGACCACTTCCTCTACGGATTCCTCGACGTCCTCAACCACTTCTTCCTCGACGTCGTCTTCCAGAATGTCTTCGGTGTAGCCGAGCACAAGCTCACTGGTCTGTTCCTCGACCTCTTCCTCAACGGCTTCTTCGACCTCTTCCTGGACGATTTCTTCTTCTACTTCTTCTTCAACATTCTCTTCGACATCCTCTTCCACCTGCTCCTCAGCCCCGGTCAGCGACCCTGGGACCTGGGCAAACGCTGCCGGCGGCGTGGCCAGCGCGACGGTCAACACCAGCGCCAACGCGAGGCAAAATGCGGGAAAATTACCCTCAAAGGATATTAAATGTCTGAAATTCAATGACTTGCAAAAAAACATGGTAGTATCCACCACCTGGATTTAACGCCGTAATTACTATTAAAGACGATTTACGCGAAGAAAAATTCCAAATCATGGAATAAAATCCGCCGCCCAAACGTCACTCATTCTAACAGGATTCGTATGCCATCGCTCAGCGATTCACAACGTGAGGCCCTTATGGCCGAACTGGGTGGATTACGCCGATTCTGCTACTCCCTCACCGGGAATGCCGCTGACGCGGATGACCTGCTGCAGGCGACCGTAGAAAAGCTGCTGAGTAAAGGAATTCCGGAAGATGCGCATACTGCTAAATGGAGTTATCGGGTCTGCAAGAACGTCTGGATTGACGAACTGAGGTCCCGCGAGGTGCGCCAGCGCTATCCCAGCATCGCAGATGAAGAGGAAGATGCGCGGTCCACCGAAGCCGTCGCCGAAGGCGAACAGGCACTGGACGCCGTATCAAGGGCATTGGAACAACTGCCCGAAGATCAGCGACTGGCGCTCACCCTGGTCACGGTAGAAGGTAAAAGTTACGCCGAAGCGGCAGAGATTCTCGAGGTTCCAGTAGGAACCATCATGAGCAGAATCGCCCGGGCGAGAAAGAACTTACTAGACATTTACAGCCCGCCAGGGGCGGACTGAAGAGAATGAGACCATGAACGAACAGGATTACCAACAGCTGTCGCAGTACCTGGATGGTGAACTGGATGTATTCACCACACGCCAGCTGGAACAGCGCCTCCAGCAGGAGCCTGAGCTCGCTGCCACACTGGCACAGTTGCAAGGCCAGGACGCCGCAATTCGCAGCGCCCTGAACACCACAGCCGAAGCCCCGGCGACGGTTCGCGCCATGCTGGAACCGGCAAGCAACGTGGTTGCCCTGCCGCAGCGCAAGGCTCGCCCCACCTGGCAATACGCGGTGGCAGCATCCCTGATTGCCGCAGCCGGCCTGGCGATCAGCCCGGCCTGGCAGCAGGCCCCCAGCGCCGACCAGATGCTGGCCAACGTACTGGAAACCAGCCCCTCCATGGCCAGCGGCTGGCAGACCCTGGACAACGGCGACCAGGTTCGCCCGGTCCTCAGCTTTAAAGATAGAGCCGGCAACTGGTGCCGCGAGTTTCTAATCACCGAAGCAGGCGAAGCCTCCCGCGGTGTCTCCTGTCGCGCCGCTGGGGAATGGCAAACCCAGGTACTGGCCGCCACTGAGATCCCCGGCGACGCTGGCCAGTTCCGCCCCGCAGGCGCTGCTGACGCCAACCCGGTGGCCAACTTCCTGGCCGAACAAGCCGACAGCATTCCGCTGAGCGCTTCTGAAGAGGCCAGCTTGATCGAGAATCACTGGAACTGATTTCACGCCAGTTCCACTTGTACCCGGCTATATGCCGGGTATTTTTTTGCCTGCGATTTGGTGGGTGTTCGTGCCCCCAGAGTGCTGACTGGCAATTAGTTTTGCACTTTCTCTACCCGTCGGCACAGGCACTGCTGGAGTCTTTCGAAATCGCTACAAACACATCCATATGTTCACTTTCGCGTCCCGGAGCGCCGGCCGCGCCCTCCATAGCTCCCGACGATTTCGAAACACTCAAACAGCGCCTGCACCTAGGAACAGGATGCTATGGGTAATCTTGGCAACGTAGAACAACCCCAGGTGCGGGGGCAGGTGAAGCTTTGCGAAATTGTCGGGAGGCAGGATGCCGTACGCCAAAGCACGCCATGGATGGCCTTGCAGCGGTTTCGCAAAGCTTCACCTGCTCCCGTGCCGTCGCGTAGATAACAAAAAATTGGAATCCCAGAAGAGATACAGGGCCTGCCACCCCATGTAGATGACAGACCCTGAAGTTCAGTGCGGAGGGCTAGCGGTCCCCGCTCTGGGAGCTGTGATCCGGAGCGTCCCCAAGGAACGCTCCGGTAAAAGAAGTAGAGGAGAGCAGTGACTACCACGCATTCTATGGTGGCCTCAGGGGCCTGTGATGCGTACCCAAATGGTATGCCACCACTGCAACCTCAAGCGGTGTTTCACTCCACTTTGACTACTTGACGGTTCGGCGTCCCCTTTTATTCCCAAAATTCACAAAAAAATTGAAAAAAATTGCCCGTGAGCCGGAATAAATTACTTTTCCTTTATAAATCAGCAAGTTCCGATTCGATAGTTTTTGCAGTTTCCAGGAATTCCAGCGACTGATGAAGCCGTTCCAGGGTCTTGAGTACATAATTCTGGGGTTGCCAGGCGTCGCCCATGGCCAGGGTGGTGACGGCCCCCACCCATACGTAGGCCGCGTGCAACTGGCAGTCGCAGTACATCTGGGCAGCGTCAGGCGGTGTCACACCCTCGCGGATCAGGGCCTCCCGGTATCGTGCCAGCAATGTGCCTGCCGAGGCTTTGAGATCGTTCGGCTCAACCGTGCCCGCCAGGAAGTAGCCCACATCGCGCATCGGGTTAGTCTTGGCCAGCAAGGCCCAGTCCAGAAAACCCGGCGAATCGCCGTCGGCAAACATATTGCCGTCGTGGGCATCGCCGTGAACCAGCGTATGCGGCCCCCGCTCCCAGAGCCGGTGAATGGCATCGGTGTGCTCGGTATAAAGCTGGGCCAACTCACTGAACACCGGAGGCATCTGATCTGCAAAGGCCTCGTGCGCCTGGGCGACAAGCACCGGGGCAATCGGGTGTTGGGGAGGCGCACTTATCCAGTCCAGGTCGGTGGCAAAGCGCGGTGTCTCCCAGTACTGACTGTGGAGCCTGGCAAACGCATCGAGCACGGATTCCACGTAGGCCAGAGAATAGTGCTCGCTGGCAGTACGGAACCCGAAGCCACTCGCCTCAAGATCTTCCAGCAGCATGATGTAGTGTTCACCACCGGGAGCCCATTCTGAATAGTAGGATGCGGGCACACGCACCGGCACTTCCGCAGCGAGTTCCGCGTAGAAGCGCGCTTCGCGCTCGCCCATGCCGGTGGCAACAACAAACATCCGCTGCTGCTCATCTGCCGGCGGTAGCTTGGCAAAGATGCGTTGCGAGGTTCCGTCCTCCCGCTGCAGTGCGAGTGCCGCCCGTCCTGTTGTGCCGTCGTGTTGGTCCAGGGTGCTCACGCTGGCGATTGGGGTCTGCAACGCTTCACTCAACCAGCCGGCGGATAGCTGGGTAACACTGTCGGGAATAGCCATAGAGGGAGTTCCGGTTTTGGGCGTTACTGCAAAGTGTAATACGCTCTGCTCCACACTCAGCGGAAGGAAGACCAAATTATGCTCAAGGTACAGATTCTGAAACCCGCCATTGCCGCCCTCTCCCTCGCGGTAGCTGCCTCGGGAATGGCAGCATCATCAGAAACGTCAGCGCCGCTGGCCATCGTCATCCACGGTGGGGCGGGCACAATCCTCAAGGAAAATATGACCGAGGTCACTGAAAAAGCGGTACGCGCCAAGCTCACAGAGGCCACCAACGCCGGCTATGCGGTGCTTGAGAGCAATGGCTCAGCCATGGACGCGGTGATCGCTGCCATTCGGATTCTCGAGGATTCGCCGCTGTTCAATGCGGGACGCGGGGCGGTGTATAACTATGAAGGGCACCACGAACTCGACGCTTCACTCATGGACGGTGCCGACCAGAACGCGGGGGCTGTGGCGGGGGTCCAACATATCCGCAATCCGATCTCGCTCGCTCGCCTGGTGATGGATGCTTCTCCACATGTGATGTTAATGGGAGAAGGTGCCGAGGCATTTGCCCGCAGCCAGAATGTACCCATGGTCGAAAACAGTATTTTCAATACCGAGCGACGCTACGAATCCCTGCAAAAGGCCAAACAGAAACTGGAGAAAGAAGAGCGACGGGGCAAAGACTACCAGGCCGCTCTCGACGCCCTCCCCCTCCATTACCGCTATGGCACAGTTGGTGCCGTAGCCCTCGACGCTTCCGGCAACCTTGCTGCAGGCACCTCTACCGGCGGCATGACGGCCAAGCGCTACGGCAGAATTGGCGATGCACCCATTATTGGCGCGGGTACCTGGGCGGATAATGCCAGCTGTGCCGTGTCCGCTACCGGTCACGGTGAATACTTTATCCGCTTCCACGTTGCAGCCGATATTTGTGCTCGCGTGAAGTATCAGGGTAAATCCGCGCAACAGGCGGCCGATAATGTGATTCACGATGTGCTGATGCCGGCAGGTGGAACCGGGGGCGTTATCGTGCTCGATCCGGCCGGGAACATCAGTATGAGTTTCAATACACCGGGCATGTATCGGGCCTCGCGCTCCAGGGAACAACCAGTGAAAACCGGCATCTACAAGGCGGACTAACAGCACTATTTCGATAGCAGTAAACGTTATTAGGTCGCCGCAAGCTTTAGCCATACTTATGTGACATCAAAGGGAGGTCACGCTATGAGCACTGCGCCGAGACTGGATAACTTCCTGCGCCTAAGCCAGACCGAGTATCGCACTGTCGATCACCGCCACACCGAATCAGCCGTCGATTCGGCACATGCTGCCCACTTATCGAGAGCCCGGGTAGCAAAATCCGTGCTGCTACGCGACCGACGCAGCGGGCAGTATCTGATAGCACTCACCCCCGCCTGTAATCGGATCAATCTCGGCTGGGTGCGCGAAAACACAGCGGCAGATCCGGTACTTGCCCGCGAAGCAGAACTGAGTGATGTCTTCCCCGACTGTGAGCTAGGCGCGGTGCCGGGCCTTGGTCAGGCCTACCAACTGGATATGGTCTGGGATGATGATCTGGGCCAACAGCCCAGTGTGTACTTCGAGGCGGGCGATCACGAAGGGCTGATCGAAATTACCCAGGCTGAATTCCACCGTCTGTTCGATGCGTTCCCGCACGGTATTATCAGCCAGCCAAGTGATGATTATCTGGCTTATCAGACCTCTGAGTTCTGGGGTGGGCAGCGCTAGCTAGCTGTCGCCCTGCGCCGGTAGGCCAGTGGTGCTTCGCCGGTCCAGGATTTAAACGCTCGACGAAAATTACTCAGGTCGGTGTAACCAACCAGTACCGCTATTTCCTCCAGCTTCAACCGCGAGGTTGTGAGGTATTCGATCGCGAGTTTGCGTCGCACGTCATTGAGCAGCAGTTGATAAGACGTTCCCTCCGCAGTGAGAGCACGGCGCAGCGTACTCTCACTCATATCATAATCTGCGGCAACTTCCGCTAAGGGTGGGTAGCGGCCCGGTTGCTGCACCAGGCGTGTGCGTACCTGCTCCGCAATACCGCCACTGCCCTCCTCGTCTGCGATAAGCGTCTCGCAGTGGCGAATCGCCATCTGAGTGGCAGCGGGATTACGTGAAGGAATTTCACGTTGCATCAGGTCGCGTGACCAGAGAATACAATTGCGCGCTTGCTCAAATTTGAGAGGACACCGGAAGTGCGATTCATACATGGCCACGTACGGTGGTTCGGGATAGCTCAGGTGAACTTCATAGGGCACGGTGTCATCACCTAGGTAGCGGTGTAACAAACCAACCACGCCGCCGAGGTCCTCTTCCACCAAAAAGCGGGTAGCCTCGCCAGCGCGATAAAGTGGTCGCGAACTCAGGCTGAAAAAATCATTTTCTTCAGTGACCCGGGTATCAGTCAGGCGAGTGGCAACTCGGCTGAATCGCTGACCGATCAACATGGCATCCCACAGGGTGGCACAGCTGGCCACGGCGTAACCCATCATGCCCCAGTCACCAATATTCACCGCACCGGCAACCCGCAACCCCCAGGCCGGATCCCCGGAGATACGATAGGCGTTGTCGATCATGATCAGCGCCTGATCGAAGGAAATACGCGTGTCCTGGGACGATAGGTCTCCCAGCTCGAGCGACAGCCCACGCACGAGCGTGTCGGCTTTGCAGCCCTCCTCTTCCAGCACCCTGACCATCAGGTTGAACATGAACGGACGTATGCATTGTGTGTCCGCGCCCATAGCGAGCCCCATCAAGTCCTGTCGCCAGTCTACGAACATTGACCGAAATTGACCAGTATTTGAACGAGTTCGCCCTCCTAACCTTACGCAGTGCCACTTACTATGTAGGCTCAATCATAACTCTGAGCGGAGCGCCAGATGGCCAGGTCATTTGTCAGTATGGGGGCCACAATCCTCGACATCGTGGGCTATCAGATCGACAGCATCCCCGAGCAGGCAGCCCGCTTTGGCGCCGCCACCGCCGCCCAGTTGGCCAGTGCCGTTGGCTCCGATGGCGCTGTGGGCAGTTATACAGATACGCTGGCGATCATGAATGCAGGTACCATGCCCACTGAGGAGACTACACCATGACTCAATACAGCAACGATACCCGCAGCCGCCAGGTGGTGGTTGATGCGTTGGTCGCTCTGGGAGACAAAGGCCTTAACAAAGGCACATCGGGGAACGTCTCGGTAGCCACCAGCGATGGCATGCTGATTACGCCGACCGGCGTCAACCCGGAACAACTGCAGCCAGAGCATATTGTTCACATGACACTTGACGGGCAACCCGATGCAGACCAGCTCACGCCCTCCAGCGAGTGGAAAATGCACGCCGATGTCTATGCCAACAAGCCGGGCATTACTGCGGTTGTCCACTGTCATTCGCCCTACGCGACCATACTCGCGTGCGCACGCAAACCTATTCCCGCCATGCACTATATGGTGGCGGCAACCGGCAGTTGCTGTATCCCATTGGCGGACTATGCCACCTTTGGCAGCCAGGCCTTGTCTGACGCCAACGTCGACGCGCTGTCCTCCTCGCTGGCCTGCCTGCTGGCCAATCACGGCCAACTCGCCACCGGCTTCAACATCGAAAGCGCACTCAAACTCGCCGAATTAGTCGAGGAGCAGGCGCACTGCTACTGGGGCACCCTGGCCATAGGCGGCCCCGTCGTCCTGGACAAAGCGCAAATGGACGACGTGCTGGTCGCCTTCGCCAGCTACGGACAACAGGCTGAGCGCAAAGACCTGGCCAGGGGCAACAAACTCAACAAGGACTGATACGCCATGTACTCGATCGACAACGACCTCAAGCTGCGCGAGCGCGCCCAGCGCGCGTTTCCCGGCGGTGTCTATGGCCACCAGGCCTCCGCCTCTTTGTCACCCATGCATCCGCAGTTCTTCACCCGGGCCGAAGGTCCGTATTGGTGGGACACCGATGACAATCAGTACATCGACTTTATGTGCGGCTATGGCACCAATCTGCTCGGCTACTGTCATCCCAAGGTCGATGCGGCGGCCCTAAAACAACAGGCCATCGTCGATGCCGCGACCGGGCCCAGCTCAGGCCGCCATCGTCGCTGGTCATGACCGCGGCGCTGTGGTGTCGGACAGGTTCATTGAGGCCGCTGAGGTTATAACCGAGTACCACCCGCCCCTGCACAGCATCAAACAGCGGTGTCGGATTGCCACACTTGCCGCGACGCTCCTTTAGTTTGTCTCGCAACCCTTACATACGTGTAACTCATGGATTTTGCTAGCAAGTGACCATGTAAGAGTTTTCATGTTTTTTTGCTTACAGGGGCGAGCATCCGAGAGCCAGACCTAACTGGATTTTCGCGAAATCTGCTCAAATATAGAGCATGGCCACAGATCGGAGTGTCCGCTTTGAGGCCACTTCCCGTCATTCCCGCGAAGGCGGGAATCCAGTGTCAGCTTTGGGGCCAGAAGCGGACGCTCATTAACTAACGCGCTTTGTTAGTGTTTTATAAGCCGCTCAATAATCAGCGTAAGCTCATCGATTACTAATTCAGGCTCGTCAAACTGCACAAAATGACCACTCGACTCTGATAACACTGCACGCCCCTGTGGAAAAGCTTCAGCCCATTGTTTCCATGTTTCGCCCCACTTAACTACACCTTGGTCACTAGCAAGCAAGTGTGGGGGATTGGGATTCTTTTTGATCGAAGCGATTACAGTAACAGGCATGTCTTTGATTTGTGGGTAGTTCGGTAAAGGCCTCTTACTCCAAAAATCCAAGTAGTTGTTTGACATGCCATTTTCCATATCAGCGAGCTTAACCGCTGCAATTTCTCTGTTAGCCTGCTCTAAATTAATAGCCCGCATAATATCCACATCATGCTCCGAAGATGGATCAAGCATCAGTAATGCCTGTATTTGAGCAGGGTAAGCCACTGCAAAATCCCTAGCTACATTTCCGCCATAAGAATGAGCAACCAAAATGACAGGCTGCGTAATTCCTAAATTTAGTAAAAGGTTGCTGGCATATTGAGCGTACTCGTCAGAAGTAAAATGGCGCTTTATCCTAGTTGACTTGCCATTACCTACCCTTGAGTAGCGAATAACTGTCGCTTCTTCAGCAATTTCATAGAAAACAGCATCCCAGTCAGATAAGCCCGCACCAGCACCGCCTTCTAGAAGCACTGTATACTCACCACTGCCAGCGATTTCATATTCCAGCTCAAAGTCTCCAACTTTTGAAAACTTCGGTTCTGCGACCACAGAAAAAGACAACACAAAGAACGATAAAAAAATGAATTTCAAAAAAATCACCAAATAACACTAACTGCAATATCTAAAAACTAAGTGAATGTGCACGTGAATTCCCCCTCAATGTGGGGGCCCGCTTTGTGGACGAAAGCAGACGTTGGTAACAGCCTATCCCAAAGGCCCCCATAATCAAATAGCGGGGTCCTGGATATGGCCATACACCAGGCAACTTGTGAATGCACCGCATGGAACCGAGGCCTAATCATTGGCCAAAAAAGGCCGCTGAAGATGGTGTCTTTGGCTGGCGTCACGCCGGCACGGGTGTGGTGGTAGCCCAGAAACATGAAGCCCCGGTCTATACAAAGAAATACAGAAACACGAGCATCGCAACGGTGCTGATGTTGGTCGTAACGGCGATAAAGCGCTGGGCTTTCATAGTCTGTCTCACGCTGGTAGTAATCAGGTTCTAGCGGCTTGGCGTCAAGTATTGAGCCGGCGCATGAAATAAACCTTAACTTTCCCAGCTCGGGGAACATATTATGGAGCTTCGTCCGACGGTAACTTTCCAACGCAATGACATCGACCACGCGCGCGCCCATCAAGAACGCTATTTTTGCTGGCGGCGGCAGCCGCTGCCTGTGGCAGGTGGGTTTCTGGGACGGTGCCAATAGCGCGGGACTGGGCCTGCAGGACAGCGTGGACTATGCCGCCAGTACCAGTGCGGGATGCGCCATGGCCACCGCATGCATGCTCGGGCGCGGGGCTGAGGCGCTGGCCATGTTCAAGGTGCTAACCGATCAGAACCCCGCCAACATCCATTGGCACAATCTAAAACCCGGCTCTGGTGCACCGCTGCTTCCGCACATGAACATGTACCGTCATGCCCTGAAGCACTTTCTCACGGAAGATGATCTTCAAGCACTGGCGGGGCGCAAATTGGAATTTCTGATGGCCCGGTTTCCCGCGTGGCTTCCCAACGCCATCGGCACACCGCTGGCGTTCAGCATCTACGGCCTGGAAAAACATCTCACCGGGGTATTGCACCCCAACTGGACAAGCAAATTGGGATTTGAGCCACTGCGTTACGGCAACCAGAACGCCGCCACCATTGCCGATCTGATCGACACGATCCTTGCATCGTCCTGTGTGCCGCCGGTACTGCCTTTTGGTCGCTATCGGGGGATGCGTGTACTCGATGGCGGTATCATCGACAACGTGCCCGCCTTCATGGCCGACGACCGCGAGGGAAACACGTTGGTGCTACTGAGCAAGCGCTATCGCCAGGCTCTGCCCACATCTGATACGCGTATCTACGTACAGCCCAGCGAGCAAATCCATCTCGATAAATTTGACTACGCCAATCCGCAGGGACTCCAGGACACCTATGATCTAGGCTATGCCGATGGCAAGACTTATACATCCCAACATTGGGAAAACACCCCTAAAGGAATCACATTATGAGCCAGGCATTACAAGGCAAACGTATTCTCGTCACCCAGGCTGAAACATTCATGGGGCCCGCAATCTGTGACGAACTCACGGCTCAAGGTGCCGACGTCATTCGGCACGAGGGTGCACTGACAACACCAGAGGCCGTGATTGATGCCATTGATTCAGCGGGTGACTTCGACATCCTCATTGCCAACCTCGCCATTGCAGCTCCAACAACACCGGCCACCGAGGTTGCGGATGAAGAGTGGACAGCCGTTTTTGACGCCCTGGTTCACCCCCTGCCGCGACTTGCCCGTGCCGTGCTGCCTGCCTGGGAGGCGCGTGGCAGCGGCAAGCTGATTGTCGTTGGTAGTGCTTCTGCGCTGCGCGGCATTAATCGCACGTCAACCTACTGCGCCGCGCGCGGTGCCCAGGTGTCGTGGGTCCAGGCTGTGGGACTGGAAATGGCCCGGCATGGCATTCAGGTGAATTGTATCGCACAGAACTTTGTGGAGAACCCGAGTTACTTTCCCACGGAAGTGCAGGAGAACCCGCGCTTTCAGGAGCGTCTGAAACGCGAGGTTCCCCTGGGCAGGCTGGTCACTGCTAAAGAGGATGTCAGCCTGATCGCCTACCTTTGCTCAGACGTGGCCGACTGTTTTGTCGGCCAGGTATTCCCGATGTGCGGTGGCTGGGTAGGCCGCTAAGCCAAGACTCAGGCGTTCGCTGCCTCAGCCCGGGGCTTGTGGCCGTCGGTCATGTGGGTCAGCACCTCTCCCGCGAGAGTCTTGCCCGCGAGATGGAAGGCACGACCAAAGCCCTTCACATAACGACCGTGGGTCGGCACCAGGCGGAACATTTTGAAATCGGCAAGCTTACTCAGATTGCCCGGGCGGTCGCCGTGGCGCTGGACGAGACAGTCCAGCGCTGTCTGCCAGTCGTCAGAACCGTGCTCAAGCTGCTGCACGTCCATGGCGTAGTTAACGCGAATACGCGCATAGAGTTCCTCCGCTGAATCCTCATCTTCCACAATTAATACTGATGCTCTCGGGTTCTTCTGCAGGTTGACGCCGTGAACGGCTATCTCACTCAACAGCACGTAGAGACAATCCTCACCGATAGCAAACGGCGCATAAGAAGCGTAGGGGTAACCGTCCGCATCAATACTGGCCAGCTGCAAACTCTTGCGTGCATCAATAAAGTCTCTCACCTCGGTACTGAGGCGAACCTGCATTGCTTTGTTTTTCATAGTTTTCCTTACGCGGCGACCTTGAGTTGATCGCGGATCATGTTGAATTTTTCGAGCTGTGCGGCAAAAACCTCACCTTGCTCGTCGCGCCCGAGAAAGACCTTGAACAAGTTTTCACCGCTGGCGTTATTAAAGGTGAACGCATAACTTGCGCGCCCACGATGGAGTTTGTCCTGAAAGCCGATCGATGCGATGGCGTCGAGGCGGATGTGGCCTTCAAAGCCACCCGAGGTACGGCCATCGAGGTTGTAGAACCCCATGCCAATGTCACCGGCGGGGAAACTGCCTTTGAACTCAAACACACAGCCACCATGGAGGATAACCGTGGTCAATTTTCCCCAGGTGGCCACTTCGCGCAGCAGCGCCTCGGCCTCACTGCCCGCAAGTGCGGGCGCTGATTCATGACTCATATCGATCACTCCTAGAAACGATATCGCGCGCTGAAAATCACTTCGCGGCCAGCGGAGTAAAGCTGTTCCCAGGCCTGGCGATAGTATTTGTCTTCGAGGTTGTTAACTGACAGATCGAAGCGCACGCCGTCAACTGCCTGTGGCTGCCAGCTGAGATACAGATCGGTAACGCCATAGCTGTCATAAACCGTGCCACCCACATTTTCTTCGTAATCCGTACGCGCCTGGTCATCGGCGTATACGTAACGCACGCCGGCCAGCATATTGATAGATTCAAAACCAAAGGACGCATCAAGCTTCCAGGTATCGGCAGGAATATTGGTGAGGTCTTCACCGGTATTGTCATCTTCGCCGCGCACCTGTCCGTAAGAGGCTTTAAGTGCGAGAGGCCCACGCAGGTAGGCTGCAGAGATCTCCGCACCTTCCAGGATGGCTTCATCAACATTAAACCAGGAGGTAGTGCCAGGATCGAAGCGGGTAAAGTCCGGGAACGCCACGACCTGTTCGATGAAGTTGTCGACATTGTTTTGGAACACTGCCGCTTCCACGTGAATAACATCGGCGCCAAGCGTATCCGCGAAAGCCATCTTGGCATTCAACTCCGTGTTAGCTGCCTCTTCTGGCTCGAGCTCTGGATTGGGTTCAAAGGTATTGCAAAAACCGGGGAACATGCAGAAGTGATATCCGGTGCTGTACAACTCCTCGGAACCCGGCGCGCGGAAAGCACGATCGTGACGCACGCTGAGAACCAACCAATCTGCTGCATCCCAGACAATCGCTGCCGACGGTGAAGTGGCGCTGTCACTGGAGCTGGCATCGAGATTTTTCGCCTCGGTTTCGAAATCGTCGTAGCGCAATCCGAACTCCAGGTTCCAGGCATCCGCCAGTGGCACCTCCGCCAGGCCATACACGCTCCAGGATGTGGTCTGAGCTTCCGGCGGCTGTGGGCGATTTTCGCCGCCGCGCGCGGTGTCGAAATCTTCAATGTAGGTATCGATTCCGTAGAGCAGACGCGTATTACCCAACAGGCTCTGGTTGGTCAGATTGAAGCCCCAGGTGTCAATCTCTGTGGTATCCGCGCGGCCATCGGCGACGCGGACCTCATCCATCTCTACCTGATTGTTATACAAACGGGCCTCGAGGTTCAGCCAGTCGTTACCTGCATCCAGGCGATAGGACAGGTTGGTGTTGTCGGTGGTCTGCTTGCGATCAATCATGAAGTTGCTGGTGCCATTGAGCTCTGCAGCGGCATTGGTCGGGACCGCACCGTCCCAGTCAGAGTGACGATAGGCGAGCTCAATATCCTGGCCCTCTGCAAGGTTCCAGTTCAGTTTACCCATCGCCCCCCAGGACTCAGACTCTGAACCCAGCAGTTCTTTACCATTACCCATTTCGAGGTGGTCGCTATCGCGTCCATAGCCGCTCACAAGCCAGCCAAAGTCACCTTGCTTGCCGGCGAGGGCCATAGTGGCCGTGGCACCGTCGTTATTGTCGTTGTAACCACCTTTCGCAAAACCGCCCAACCCGCTGTCACCGTCGACCAGATCGTCAGCGTTAATCGTGTTCTGCGCGACCACCCCGCCGATGGCACCGGATCCCCAGAGACTACTCGCCGGACCGCGCACCGCCTCAACGGACTTGACCAACTCTGGATCGAGGAAATAACTGGGACGATGGCCAGACTCGAAGTTTTGTCGGGCGCCATCGATAGTCTGCAATACTTTGTTGCCAGTCAGGCCTCGCACGTTAACCGTCTGGTTGGCCGCTCGAGGCCCACCACTGGTTGTGATGTTCGGCGAGTACGCCAGGGCTTCAGCAATCGACTTGGGCTGAATTTGCAAGAGCTCTTCCTGGTCCACCACAGCGATACTACGCGCCACCTCATTGAGCGGCTTTTCGATACGCGTTGCAGTTACGACAACAGTTTCCAGGGCGGCTTGCTGCTCGCTGACAGTCTCTTCGGCCCAGGACGAGTTAACCGCCGCAGCGACGGCGGTCACCATGGTTAGTGATTTGAATACCCCACATTTGTGCATCGCTCGATCTCCTGTGTATTGGGATTGCGTGTTGGAAAGGCCGGCAATCTAGCAGCGAATTCCCCACATGTAAATGATAATGATTCTTATTGTATTTATTATTTGCAAAAAGTACTATGGGCTAGCTCACCCACACAGGGCCTGACAGGCCTTCGACGAAAATTGGAGTACTACGAATGCAACGCGGATTTATGGCACTGATGTTCGGCCTGGTGCTGGCCGTCTCTTTTGGCGTCCACGCCCAACCTCGCGTCATCAGCACCGACGGCGGTGCTACGCAGATTCTGTTCGCGCTTAACGTGGACAGCGCTCTGGTCGGGGTCGATGTCACCAGCGCTCTCCCGGAGGGATATCGTTCAGTGCCGAATGTCGGATACCACCGTGCACTGTCCCCGGAGGGCGTATTGGCACTTCAGCCTGATCTGGTCATTGGTTCGGAGCACATTGGGCCCGCGGCGGTACTATCCACACTCGCCAGCGCTGACGTCGCGGTGCTACAACTGCCCTCCCCCGACAGTGTCGCCACCCTGAAAGCCAACGTGCAGGAAATTGCGCAGTACACAGGTGCCACCGACCATGTCGCTGAAGTGATCTCGGCCATCGAAGCAGATTCGCAGCGACTTGCCGCAGCAGACCTCAGCGCTGAGAAAGTCGCATTCATCCTCAGTATCGAACCCGGCAAACTGCTCGTAGCTGGTACAAACACCGCCGGCGATGCCTTCATCCAGTTACTTGGCGCGAGCAATATCGGCGGCTTCGATGCCTATCGCACACTGTCTGCCGAAGCACTGCTGGAGCTAAACCCCTCGCTTATTCTGGTCGCAAGCCACGAGGGTGCTTCCCCAGCGCGACTCGTGGAATTGAACGCCATACTCGAATACGGGGATGCCGCGAAGCGCGGACGAATACTCAGCGTGAACGCGGCGAATCTTGTTGCCGGGCTGAGCCCCGGTGCGATCGCTGACGCGGTGCGTCTAGCAGATTCGCTTGGCCAATCGACCGCGGCACAATGATGCGCTTGTCGTATAGAAATAGTGCCATCGCGCTCATGAGTCTGCTGATGCTCGGCGCCGTGGCTTCTGTCACTCAAGGTGCAATGGCTATCCCGGCCGAAGAGAGTCTACTGGCACTGATTGACGCAGCTATTGGCAGCAACGCGGCTGATCTGGCCAACTACCAGCGCGCAGTCATTGTCGAATTGCGCCTGCCGCGAACTTTGCTCGCGGTACTGGTGGGCGCAATCCTTGCGCAATGTGGCGCGGCAATGCAGGGTATGTTTCGCAATCCGCTGGCAGACCCCGGTATTATCGGCGTGTCATCCGGCAGCGCTGTCGGGGCGGTGCTGGCGATATTTCTTTCGCCGCCCGAGCTGGCCTGGTGGATCGTCCCCCTGGGCGCCTTTGCCGCCGGATTCGGCACCAGCGTGCTTATCTACCAGTTGGCCAGAGGGTCCACAGGCACGTCGGTTTTCATTCTGCTTCTGGCGGGTATTGCCATCTCAGCGCTGGCAGGTGCATTTATTGGGTTTATCAGCTATATCGCTGACGACGCCCGGCTGCGGGATCTCAGCTTGTGGCAAATGGGTTCTCTGGCCTCTGCTGACGGCGGCCGGCTATGGATTCTAGCCGCCGCATTCGCGCTGATAGCCTGGCGACTGCAGCGCAGCGCCAACGGCCTCAACGCGCTGTTACTCGGCGAGGCTGAAGCTCGCCATCTGGGTATTGATGTCGAACAGCTAAAGCGCGAACTGGTGCTCCTGGTTGCGCTGGGTGTGGGGCTGGCGGTTTCTGCCGCGGGTGTCATTGGTTTCATCGGTCTGGTTGTGCCCCACTTTGTGCGCATGCTGACGGGACCCAATCACACGACGCTACTGCCACTGGCGGCCCTGGGAGGAGCCTTGTTGCTACTGCTCGCTGATATCGGCGCACGACTTTTTCTCGCTCCGGCCGAACTACCCGTGGGCATTCTGACCGCGCTTCTCGGCGCGCCCTTTTTTCTGGTGCTGCTATTGCAGCAGCGACATCGAGCATAGCCACATGTTGCACGTACACGATCTCAAGTTCAGCCGCGGGCGCGAATTCACCCTGCAAGTTGCCGACTGGCGGGCTAGTCCCGGCCACGTGCAAGCAGTGCTGGGAACCAATGGCGCAGGTAAATCGACATTCCTCAAACTGCTGTGCGGCGAGGAGGCTCCTACCGGCGGCGACATAAGGTTGCACGGACAACGCCTGCAAGACTGGAGCGCACTGGAACGCGCCCGCCATCTCGGCGTACTCCCCCAGGCCAGCTCATTGAGTTTTGCGTTCTCCGCTGAAGAGGTGGTGTCACTGGGCCTGACTCCGTTGAACACCGGCTGGCGAAACGCGCAACAGACCGTGCGAGCCGTGATGCGCGCGACCGACTGTGCCCATTTGGCGAAAAAGCCCTATCCGCGTCTGTCCGGTGGCGAGCGGCAGCGTATTCACCTGGCCCGGGTGTTGGTGCAGCTCAGCCAGGCAGAACACGCGCCGGTGCTCTTATTAGACGAACCCACTTCTGCTCAGGATCTCGGCCAGCAACACCGCATGCTGGAACTCGCCAGCGGCCTCGCTCGCGAACACAACTATGCTGTTGTGGCCATTCTCCATGATCTGAACCTGACACTGCGCCACACCACTCACTGCCTGCATCTCGATGCCGGCCGCAGCGTGGCCCAGGGCGCGCCGCAGGAAGTGTTAAGCACTGACAGCATAGCGAAATACTGGGGTTACAACGCGCAACTCCTGCACACCGCCGATGGTGCTCTCGTGGTCGCCTGACCTTTTCGCCCTTTCTGCTTCTACGCTGCCGCGCAAGCACAGTCTTCTTCTGTCCCGCGTGCGGGCTTGTACAGATGAGCAACACCATCACGCCACCACTGTGACATAACTGGCCTGCGACCATCCACCCTCTTTCAAGGCAAAAAAAAGCCCGCCGGCTGCTCACACCGGCGGGCTTTAAGCTCCACACATTTACATGAAGACAATCGTCTCCATGGAGGCCGAGGGTGGCCTCCATGCTGTCAAAGCGTAGCTCCGGGGGAGACTCCATTGCTGGTCTTTGACAGCTGGCTGAACGAACTTCCCCGTTTACCGGGAATTCCCCGTTCGCTCAACCATATGAGAATTATTATCATTCCCAGTCGCATTTGCAAGCGATAAATGAAAAAAATCTGATCTTTTACAACAGGCTGTCCAGCGCCTCACAAACCTGCTCGACCTTGGCGTCATTAAGCGCACCGGCATGGGGTGCCGCAAACCGCCTCTAATCGTTGTCGAAGTGTTTACCGGAGGCCGCGCCAAACTCACCATCGAGGCAGGCTCTGACCAGAATGTCGACGCCGATACTGAGCTCGTTCCCGACAACACCAAAGCCTTCCTTGACCATTTTGCTGGCGAGCATGGAAGCCGGATTCACGGCGACGACCGCCGGTCTTTCGGCCATGCCCATTTTGCGCGACCACATGATCAGGGCCAGTTAGCTCTGGGCATAGGTGCCGAAGTGATCGGGAATCTGGACCTTGCCTGTAAGCGCATCCAGATCGACGGGAGCCTGCGCGGCAGATAACAGGTTCACTACTCTACCCTCGTTGCCCAGCAACGGCAGCGGGCGACGGGTCAACAGTAGCGGTGCCAGCGCGTTGACGACGAAGCGCACGTCCATGCCGTTGGCGAGTACGGGATCTGGCGTGCGAAAAATGCTGGCGTCGTTCAGCAACACATCCAGCGCCCGGTGCTCGCTGACAATCTCGTCTGCCATCGCCGCCACCTGAGCAAGGTCAGACAGGTCTACCATGTAACGCGCCAGCGGGAACTGTGCGTGCTCCTCTAGCGCCTGGGCCGCTGCTTCGAGCTTGGCTGGGTGGCGGCCGTGGATCAGTACCTCACGCCCCATTGCCGCCAGTTTTTTCGCTGCCTCCAGACCAATGCCATCGGTGGCACCGATGATCAGTATTTTCTTACTCATCTGAATGACTGCCCCAAGTCAGACTTATTCCTCCAGCCCAAACAGCTGGGTGTTGCCGCCGCGAGCCACCACGTTCTCGGTAAGCGTGCGCTCCGTGGCGAAGCGCAACAGGTAGTTCGGGCCACCCGCCTTGGGTCCGGTGCCGGACAGGCCGTGACCGCCAAATGGATTCACACCCGGCACGGCACCAACCATATTGCGGTTGATATAGGTGTTGCCGACATGCGTTGCACGGAACACCTCACGGGCGAACGCATCGATGCGGCTGTGCACCCCCAGGGTCAGGCCATAACCACTGGCATTGATGTCATCATAGATTCGCGGCAGGTCGGCGACCTTGTAACGAATCACATGCAGTATAGGGCCAAACACCTCGCGCTCGAGCTGACCGAGTTTTTCGATTTCGTAAACCTGCGGGGCAAAGAAGTTACCCTCGCGATGGGCGGCGTCGAGTTCGCAGCTGGCGAGTAATTTCCCCTCGCGCTGCATGCGTTGCTCGTGACGCTCCAGCATCTGGCGCGCGTCCAGGTCAATCACGGGACCGATATCTGTGCTCAGCGCCGCGGGGTCACCGAGTTTCAATTCAGCCATGGCACCGCGCAGCATGGTGATGATGTTATCCGCCACATCCTCCTGTAAATACAGTACGCGCAGCGCACTGCAACGCTGGCCGGCACTCTGAAAGGCAGAGCTGATAACATCGTCAACCACCTGTTCCGGCAGGGCCGTTGAGTCAACCAGCATGACGTTGAGGCCGCCTGTCTCGGCAATCAACGGCAGGATAGGTCCATCGCGCTCAGCCAGCTGGCGATTAATGAGTTTCGCAGTGGCGGTGGAGCCGGTAAATGCGACCCCTGCCAGATGCGGATCGCGAACCGCTGCGCCACCAACCATGGCGCCGTCGCCGGGCAACAATTGCAACGCATCACCGGGCACGCCGGCACGATGCAAAATGTCCACGGCGCGCGCCGCGATCAGCGGTGTCTGCTCGGCAGGCTTAGCGACCACAGAATTGCCCGCGACCAGCGCGGCGACCACCTGGCCGGCAAAAATGGCCAGCGGGAAATTCCAGGGGCTGATACAGAGGAACACACCGCGTCCGTGCAAGCTGAGTCGATTGTCCTCACCCGTGGGCCCGGGAAGATGATCATCGCCGCGCAAACTGTGCTGTCCCTGGCGCGCGTAGTAGCGGCAGAAATCCACCGCCTCTCGCACCTCGGACAGAGCGTCGTCAATCGTGCGCCCGGCTTCGGCGACAATCAGCCCCATCAGCGATTCGCACTCCTGCTCCAGCAAATCGGCCGCGCGCTCAAGACAGGCAGCGCGTGCATCGATACCCAATGCATCCCAGGCCGGCTGGGCGGCATAGGCGCGCGCCATAGCCTCAGTCACCTGGGCCGGACTGGCGTCGATAACTTTGCCCACCTGAACGCCGTGATCGGCCGGCGAGATGACCAGCGTTGTGTCACCAGGTTTGCGCTCTCCCCCAATGACAGGGCCAGCTAAAGCGTCAGGTCGAACGCCTGCAGCCATGGCTTCCAGTAGCGGCGAAACAGCGACCGGGTCGGCCAGATCAATGCCGCGGGAATTTTGCCAGGGCACATTCGCCTGCTGGTACAGATCGATGGGCAGCGGGATACGAGTGTGACGATACGGATGCGCCGACCGGGTGAGATCCACCTGGTCCGTAATGAGTTCTGCCGCAGGTACCTGTGCATCGAGGAAACGGTTAACGAACGAGCTATTGGCGCCGTTTTCCAGTAGACGTCGAACCAGGTAAGGCAGCAGGTCACGGTGATTGCCGACCGGCGCGTACACGCGGATAACCGTCTGCGGTGAGGCTTCCTGAACCTGGTCATACAGCAGATGGCCCATACCGTGTAAGCGCTGAAACTCGAATGCGGCAGGGTCAGGGGCCAGCGCCTGAACCAATGCCACGGTATGGGCGTTGTGTGTAGCGAATTGAGGGAAGATATCCTCAGGGGCACTTAACAGCACCTGGGCACAAACCTGGTACGACAAATCCGTGTGGCACTTGCGAGTAAAGACCGGGTAATCTGCCAAACCCATTTCCTGAGCGTGTTTTATCTCACCGTCCCAGTAGGCACCTTTCACCAGTCGCACCATCAACCGGCGCTGGGCACTCTCGGCGAGCGCAATCAACCACCGGGCCACTTCCACGGCGCGCTTCTGGTAAGCCTGCAGCACGAAACCCAGGCCGTCCCAGCCACGTAAATCGGGATCGCGGGCCAGGGCCTCAAAGAGGTCCAGGGAGAGGTCGAGTCGGTCGGCTTCCTCGGCGTCGATACTGAACCCGATATTGCCCTGCTTTGCCATCAGCGCCAGGGCCTTAACCCTGGGCAGCAACTCCGCGACCACCCGGCGCTTTTGTCGGTATTCATACCGCGGGTGCAGCGCCGACAGTTTGACTGAAATACCGTCAGACTGAATCACGCCCTCGCGACTACCGAGGCGGACAATGCACTCGATAGCCTGCGCATAGGCGTCATAGTAGCGCTGGGCGTCGGCGTCGGTGCGCGCTCCCTCTCCCAGCATATCGAACGAAAAACGCGTACCGGGGCGATTACCGGCAACCCCTTTTTGCACGCCCTCCTCTATGGTGCGGCCCAAGACATACTGCCCGCCCATAATCTTCATGGCCTGGAGTACAGCGCGACGCACCACGGGTTCGCCCATGCCGCTGACCAGTTTTTTCATCCAGGAGGCGGTGTCACCGGTGATTTCATCATCCAGATGGACGATGCGTCCGGTCAACATCAGGCCCCATACCGAGGCATTCACAAAACGCGAACCGGATTTGCCTTTGTGGGCAGCCCAGTCACCGGAGAGAATTTTTTCGGCGATAAGCTTGTCCGCCGTTTCCTGATCCGGCACCCGCAGCAGGGATTCCGCCAGACACATCAGCGCGATGCCTTCTTTGTTCGACAGACCGAACTCCTGCAGGAACGCATCGAGGGTGCCGGCGCGATCGCTTTGGCCGCGACACTGCTCCACCAACTGAATCGCATCACTGCGAATCTGCTCGCGTGCCTCAGCGCCGAGGCGACAGGTATCCAACAGCCCCGCCACAGTCTTGTGCTCGTCGGCGCAATACGCCCCACGGATGTTATCCCGGTAGTGTTGCAAGGTATCAGTCACAGCCATTCTCCTTAGTGTTTGGCTGTATTTTCCGTATTTAGCATAATATTTGTCTCTTTATTTGCTACTTAAATAGCGTATTATGCTGAACAAAGGGGTTTATCAGGATTATTCACTATGAACAAACGACTGCGTGAACTCGATCGAACCGATCGCAAAATTCTGACCCTGCTCCAACAGGATGGCCGCATATCCAATGTAGACCTTGCCCGTGAAGTTGCACTGAGCCCGACACCCTGCCTGGAGCGAGTGCGGCGCCTGGAGCGCGAGGGCTACATAACTGGCTATGTCGCCCTGGCCGACCCGGCACGACTCAACGCCAATACCCTGGCCTTTATTCAGGTATCGCTGGTCAACACCAGCACTGAAATACTGCGCGAGTTCAATCAACGCATGCAGGCCCTGCCCCAAGTGGAATCCTGCCACATGGTGGCCGGCGGCTTTGACTACCTGCTCAAGATTCGCTGCGCCGATATGCAGGACTACCAGCAATTCCTCGGCGAACACCTGGGCGCGATACCGATGATTTCCCAGACCCACACCTACGTGGTGATCGAGGAAGTAAAGAACGAGACCGCGATACCGGTGGCCCCCGCCAACGCATAAAAACAATCAGGTAGGCTTGTTTTATTTCATCAGCTCAGCTAGCGTAGACCTTCGGTTCCATAAGCCAACAAACAACACCGGAGTTCACAATCATGAAATTTTCTCTCGGCCTTGAAGGCAAGAAGGCAGTCATCGTGGGCGGCGCCCGAGGTATTGGGCGCGCCACGGCAGAACTGCTGGTCGGCGAAGGCGCAGAAGTCGCTATTTGTGCCCGCGATGCCGCTACGGTAGATGAAGCGGTTGCCGCTCTCTCAGCAAACGGCGGCATGGCCTCTGGCGCCGCGGTCGATGTCACAGACAAGGCCGGCTATGAGGCCTGGATCCAGAGCTGCGGCGAAGCCATGGGCACCATCGACATTCTCATCATCATGGCCAGCGGCGTTGGCGGTGCAGTGGACGAAAACTCCTGGCGCGCCAACTTTGAAACTACCATCATGGGAGCCAGCCGCGGTGTGGACGCCGCGGTCTCCTATCTCGCCAAATCTGACGCGGGCTCCATCGTGTTGATGAGTTCTACCGCGGCGGTAGAGAACTTCTTTGCCCCCCAGCCCTACAATGCCCTCAAGGCCGCACTGATCACCTATAGCAGCCAGCTCGCGCAGACCGTGGGTGAGCAGGGCATTCGGGTGAATTGCGTTTCCCCCGGCCCCACCTATTTCGACGGTGGTAACTGGGACATGGTGAACCAGGGTGCACCCGAAGTGTTCCAGCAGGTTGAGAGTGGCTTCCCCGGAGGCAAACTGGGCAGCGCTGAAGAGGTAGCGAACGCGGTCGTCTTCCTGGCCAGCCCCGCGGCCAGTTTTGTCACTGGCACCAACCTGGTGGTCGACGGTGGCTTTACCAAGCGCGTACAGTTCTAGGCCCGCATCCACACTCGCAATGGCGCCCACGGGGCGCCTTTTTTGTTGCTCACGGCAATGCCCTGCCCGCCCCGCGGCTGCTACACTTAAAAGATGATAAATAAAGACCAGCGCGCGGGCCCCGCCAACCTGCCCAGTACTGTACATCAGGAGAAACTGACCTTACTCCTGCAGCAGTCCCATATTGCCGCCTACATCTCTGTGGTGGTGGCCGCGATTCTGCTGGCTGTGCTTTGGGAGCAGCAATCGTCTGATCGCCTGCTGACATGGATGGGCGGCATTGTCGCCACAGCCAGTGTGCGCATTGCCATGTACCAGAGCTTCCGGCGCCACCCCCCGGAGGTCGACGAAAACAGCCACCGGGAATTCATCTACTTCGCCGCCACCCTGACCTACTTTGCCTGGTGGGGCATTGGCAGCCTGTGGATCATGCCGAAGGCCTCCTACGCCGACCAGATCATTGTGCTGTACTTTATGATTGGTCTCGCCGGCAGCGCAGTGGCGGTATTCTCCGCCAACTGGCCGCTGCAAATCGGTGCAGTGGCACTGTTGCTGCTGCCCATTGTGTCCTGGTTTTTCGCCCAGGGCTCCCTGCCCGAAGCGGGTATGGCGACCGCCGGCCTCATATTCCTGCTATCGGCAACGCGCTCGGCACGGGTGCTGGCCGGCACCATCGACTCCAACCTGCGCCTCAAACACCAACTCATTAACGCCAATGCGGTCGCAGAACGACTGGCACGCGTCGACGAACTGACCAACCTCTACAACCGCCGCGCGTTCAATGAGTACAGCCGCCTGCAGGCCGCCCAGGCGCAACGCACCGGCAATCCGCTGTCGCTGGTACTGCTGGACCTGGACCACTTCAAAGGTGTGAATGACAATTACGGCCACGCGGTGGGCGATGAGGTATTGCAACACGTCTCGAAAATGCTGCGCGAGTTGGTGCGCGAGTCTGACATCTGCGGCCGGATCGGCGGAGAAGAGTTTGCGATTTTATTACCCGGGACCTCGGCGGAAAAAGCCCAGGTGGTGGCGGAAGCGATGCGCCGCCAGCTGTATGAAATACCCTTCGCATTCCCCGATGGCGAGGCGATTATTCACGCCAGTTTCGGCGTCGCCCAAGTACGCGGCGAATTCAGTGATGCATTGCGCCAGGCTGACTCGGCACTGTATGTGGCCAAAACCGCGGGCAGAAACAGGGTCGAACTGTGTGACAACGTCACGCCGATTCGCCGCCCCGGCGGCGAGCAGAGTCGCCGCTAATAGCCCGCTCCGAGGTCCATCCCGCCGGCGATCGGAATCGTGGCGCCCGTCATGAATGACCCTGCTGCACCGCACAACAACAGCATCACACCGGCAATATCCTGAGGTTCACCAATGCGCCCCATGGGCGCCAGCGATCGCATGAACGCCAGCCCTTCGTCGGTCGTCATATGACTGGTCATCTTGCTCGGGAAAAAACCCGGCGCAATCGAATTCACGGCAATGTGCTGCTTGGCAAGATCCACCGCCAACCCGCGGGTCAGATGGGAAATAGCCGCCTTGCTGGCCATGTAGGAATAGGCACTCTGGCTACCCGCCATGGTCGCGGCCACTGAACTGATGTTGATCACCCGGGCCGGGTCTTCCTGGGTACCCGCTGCTCGTAATAGCGGCAACAGTTTCTGAATCAGAAAGAAGGGACTTTTTACATTGAGGTTCATGACCTTGTCCCAGCCCGCCTCAGGGAACTTATCCAGTGGTGCACCCCAGGTGGCTCCGGAGTTATTCACCAGAATATGCAAGCCCTGCCCCGCCGCCTCAATCTCGCCCGCCAGGGCTTCAATATTGTTTAGTTGTGACAAGTCATAGGGGTAGGCCCGGCAATCGCCAAGCGCCGCCATTTCGGCCGCCGCGGCCTCGCAGTCCTCTGCCGAGCGCGAGGAAATATACACCCGGGCACCCGCCTGCAGCAGGCTCTCGGCAATCATGCGGCCAATGCCCTTGCCACCGCCGGTGACAAGCGCAGTTTTCCCCTTCAACGAAAAGAGCGATTCGAGATAGTCAGACATAACAGACCTTCTTTAGTATTTGTTTCAGGCTGGTGATGCATTCAATAGACCACGCGTGTCTTAGTCATGCAAAAAAGTTAGTATAAGAAACTATAATTATAAGGAGTACCTATCGTGCACACCCGCAATAGTCGCCTGACGCCAATCGCTACTGCGCTAATCGCAGCCAATTTCGCCATCCCCGCCACTGCCCAGGAAGACAGCAGGCGCTACAGTCTGCAACTGGAGGAAGTGGTGGTCACAGCCCAGAAGCGCGAAGAGAATTTCATGAGCGTGCCGGTCACGGTAAACGCCTTCACCGCGCAGGACATGGTAAATACCGGCGCCGATGATATTCGCGACATCGACACCTTCATGCCCGGCGTGGAAATTGGCAGCGCCTTTGGTTCCGGTTCATCTACCCAGGCCGGTGTCACCGTCCGCGGTGTCAGCAGCCCCAACATCAGCTCCGGTGGCGATCCGTCGGTGGCCACGTTTTACGACGGCACCTATATGCCCCGGGCAGCAACGTCGATTCCCTTTACCGATATCGCTCGCACAGAAGTTCTGAAGGGGCCACAGGGCACCTTGTTCGGGCGCAACGCCACCGCCGGCGTGATCAATATTGTACCCAACCGCCCCCACGACGAGTTCGAAGCGTTTGTGAAGACCCGGGTCGGCAACCACAACCTGCTGCGTCTGGAAGGCATGGTAAACACCCCCGTCACCGACGAAGTGTATTTGCGGGCGAATGTATTCAGCCATCAGCGCGATGGCCTAACTGAACAGAAAGGCGTGGGCGACGACGTTAAGGACGAGGGATACATTGCAGCTCGCGCAGCGTTGCTGTGGGACGTGAGCGACAGCACATCGCTACAACTTGCCGTGGATGTGGAAGATCGCGATGAAGCGCCATCCGTCATCATCGGCGTGGGCAAATATGCCTATGAGGCCAGCGATGACCCCTTCTCCGGAGAGACCGCTCACGATGTGATTGGCGGCGAAGAGACGCGCGAAATGTACGGTGTGTCGCTGAAACTGGAGAGTGAGCTGACTGATGAATGGTCGACATTTGGTATCGTCAGTTATCGCGACTGGGACACCACCAATCTCCAGGAAGAAGACGGTACCGCCGACCCGCGTCGCTACCTGGACACTAACAATATCGAAGACTCAGACATCTTCTACTCTGAACTGCGCTTCCATTACGTCACCGACAAACTGAACTTTATTACCGGTGGTAACTACAGTAAGGAAGACGTGTTTCAGCGCACCGACATCGGCTTGCTGGCCGACTCGTACATGCAATTCCTGACTATCCTTGGCGGCTTCGGCGGTCCGGATGACCACATCTGGAATTTACTGCCACCCAGCGAGGAACTGTATCTCGCACTCTCTGCAGCAGAAGGCATTGCGGTGCTACCCCCCTCGTTCTCAGGCGAATTTTTCACCGAGACCATGGACAACACAGGCGACTTCGTTAACTGGGGTATATTCGCCGATGCCACCTACCAGTTAACCGACACGCTGAGTCTCGCTGCTGGCTTACGCTACAGCTACGACGAAAAAGAGTACACCTGGCAAACCTACGAATCCCAGTTGGACTGGCCGTACGCCCCAGAGCGTGTCGCATACAACCCGGCAGAATCAGGCGCCCCAGAAGAAGTCTGGCTGGACCAGTTCAAGTTGAAGGACGACTGGAGTAAAACCACGGGACGCCTGGTGCTGGATTGGGAGTTCAGTGACTATGCAATGCTCTACGCCTCGGCAGCCACCGGCTACAAATCGGGCGGCTTCGACGGCCAGTCGTTCTCCGCCTACGCGGCCGGCCCCTTCGACCCTGAAGACATGACCAGCTACGAAATCGGCCTGAAAGGCGACTTCTTTGCAGATACCCTGCGGGTGGAGGCGGCGCTTTTCTACCACGAACTCGATGGCAAGCAGAATTCCAAATCGACCAAGGACAGCCCCGATGATCCCACTGCCGCCCCCACGGTAGTCACCAGTGATGAGGAAGCCGAAGGCATCGAGATTGTCGTGACCTGGAGCATTACCGACACCCTGCGCATCGCCGGCCTCACCACCTATCGCGAGACCCGCTCAATCGAAGAAGCGTATTTCAATGCGGCCGGTGAACCTGCCGGTGGCGAGGAATTCACGTCGCGCACCAACAACGATTACACCCTGCGCCTGGACTGGACACCGGAGATCCCCACCGGTTTCCTGCTGCTGCATATGAACTATGTGTTCAATGAGGACCCGGCCAAGTTTGACCCGGATACGGCGATCTTTGTAGATGGGCCCTGGTACTTCCAGGATCGCAAAATTCTCAACGCGCGCGTGGCGTGGACCAACGAGCAGGAGAATCTTGAGATAGCGCTGTGGGGCGACAACCTGCTGGACGAAGAGTACGCGTCCAACCCAGGTGGCCTCGCTGCCGATACCCTGGGAGCCGCCCACACCAGTATCCGCGATACCATTACCTACGGCCTCGACCTGCGCTACGCCTTCTGAGGCGCTGCAACTGCAACCCGCTGCCCGCAGGGTGGGCAGCGGAATCTACCCCCGGATGCTCGGGCCCTGTGAGACCAGAGGTCTGGACAACAGCTACCTGACTACTGCGGCAGCACCGCTGCAAATAATGTGCAGTTTAGTCTGTCGTCCATTGAGATAGCGTACCTGCTGGCCATCGAAAAAGGCGTCCTCTTCCAGCATGATACGCACATCCCCACCCCACTCAGCCACCGCTGCGGTATTACTCAGCTCGATAGAGTAAGCCGTATTGGCGAACAGCGGATAATCGCCATTAACCGGCACACCTTCCTGAGCATCCCACATACCTATCGTCGGGCCGGCACCGTGGCCGTGTAACCCGAGTGGGTGCGAATAAATGGTGGGGCGCAAGCCACTGGCCAAAGCCTGCTGCCTGCTCAGGGCGAGCAGTTCATTGCCAGTGCGACCGACGACAAAGTTGCTAGTGAGAATGTCCTGCAGCGTATTCGCCGCAGCCATGGCCTGCACGACGCCAGCAGACGGTTCGGTTTCCCCCTCTCGCAGCACATAGCCATGCTGTTGCTGGTCCGTATTCAGGCGCAGCCAGGTCAGACCAAAATCCACGTGGATGAGATCGCCCGGCTGAATAACACCCTGGCGGTTAAATCCAGCTTCACCGCGACGCTGCAATGAAACCGCGGGATGAAACCAGTTCGCCAGCCCCAGCGCCTGTGACTGCTCGCGCAACCACCATCCCACGGCCTGAGTCGTCGTAACCCCGGGCGTAATCACCTCATTAGAAAACGCCCGGGCGATCAGTTCGTGGCCTTTGGACACCAACTGCGGGTAATACGCCATTTCGGTGGCACTGCGAGTTTCCAACCAGGCGATGGCAAGTGACTCGGCAGAGACCACGCGGGCGCGCATTGTGGGGCTGAGCGCGGCGTTGAGTTCGCGCCATTCGGTGCTCGACATACCATCGGCCAGCGCAAAGCTGTCAGACGTATTCACTGCAATGGTGTCGGGATCGCGCGCAGCAATCAGCTGTGCCAGCGCCTGCCATTGATCGGGCTGTTGCTCAGGATCCCAGACGGACTGGAATAACTCACCGACGGGGTAGCGAGCGACTGCAAGATACTCCAGCGCCCTACCCGCACCGGGATCATGTATGACCAGCATGGTGTGGCGACGAGCCGACATCCAGTTGGCGGGCAGCATCGTCTTCAGGACCGGGTCTTCGTTGTACTCGCGCGACATGATGACCCAGAGATCGATGTTCTGACGGCGCATTAATTCGGGCAGCACCTCGGTCAGGCGCTCCTGGGTTATCTTGTCGAGCAACTGGGCGCGTTCCTTGAGCGCCGCTGGTTCGAAGGCATGGGCTTGAGCAATCAGGAATGCCCACAGGATCAGAGGGGCGAGAATACGAATAGACATGAATTACCTTGTAATGCTGTAGCGAATAGTTGCGCCAGTGTCGCGCCCTACACAATGGCTATCAACGAGCCATGGACACATCGACGGTTTGTTTCTAGTAGGATAACAACTTCAATCCAACATTGTACGGGCCTGAATTTTGGAATTTGATCTCACCGACCTGCTCGGCATGACCGGCACTGCACTGGTTGTTATCGCCTACCTGCTTTTGCAACTGGAGCGCATTGCAGCGACCAGTCTGACCTACAACACCCTGAATTTGATAAGCGCCATATTGCTGCTCATCAGCCTGTGTGTGAACTTCAATCTGGCAAGCTTTGTGATTGAACTGTTCTGGATTGCCGCTTCGCTCATCGGCCTGTACAAGTACGTGCAGCGCCGCCAGCAAACTAACCAGGCTTCCTGAATATCAGGATGACATTGCCGAGCAACACCAGGCCCAGGCCGACAAAACTCGCCAGCTGCCAGTTGTATCCTTCAAACCAGCTCGACAGGAACAGCGCAATCACCGGGAACAACACCGTGGCATAGGCCGCGTGATTGGGGCCTATACGATTGACCAACATCAGATAGGTGGTAAAGCCGATCACCGTGCCAAAGATACTCAGGTACAGCAGCGCCGGCAGATAAAACTCACCCGTCGGTACGACCAGGGGCTGGCCGGTTATCAGCAGCACTATCGCCAGTATCACCGTGCCGTAAAGCATCGAGTAGGTATTGGTGGTAGCCGGGTGCAGGCCGTGACTGCCATTGCGGCGGGTAATCATATTGCCCAGCGAGAACAGATAAGTGCCCACGGTGGCCAGCAGCAGGCCTTTAACGGACCTCATCCCCATGGACTGTCCACCAAGCTCCGGCAAAAACAACAGCACCAGCCCCAGTGCTCCCACAGCGCCCGCCAGAACAACTCTGGCCGGGATCGTTTCTTTCCAGATAAGGCGATTGTTCACCGCATTGAATATCGTCGCCAGCGAGAATACGACAGACACCAGCCCACTCGCGATGGACTCGGTAGCCGTGTAAAAACAAATGAAGTTAAACGAGAAGAGGCAGCCGCCCTGCAGCAGGAAGAACAAATGATCCTGGCGGGTGGTCTTCTGCAACTTGCGCAACACCAACATCGCCAGCAACATGATCGCCGCAGCCAACACGAAGCGATAAAACACCGAGACGACCACCGGCACCTCGCCGACCTGGTAGTAGATCGCCAGCCAGGTCGTGCCCCAGATAAAGACGGTTGCTAGGTAAAGTGCTGCATTCATGCTGCGAGTGTCTGCACTTCCGTGAACAACAGAACATTTGCGAGCTGACCGCGACAATGGGAAGGGTCGCACATGCCGATGTTGAGGCTGAATTTGATAATGTTGGTGGTCTCCGTCGGGTCGGCCGAGTCGTGCTTGGTATGAGGAGATACAGTAACGGCTAGCTATTGACCAAGGGCTTCCTTTTGGTCAATCGTGATAGCGCCCGTTACGACGGATCATGAGCTATGGGATTAGTTGCAAGCATAAATCAGGCTGCTAGCGCCAGGCAAACACCGGCTGTTCGAAGTGAGCAACCCGGGTCGGTCGCCCCAGAATTCCCACCTCACGGAACTGATACAGAATAGCTCCCGTCGGAGCATAGATCCGATCACGCTCATAATGCATTGACAGCACTTGCGCGGTGCTTTCCGGGATGGTTTCGAGATAAGGTGACTCGGGCCGGGCTAGCTCCGAAAAAGTAAACGGATGGATACTTTCGACCTCATCAGGATTAGGTGACATTGCATCCCAATCGATATCGGCCCAGATAACCACCGGGGTAATCAGATATCCGGATCGGGTCGTGTAGTCATCCAGCGTGCCAAGCACCGATGACTCATCCAGGGACACGTTGACCTCCTCGTACAACTCACGCAACGCCGCTTCGACCACGGATTCCCCCTGGTCGATTTTGCCGCCGGGCAATGCCCACTGCCCGCCGTGTGCGCGCAGGGCGCTGGAGCGCCGGGTAATAACGACGACAGACTCCGCGTGGTTGCGAATAATGGTGACAGCGACTGCGGCACGCTTGGCTTGCGTGTGCCCTACTTCATCGCTTTTGAACAGGTCGAGATTTTCGACGATTTGCAGGCGATTGCGCAGAGTGAACTGGAAGTTTTGGAGTGCTTGCACGGGTGATGTCAGTTTAAGGCCAAGGGTGTGGAGGCTTAATGTGCCATGGATGGGGTGGTGTTTGACAGGGGGTTGAATTTTTGCGGGCGTATGGACTGCGTGGAGGATAGTTTGTGAGTCTGGTTAGGCTCGCCAGGAGGGCTCGCTTAAGAATGAATCCGCCGGGCCGCCGGCTCATAAAAAAAGGCCACCTAAAAGGGTGCGTTTCGGCTATGGGTGTAGGGGCAGGATTGAATCAGAACAGCCTTGGGGCTGTTCTGCCCCTGCGGGCTTCGGCGCTTTGCGCCTCGTTGCAAATTCTCCAGTGGGGAGAATTTGTGAACCTGGGTACGCGATCGCTTTTGGCGATCGCTAAAGAACAAATCCGCCGGGCCGCCGGCTCATAAAAAAAGGCCACCCAAAAGGGTGGCCTTTTTTTATGAGTTGGTCGGGACGGCAGGATTTGAACCTACGACCACCACACCCCCAGTGTGGTGCGCTACCAGACTGCGCTACGCCCCGAGAATCGCATTGTTTGCGAGGCCGGCATTATACTCAAAACCACCCTGCTTACAAATACTTATTTGCCCAGTGACAGGGTTTTGAGCAGTTCTTCCAACTCTTCGATCGTCTCGCGAATCACAGCCTGGATTTCGGGGCCGGCGGCACCGTCATCTTCGTCGGTCATGCGCTGACGAGCACCGCCAATGGTGTAGCCCTGATCGTACAACAGGCTGCGAATCTGGCGGATGGTGAGGACGTCGTCGCGCTGATAGTAGCGGCGGTTGCCGCGACGCTTGACGGGTTTCAGTTGAGGGAATTCCTGCTCCCAGTAACGCAGCACATGGGGTTTAACTGCGCAGAGTTCGCTTACTTCGCCAATGGTGAAGTAACGCTTCCCCGGGATCGCGGGCAATTCATGGTTGTTGCTCGGTTCCAGCATACTCTTCTACTCGGGCTTTCAGCTTTTGCCCAGGGCGGAAGGTAACAACGCGGCGAGCAGAGATGGGGATCTCCTCGCCGGTTTTGGGGTTGCGTCCGGGACGCTGGCTCTTGTCGCGCAGGTCGAAGTTGCCGAAACCCGACAACTTCACCTGTTCGTTGTTTTCGAGGCACGCGCGGATTTCCTCGAAGAAGAGCTCAACAATCTCTTTGGCTTCCCGTTTGTTGAGCCCAAGCTCCTCAAACAGGCGTTCCGCCATTTCAGATTTTGTCAGCGCAGTCACGTTCCCTTACCTAGTTCCTAAGCTCGGCCTTATAGTTTTTTTCCAGCGAATCAACCACTTGCTCTACCGCTAGATTCACGTCTTGGTCACTAAGAGTGCGCGAAGAATCCCGGAATGTCAAACCTAAAGCAAGACTTTTTCGTTTAGGATCAATGCCTTTGCCCTCATACACATCAAAGAGGGTTAAGTCTGTGAGGTAAGTGCCCGCTGACGCTCGAACATTTGCCAGGATGTCACCGGCTGGCACTTCCTTGTCCACCAGCACCGCCAGATCGCGGCGAACCTCGGGGAATTTGGACAGCTCGGTAAAGGCCGGGAGCTTCGACTCAAGCACCGCCGACAGGGTGATTTCGGCTACGTAGACGCTGCCGCTCACCCCCAGCTCTTTGGCCACGGATGGGTGCAGGGCACCGAGGAAGCCAATGGCTTCACCGCCGCGGCTGATGGACGCTGTCTGGCCGGGGTGCAGCGCATCGCGCTGGCCGGGAGCAAACGCGAAGGTGTCGGCGGCGCGGGTCAGTGCCAGCAGGCCTTCGATATCCCCTTTGAGGTCGAAGAAGTCGACCGGGCGAGCCTTCTCGGCCCAACCCTCTTCCAGTTGATCGCCCGTGATCACTATGGCCAGGGTGGGCACCTGTACCAGGCCCTCGCTCCCGGGCAGGAAGCGCAGGCCAGTCTCGAACAGACGCACGCGGGGCTGTTGGCGCTTGGTATTGCGCGTCAACGCCGTCAGCAGACCAGGCAGCAGACTAGTGCGCATCACCGCCATATCCGCCGAGATCGGGTTGGTCAAGGCCACAGGGTCCAGTGTGGGATCAAACAGCTGCTGCAACTTGGGATCGACAAAGCTGTAGGTAATCGCTTCCTGGTAGCCCGCCGCTGCCAGGTGCTGGCGCAGGCCACGAATACCGAGCTCAGTCTCCGCTTTTTCGGGCAGGATAAGATCGGCCTTGATGTGGCTGACCGGCAGGCGGTTGTAGCCGTACACGCGCGCCAGCTCTTCGAGCAGGTCGGCTTCAATGGCGATATCGAAACGCCAGCTGGGTACAGTGCAAGTCCAGCCATCTGCTGTCGTGGTAACGCCCAGCCCCAAGCCGGACAGAATCCGCTCGACCTCGGCACTGTCCATCTCAAAGCCCAGTACTTTCTTGATTCGGGCAGCGCGCAGGCTGACATCGGGACGCGTTGGCAGATGTTCCTCACTAACGGCCTCACACAGCGGCCCAGCATCGCCGCCGACAATATCCAGCAGCAGTTGCGTGGCACGCTCCATAGCCGTGGCCTGCAACTTGAAATCAACCCCGCGCTCAAAGCGGTGCGAGGAGTCGGTGTGAAGGCCGTAATTACGAGCCTTACCCGCCATCAGCTCAGGCGTGAAGAAGGCCACTTCCAGGAACAGGTCGGTGGTGGCGTCTGACACGGCTGTGGCCTGGCCGCCCATAATTCCCGCCATGGCAACGGCTTTGTCGTGGTCGGCAATCACCAGGGTATCGTCGTTCAACTCAACAGTCTGGCCGTCAAGCAGCTCTAGCTCCTCGCCCTGCTCTGCCAGGCGCACTCGAATGCCGCCCGACAATTTGCTGTAGTCGAAGGCGTGCATGGGCTGGCCGAGTTCCATCATGACGTAGTTGGTCACATCCACCACCGCATCGATGGAGCGCAGCCCCACCCGGCGCAGTTTCTCCTGCATCCACAGGGGGCTGGGTTTGCTCACGTCGATGCCGCGAATCACCCTGCTCAAAAAGCGGGCGCAACGCTCAGGCGCCACAAGCTCTACCGGAAAGCTCTCCTGGTGACTGGCCGCTACGGCATTAATCTCGGGGGCGTTGACCGGCACATCGTTGAGCAGGCCCACTTCACGGGCAATGCCCGCCACGCCAAGGCAGTCGGCACGGTTGGGGGTCAGGCCAATCTCGATCACCTGATCGTCCAGACCGAGGTACTCGCGAATGTCCGTACCTACCGGCGCGTCCGCGGCGAGTTCCATCAGGCCATCGCTCTCTTCCGACAGGCCCAGTTCCTGCTCGGCGCAGAGCATCCCAAAGGATTCCACACCACGCAGCTTGGCTTTTTTGATCTTGAAGTTACCGGGCAAAACACCGCCGACCGTAGCCAGGGGCGCTTTCAGGCCGGCGCGTGCATTCGGTGCACCACACACGATCTGCACTGTTTCACCTCCGGCATTCACTTCACACACACGCAGCTTGTCTGCGTCAGGGTGTTGCTCCGCAGAGATAATTTCCGCGACGACTACGCCGGAAAAGTCACCGGCCACGGGGTCGATCGCGTCTACTTCCAGGCCCGCCATGGTAATTTGGTGGGCGAGGTCTTCGGTATTGATGGCAGGGCTGACCCATTCGCGCAGCCACTGTTCACTGATAATCACTTTTCACTTACTCCAGAATACGGTGGCTTAGAACTGCTCGAGGAATCGCAGATCGTTGTCGAAGAACAGGCGCAAATCGTTCACGCCATAGCGCAGCATGGCCAGGCGTTCCACGCCCATGCCGAAGGCGAAGCCGGAATACTTTTCCGGATCGATGTTGGAGTACTCCAGTACTTTCGGATGCACCATGCCGCAGCCCAGCACTTCCAGCCAGCCAGTATGGCTGCACACACGACAGCCTTCGCCGCCGCAGTTCACACACTGAATATCCACTTCCGCAGAGGGTTCAGTGAACGGGAAGAATGAGGGGCGGAAGCGCACTTGCAGGTCTTTTTCGAAGAACACCTGCAGGAAGCGCTCGATAATGCCCTTGAGGTCGGCGAAGCTGGACTGCTCATCGATCAGCAGGCCTTCCACCTGGTGAAACATTGGCGAGTGAGTCAGGTCCGAGTCACAGCGATAAACGCGGCCCGGACAGATAATTTTCAGTGGCGGCTGCTGGGACTCCATCACCCGCACCTGCACCGGAGAGGTGTGCGTGCGCAATACCGTGTGCTCATCCACATAGAAGGTGTCGTGCATGGCCCGCGCCGGGTGGTGAGCGGGAATATTGAGCGCCTCAAAGTTGTGGTAGTCGTCTTCTACCTCAGGACCCTCGACGACCTCGAAACCAATAGCAGCGAAAAACTCTTCCATGCGCTCCATGGTGCGGGTTACCGGGTGAATGCCGCCCGTGGTCTGGCCGCGACCCGGCAAGGTCACATCGATAGTTTCGGCAGCCAATTGCGCTTCGACCGCCGCAGCTTCCATCGCGGTTTTGCGCGCGCCGATCAGGTCCTGTAGCTCCTGCTTGACGACGTTGATCTGGGCGCCAGCAGCGGGACGTTCTTCCGCCGACAGTTTGCCCAGGCCTTTCAGTAGGCCGGTGATCTGGCCTTTCTTACCCAGGTAATCTACACGCAGTTGTTCCAGCGCGGCGCCGTCATTGGCTGCTTCGATTGCGGCTTTGGCTTCGGCGGCCAAGGCTTCGAGGTTTTCCATTTTTTGGTCTCGATTTCATCTCAGGCCGTCATCCCCGCGCAGGCGGGAATCCAGTGAAGCCCGAGGCATATTCCCATCCTTTCTGGATCCCCGCCTGCGCGGGGATGACGGAATTAAAATAAAAAAGGGAAAGAGCGAGGCCCTTTCCCTTTTGGTTTTACAGTGTAGCCAGCGAATCCGCAGTCAACATCACTGCGGCGGGGTGGGCTTAGGCCAGTTGGGCCTTCGCTTGCTCCACGATCGCTGCAAAAGCCGGCTTGTCATGCACAGCCAGGTCCGCCAGTACGCGACGGTCCAGGGCAATGTCAGCCTTTTTCAGGCCATTGATCAGACGGCTGTAGCTCAAGCCATTGGCGCGAGACTGGGCGTTGATGCGAGTGATCCACAGCGCGCGGAACTGACGCTTGCGCTGACGGCGGTCACGGTATGCATACTGGCCAGCCTTGGTAACGGCTTGCTTGGCAACGCGGAAGACACGGCTGCGGGCACCATAGTAACCCTTGGCCTGCTTCAGGATTTTCTTGTGACGGCGATGAGCCACCACACCACGTTTTACTCGAGGCATTAGTCTACTCCTTTCCTATAACCGGTTACTTGGTCTTCAGCATACGATCGATCAGAACCTCATCATTCTTGTGAATCATGGAGGTTCCACGCAGCTGACGCTTCCGCTTGGTGGTCATTTTGGTCAGGATGTGACTCTTGTGTGCGCTTTTGCGCTTGTAGCCGCCAGCAGTCTTCTTGAACCGCTTGGCTGCACCACTGTGAACTTTTGCTTTGGGCATATCAAATACTCCGCATTTGCAAGTTAAACACTAAGAAACTGGGGCGTCACAAGCCGTCAGTTCTTCTTCTTGGGGGCAATAACCATAGTGAGCTGTCGGCCTTCCATTTTCGGGAATTGCTCGACACCACCCAACTCGGCCAGATCAGCTTCTACTCGCTTGAGTAGCTCCATGCCAATTTCCTGGTGAGCCATTTCACGCCCGCGAAAACGCAGGGTGACTTTGGCCTTATCGCCGTTTTCTAGGAAACGTGTCAGGTTGCGTAGTTTTACCTGATAATCTCCCTCTTCCGTCCCTGGACGAAACTTCATTTCCTTGATTTGAGTCCGCTTGGCCTTTTTCTTCTGGGCCGCTTTCTGCTTCTTCGCTTCAAAGATGTGCTTCCCGTAGTCCATCACCTTACAGACTGCGGGATCGGAATCAGCAATCAATACGAGATCCATACTGGCAGCTTCCGCCGCCGCCTTGGCTTCAGACAGGGACACAATGCCCACCTGCTCGCCATCGGCACCAATGAGTCGGACCGGGTCCGACGTGATCTGGTCGTTGGTCAGCGCCTTTTTGGCGGCGCCTTTGCTATCTCTCTTAATGCTGATTCTCCATTAATCCACTGCAATACGACCGCGTCGCGCAATATCCTCGGTAAGGAGCGTTTCAAACGCATCGAGATCCATGGATCCCAGGTCCTCACCGCGACGTGCGCGCACGGCCACTTGGTTCGATTCGACTTCTTTATCCCCTACCACGAGCAGGTAAGGGACCTTCTGAATCGTGAGCTCGCGGATTTTAAAGCCGATTTTCTCATTTCTCAAGTCCGAAATGACCCTGAAGCCCTTGTTTTTCAAGGAATCTTCCACAGATTTGGCATATTCGGCGTGTTTATCGGTGATATTGATGACCGCGGCCTGTGTTGGCGCCAGCCAGGTGGGGAAAACTCCCTCGTAATGTTCGATCAAAATACCGATAAATCGCTCCAGCGACCCAAACAGTGCCCGGTGCAACATAACTGGCACCTGCCGGGTCCCGGTATCGTCCACAAACTCCAGCTGGAAGCGCTCAGGCAGGTTCATATCTACCTGCAAAGTGCCACACTGCCAGTCACGGCCGATAGCGTCGCGCAGGACGAATTCCAACTTCGGACCGTAGAACGCGCCCTCACCGGGGTTCAGGTCATAGGGCAGATCGAGCCCTTGGAGTGATTCCACCAGGGCGCCCTCAACAAGGTCCCAGCTGGCGTCGTCGCCCATGCGGTTTTCAGGGCGAGTCGACAGCTTGATGGTGACATCGTCAAAGCCAAACTGGCGGTAGATATCCAGCACCAGTTCGATAATGTCGGCACACTCGGCCTGCATCTGGTCACTGGTACAGAAAATATGAGCGTCGTCCTGGGTGAAGTGACGCACCCGCAACAGGCCATGCAGCGAACCCGAAGGCTCGTAGCGGTGCACCTTGCCGAATTCCGCCATGCGAATCGGCAGATCGCGGTAACTCTTCAGGCCGGTCTTGTACATCAACACACCGCCCGGACAGCTCATGGGCTTGAGCGCCAGAGTCTTGTCGTCGGGAGTCTCGGTGGTGTACATGTGCTCCTGGTAGTTTTCCCAGTGCCCTGACAGTTCCCACAGCCCCCGGTCCATCATGTCAGGCGTGTTCACTTCCACGTAGCCCGCTTCCTGCTGGCGCTTGCGCATGTAGTCGATCAGGGTCTGAAACAGGGTCCAGCCGTCGGGGTGCCAGAACACCGCACCGATCGCATCTTCGTGGAAGTGGAACAGGTTCAGCTCGCGACCGAGGCGGCGGTGATCCCGCTTTTCCGCTTCCTGCAGCATCTGCAGGTGCTTCTTCAGGGCTTTCTTGTCGCCGAATGCCACACCGTAGATACGCTGCAGCATTTTGTTGCTCTGGTCGCCGCGCCAGTATGCACCGGATACGCGCATCAGCTTAAAGTGCTGGCAGTGGCGCATGTTGGGAACGTGCGGGCCACGGCACATATCCACGTACTCTTCGTGGTGGTACAGGCCGGGGTGATCGTCCTTGGCAATATCCTCATCGAGGATTTCCATCTTGTAGGTTTCGCCGCGTTCCTTGAAGGTGTCGTAGGCGGTCTGCCAGTCGACTTTCTCTTTCACCACATCGTATTCGGTCGCTGCGAGCTCGCGCATACGCGCCTCGAGCTTCTCGATGTCCGCGTCGGTGAGGCGATGTTCGAGGTCGATGTCGTAGTAAAAGCCGTTTTCGATAGTCGGACCGATCGCCATTTTAGCGTCGGGCCAGAGCTGCTTCACAGCGTGGCCGATCAGGTGGGCACAGCTGTGGCGGATGATCTCCAGACCATCTTCGTCGCGGGCAGTAAACAGACTGAGTTCAGCGTCTTCGGTAATCAGATCGACCGTGTCGCGGCGCTCGCCATTGACACGACCGCCGAGGGTCGCCTTGGCAAGACCGGGGCCGATATCTTCGGCCACTTGCATTACGGAAACGGGCTCGTCGAACGAGCGCTGGGAGCCATCAGGCAGAGTAATAACAGGCATGAGCTTTCCTTGTGTCAGTGGTGACCCCTACTAAAGGCCACATGTCATCGCCAAGCATTTGATTTTCTTGACATTTAAGTTGGTCGGCTGGTTGTTGGCGGCAACTCTGGTAACACCATACATTGGGTTAACCCTATTGAATTCCCACCTCTCCCCCAACCAGGGGACGCGCATTATCAAATAATGAATGCAGAAATGAAAGAGGAAGGATTACCAGTGTCACGGGGCCACACAGCGGAGCCCCTCATTGCGGCACGATGCATGGGCGACTGTCTAGCCGGGCAATCACTTACGCAGCTTGGGTTTCACCTTCAACTTGGCTTTTGCCTTCGGCTTTGCTTTGGCTTTGCTCGCTGGTGCCTTGCGTTTCTTCTTCATCAGCTTGACTTCAGAACGCGGCGCCAGCCAGTCGGCGGATTCTTTCCACACGGCGTTGGGGGCCTTGCTGCCAATAATCACCCCCATGTGGCCGCCAGGGGCGACGCGGAATTCGCGCTCTTCTGACGCGACCACATCGACAATAGCGCCGGCCACATCAGGGTGCACCAACGCATCCGTTTCACCGGCAAACGCCAGCAGGTTGCAGCGGATCTCGTCGATATCGGCCACTGTATCGCCGATGTACACCTTGCCATTGGCAATCTGGTTTTCATTGACGCTGCCCACCATGTCCCTGACCACACCACCCGGATACCGCAGCATGTGATTGAGGTAATCCGAGGTGGTGGAGTGCGATTCAACAAACTCTCGATCTGACAGCCGGGTCATGAGATCCCAGTAGGTGGCTACGCTGCCCACGGGGTCTGTCATCTTGAAGGCAATCGTGGTGGCCCAGTCAGGCAGCGACAGGCGCGCCGGGTCCAGGGTATTCAGGCGCAGGTTGGTGTAGTTACTCACCAGTTGGGCAGGGCCATCCAGCGCCTGGGCCGCACCGGCCACCATGCCGACCACACCCTTGCCACTTTCCAGATCAATCGGGCTGGCCACAGTAATCATGTTGCGGATATTGGGATCCTGATTAAGCCCCTGGTACATGAGACAGAACAGGCCACCCATGCACCAACCCATTAACGACAGTTCCTGGCTTCCAGAATGGCGCCGGATTTTGTCCAGCGCGGTACCCATCATGTCGTCACAATAATCAAGCATGCCCAGATGGGCGTGTTCCTTTCTGGGCTTACCCCAGTCAACCAGGTATACCTTGAAGCCGCGTGCCACCATGTAACGGACAAGGCTGCGCTGGGGCATCAGATCAAAGGTTTCGGTCGTCACGCCCAGCGGTGGAATCAACACCAGCGGCAGCGCGTGCTGCTGTCGCTCAATCGGCAGATGGGTCCCATCGACCAGTTCGATTTCGTCATCATCCGGCAGTTCGTAGTAACGCACTGACATCAGGTCGCCATCGTGCACCAGTTCAAACCAGGTGCGTCCGGACTTGATCAGGGTATCGCGCTTGAACAGCCAGTCGACGCTATTGGCCGTGGACGAGGCCATGCGGTGATTCAGTTCCAGGCCCTTTTGAATCAGGGTATTGGCCAGTTTATTCATCAGGCGACCTCCCCGCTCGCAACCAGTTCTTCAAGATCCTGCAAGGCCTTACCCACATACACGGCCATGCGCTGCAAATGCGGCAGGGTATCGCGGGCACCGGTAAAGCCGATATTGAAATGACCGTTATAACTGACGCAGTCAACGCTGAGGGCACTGTGCTGCATCAGCTGCGCCATGGGGTACACCGCTTCCAGACGCGCGCCATTGAAGTACAGCGACTTTTCAGCGCCCGGCGTATTGGAGACAGCCAGGTTGTACAGCGGCGGAATGAATCGGCCGAGAGCGCCCACCTGACTCGCATACAGCGGCGCAGCGCGCAGCATCACATACGAGGTGACGGCATCTTCCGGCAGCGAGGCGCGATCCTGACGTACCTCCTGCATAGACGTTTTCACTGACTCCAAGCGCGCCAGCGGATCACCAAGATGAGTCCCGAGGGAGACTCGCAGGCCGGCGATGGCATTGCCCGCCAAATGCTGGCCGCGCTCCTGCAGGGAGACCGGCATCATACCCACCAGGGACTCGTCCGGCAGTGCGTTGTACTCTTTGAAAAAACGGCGCAGCGAACTCCCCATGAGGTAAGTGAGCATTTCATTAACCGTGCTGTCCGTGGCCTCGGCCAGGGCCTCGATACGGCCTTGCTCAATCTGCTGGGTGGCGAAACGGCGCTGGGCATTAATGCGTCGGTTCAGGGTGGAGCGAGGCGTTCCCCGGGGAAACAGGAAACTGTTGCGCTCGGCTGGCTGTAAGGCGCCTCTAGCCATTTCCACCGCGGCGCGCCCCAGCGCGCCAGCAGACTCAATCGCCTCTTCCACGCCGCTGCCGGCAAACTCTTCGATCAGGTCACCGCCTGCACCCGAGGCAGATAGCGGTGTGGTCCAGATCGGCTGAACATTGCGGGCCCGCGCATTGCTCGCCAGGGTCGAAAGCAGCGCTGGCACGCCGTTTACTGCCTCCACCAGGGTGTGATGGATCTTGATGTAGAACGCAAAGCGATGGTTCTCCAACCCTTCCACCAGGTGGAATTCCCACAGTGGCCTGGAACGGTCCAGCGGATTGCTATGCAGGCGCGACACCATGCGTCCCAGTTCCCGCTCACCACCGGGGTCAGGCAGGGCTGAGCGACGAAAATGGTAGTCGAGCTCAAATTCATCGTCTTCGACAAGCTGTCGATTCAGGCTGCCACTGACGCGACAATTCCAGGGGGCCACAGCTTTGGCTTCACGCAATTGCGCGGCCAGATCGGCCGTGTAATTTACCCCGGCCTTGGCAGGCTTGCGAAAAATCGCCAATACGCCCACGTGCATGGGGGTATCAGGGGTCTCCATCATCATCCACACGGAGTCCAGCGGCTTCAGCTTGTAAGCAGACATAACATTGTGCTCGGGCACCAGAAAGACGGCGCATTATAGCAGCGCCCGTACCCACAGCCACGGGCAAATATCACTACAAATGCATACGCGCCACAGGTTCGGCGGTAACGACATAGCGAAGCGGCCCATTGCTGTCGAGCGCATCAAAGGGATAGCAGGTGACCAACAGCAAGCGTGTTTCATTGACACCTGTCTGCAGGGCATGACGGCGGGTATCGACAACCTCCGTGGCGACCACCCGATAGTGCACCCCGCGACCATCCGCAAGTTGCAGCAGGACAGGCGTGCCCGGAGCGACCTGCTCAAGAAAGCCGAAATGGGTGTCCCGATGCCCGCCGATCACACTCTCCCCGGGCTCACCCAGCGGCGCAGAACCCGCGCTATGACCGGGACCAAACGCCAGCACATTACCGCTATCACCGGCGAGCACCATGCGCGAGATACGCATTGAGGGCACCTGCAGTTCGGCCACCGGCCAGGTATCTGCCCATGGCCAGGGTCGCACCGCCGCACCGCCACGAGCAGTACTTTCGGCGAAGGCGCGCTCCATAAGCAGTGGCGCCACCCAGGCCTTGGCATGGATCAGCCCTGCCCCACCCAACTGTTGTAGGGCCAAGAGCAGCAGCAATGGCCACAGCGCTCGCCACAGCAGATCAGGCATCGGCACCCTCCCCGCGGACAGCCCGCACCAGTAGCGCCACAAACATCAGCAGAGCGCCAAACCAGAGCTTCGCCGGGCCAGTAGTCGCCCCGCGCGGGTAGGCATAGGTTTGCGCGGCCGCGGGAGGCTGGCTCGTCTGCCCCTGGGGCCGCGAGTTGGGTACCGGATGGCTGCGCAGCGGCGAGTCAGCGGGCCGGGAAATAGGCTGCTCCACGGCCAGAAAGCTGGTGTAGGGGCTTAGCAACTGGTGTGCAAGCGCCAGGGGCAGCACCGCAGCGCGAATGGTGTCTGGGTCGGCGCCACGTACCTTGTCGTCCAGCAAGCCCTCAATTTTGCGCCGGGCCCACAGGGAGGCGACACCCTCATGCTGCGCTATCTGTTGTGGATCTGCCCCGCCAAAACCCAGTTGTCGCTGCCATGCCTGCCCGGCAATAGTGCCGCTGACAGTGACGTCATCAGCAGGCAGTTGTGTACCGAAGTTCACTGCAATCAGCAGCGGCTCGCCGCGATACAGATCAGGTAGCCGCTGGGGCCACATATCGGCCTCCTCGGGTAAACTGACCGCAAGATCCACCGCTACCGGGCTGGACAGTTCACGGAACAAGGCGGTCATTTTCTCACTGACCTGCCCGACATCACCGACGAAGGTAAATGTGCCGCGACCAAACTCTGCGGCCTTGCGCATAAACCAGCTATTGGGTGCAGCACCAATCCCCACCGTAAACAGGCGACTGGGACCCAGCAGATGCTGAATCTCTGCAAATAATGCCTCCTCATTCCCCACTGCCCCGTCGGTAATAAACACTACCTGCCGCAGACTGGCATGCGGCGTGAACTCGTCCGGCTCCCCGATTGGCTGCAGCGCAGCGCGCAGCGCTGGCAACATTTCCGTACCGCCATTAGCGTCCAGGTGGCGCACAAACTCCTGCGCCTGCTGCAGGTGGTGACGGCTGGCCGGCACGGCACGCGGGTACAAACTGCGGTAATCACTGCTGAACGCGATAATGTTGAAGGTGTCTTCAGGCCGCAGCATACGCAGGGCTTCGTGCAGGCTCCCGCGGGCCTGACGAATCGACACACCGCCCATGGAGCCGGAAGTATCTACCACGAAGATCATCTCCCTGGGCGTGGCAGGAGACACACGCTCCAGGGCCGGCGGCACGACCATCAGCAAACCAAAATACTGGCCGTCCACCTGCTCGGTAAACAGCGCGGCGGCAGGTTTACTGCCGGTCGCGGGACGCCACTCAAGGACATAGTCACGATCCATTTCAGCCTGCCCCGTGGCCAGCGTGATCGTGTAAACGCCACCACTGCGGCTCAGAGCCACGTCGTGGTACAGCGACTCCACCCCCGCCAGTGGGACACCGGGATCCAGACGCACATCGATGACGACCGGATTGTGGGGCGCGCCGTCAGCGCCGGGCTGCGGGTGCTGCACAGGCGTTATGTCTGCCGCATCCGGCACCTGTGATGTGGCCCTCGCCCAGCCATGGGCAGGCAACACCGTCATTGGCGTGTCATCGTCAAGCGCAGGCTCAGTCAGCGCCCCACCGGGGATGTAGCGCGCCGTGATCGTCGTGGGCAGACGCAGCGCAAACACACCGTCGCGGTAAGCTATCGGCTGCACATACTCCAGCGTAACTTCGATCTCTTCGCCAGGGCCGATATTGGCCACCCGGTTAGTAAACAAATTGGGGCGCTGTTGCTCCACCAACGATGCTTTCTTGCCACTTTCGCGGGCCTTTTTGTAAGCTTTTTGAGCTTCCTTGCGCTCGCGGATCTCGCCGACAATCCGACGCTCACCAATACGCATCTCCATGGCCCGCACTGCCGCGTCATCGGGCAGTGGAAAGGCATAGACCCCCTCTCGCCATTGATCGGAGGGGTTACTGAAGATCTGCTTTAGCGTGACCACAGCGATCATCCCGGAGGCATCAACAGACATGCTGCTGCCGTGCAGCACGGCGGGTTGGTACCCAGGGGCATCGCCCTGCAAGTAAAGCTGGCCGGTTTCGGCATCATTAAGCGTGCTTTCGGCCCGCACCGTTGTGCTGACCAGTAACAACAGCGAAATACCCGCCAGTAGCAGCACCGGCAGGCAACGGAAACACAACCACAGCAACGGTCCGCCAAAGTCGAACATCTCGCGCTGTAAGGTTTGGGGTAAACGTTCGGTTTTCATAACAGGTCTCCAGATCAGGGAACCTGTATTGAAAATCGCCACCGTGGCAAAACCACGATTGAAGCGTGGCGATGCAGCGATGAATTATGATGAATTGTGGCAGCCGCTTGAGCTGGCACCGGATATTTGAAACCATCGCGACATGCCACAACAGATTGCCATTGTCGAAGACGAGCCGGCCATTGCCGCCAACTACCGCGACCACCTGGAACGCGAGGGTTTCGCCGTCCAGCTTTACGCCGATCGCCAGCAGGCGGCGAGCGCCTTTGCCCTGGCATTGCCGGATCTGGCGATTATTGATGTGGGCCTGGGCGACGAAATGGAAGGTGGTTTCGAGCTGTGCCGGGAATTGCGGGTGCGCTCTGCAGAGTTGCCGATTGTATTCCTAACGGCGCGCGACTCGGAACTCGACATTATCTCGGGCCTGCGCCTGGGGGCGGATGAGTATCTCACCAAGGACATCAGCCAAGCGCAGTTAGTGGCGCGCATCCATGCACTGCTGCGACGGGTTCGCGCGCTGGCCAGCCCGGAAAAGAAAGATGATGTAATCCGTCAAGGTAAGCTTGAACTCAACCGTGAACGGATGACGGTTCGCTGGAACCACCAGCCGGTAGAGCTTACCGTGACAGAGTTCTGGATGGTCTACGCCCTGGCTCGCCACCCGGGCCATGTGAAATCGCGGCAGCAGTTAATGAATAGCGCCGATGTGGTTCTCGACGACAATACCATTACCTCGCACATCAAGCGGATTCGACGCAAATTTCAGGCCGTCGATGACACGTTCCAGAACATCGAAACCGCCTACGGTGTGGGCTACCGATGGAAAGGCTGACATTCAGCCTGCGCCGGCAACTGATTGTTGTCGCCCTGCTATTGCTCACACTGCCCTGGGCGGGCTGCCAGTTCGTCCGCGAGATGGAAGGCGCATTGCGCCATGGTCAGGCCCAGACGCTACAGGCCACCGCCCAGGCCGTGGCCGCGGTGGTGGGGGCAGACACCCAGATTATCTACCCCTATCCCGATCGACTCAGCGCGCCTGCTGAAGAGCGCCCCAGCGTTCACGCTCATCCCGCGACGCTGCCCATCGCCATCGATGGTTATGCCGAGGGCTGGGAAGAAACACCGGCACTGACACTGCAGAGTCAGAACACTGAGCTGGCACTTTCCATCAAGGCCCTGACCCGCGACGACCGGCTACTGTTATTGGTACAAGTCAAAGACAACGAGGTGGTGTACCACAACCCAGGCCTCTCTCCAGAACCCAATGGCGATCGGCTGGTGATTCGCACCTGGCAGGCCGACTGGCGCCAGGACTATGTGATTGCCACAGCTGCCCCGGGCAGTGTGCGTGCACGCGCCGCGAGTCGTCGCACCCGCGGCATGGACCCCGGCAAAATTCGCGGCTACTGGCAGGATGCCGTCGATGGTTACACGATCGAAGTGGAGATGCCGATGGCCATGACCGGTGGCCGCCTGGGGCTGTATATCAATGACGTGGGCCACGGCGAAGGGCGCAACGTTGTCACCCTGGGCAACATCCGGCCCCTGCGCGCAAGCTCACCACCCTGGCTGATCTACACCAGCGATAACCTGCAGGCCGCCCTCTCCCTGTTCGACAAACAACAGGTCAATATTCAAGTAGTGGACCGTGACGGTTGGCAGCTGGCCAGCGCCGGCGCCATCAGCCATCGCGCCGACGGCAATACGTTCTGGTTAGTACGGCTGCTGTATCGCAGCATTCTCGCCGAGGAAACCTTGCCGGTGCCGCCACAAAGCGAGACGCCGGGCAAGGCCCCACCAGCGGTGATTGAGGAGGCCCTGGCAGGCACCGCCGAGAACCTGCGCTTTCGCGATCCGCGAAATGCCAACCGCAACCTTTTACTGGCGACCGCCCCCGTGGAGGGTGCCGAGCAGCCGATAGGCGCCGTCATCGTCAGCCAGAGTGGCGAGCAATACCTTTCGCTTACCGACCAGGCTTTTAGCCGGCTACTGGGCTATAGCCTGCTGGCACTGGGCACCGGCGTGCTGGGTTTGCTGGGCTATGCCAGTGTGTTGTCATTCCGCATTGGCCGGCTCAATCGCGCCGCACACACTGTGATCGCCAACGACGGTTCTATCCAGGGCGTGTTTCCCCGCAGTCGCGCACAGGACGAAATCGGCGAATTATCACGTGCCTATGCAGACCTGCTGGCCAAACTGCGCGAGTACAATGACTACCTGCGCACCCTCAGCCGCAAGCTTGCCCACGAGCTACGCACCCCCATTGCCGTGATTCAGTCGTCACTGGAAAACCTGGAGCACACCGACGCCTCACCGCAGCAGCACCAGACTTACCAGTTGCGGGCGAGAGAAGGGCTGGACCGACTCAAAGCCATTCTAACGGCCATGAGCGAAGCCAATCGTCTGGAAGAAAGCGTGCGCAGTAATCCGCGTCGGGACCTCGATCTGGTGCCGTTCCTGCAGGAGATCAGCGCGGCCTACGCTGACGTACATAGCGGGCATACGGTGCGCTTCGAGACCGGCAGCGAGCAGGCAAACATCTGTGCCGCACCCGAACTACTCGCCCAGGCGCTGGATAAACTTCTCGACAATGCCGCCTCATTTGCGCCACTGCAGACACCGATTGTGATTCGCCTGGAGGCAGCCGATGACCACTGGCGGATAGCGATCAGCAACGAAGGTCCGCCGCTGCCGAACGAACTGCGCGATCGGCTGTTCGAACCCATGGTGTCATTGCGCAAAGGCGACGCCGGTGAAGTGCATCTGGGCCTGGGCCTGCACGTGGTGAGACTGATTGCGGAGTATCATGAAGGCCGCGTTTTTGCGGACAACGTGGCCGGCGGTGTACGGTTTACGCTCTCACTGCCCGGCGATGGCGGCTAAGCCTGGTAAGCGACAATCGCTGACACTGGACCAAGAAAAGGGGCCTCAGAAGAGGCCCTTGATCAATTACCGTTGTCCGTCACTGCGGACCGCCGGGATCAGTCAGTTTGTCCATCACCTCATCAAGCGAGAAGCTCGCCGCTTTCTGGCGCGGCGGGTACTGCTTGAATGTCTCCAGGAACTGCCCTACGTAAGCCTGTGCGGGCACAAGTAAATAAGCGCGGTCCAGCAGCCAGTCGTAATAGGTATTGGAAGTGAGCGGCGCGCGTTCGTACGGATCGCGGCGCAGATTGAAGATCAGGGGCACACGCAGAGGCACGAAGGGGTCCATCCACACCCGGAAACCACCCTGGGTTTTCTGCTCCATAAATACCAGTTTCCAGTCGCGATAGCGCATAGCGGTCAGGTCACCGTCATCAGAGAAGTAAAAGATCTCGTTACGCGGTGTCTCAGTCTCTTCACCGGTGAGGAATGACAGGAAGTTGTAGCCATCCAAGTGCACCTTGTAGCGCCGACCAATCGCTCGGTGGCCTTTGAGCAATTTGTCTTTTACGTCTGCTTCACCGGCTACGGCCAGGAACGTGGGCAGCCAGTCCATGTGGTGCATGATCTCATTGGACACGGAGCCAGCCTCAATCTTGCCAGGCCAGCGCACCATGGCCGGCACTCGCCAGCCGCCTTCCCAGTTGGTGTTTTTCTCACCGCGGAACGGCGTCGTGGCAGCGTCGGGCCAGGTGTTCATATGAGGCCCGTTGTCAGTGGAATAAAAGATAATGGTGTTTTCCGCGATATTCAGCTCTTCCAGTTTCTCCAGAAACAGGCCAATGTGGGCATCATGCTCCAACATGCCGCAGGTGTAAGGATCGCGACCACGACGTGGATACGTCTCCTGACACCACTTCAGCTTCTCATCAGAGACATGGGTGCGGAAATGCATGCGCGTGCCGCTCCACCAGACAAAAAACGGCTTGTCGACTTTGACGGCCTTCTCAATAAACTTGAGGGCTTCCGCCACAGTGTCGTCGTCGACAATTTCCATGCGCTTTTTGGTGAGTGCGCCGGTGTCTTCGATCTTGCCATCGGCGAAAGAGCGAATCACACCTCGCGGGCCAAACTGCTCGCGGAAACTAGGGTCATCCGGATAGTCGTAGTTTTCGGGCTCTTCTTCTGCATTGAGGTGATACAGGTTGCCGTAGAACTCGTCGAAACCATGGTTGGTGGGCAGGTGTTCGTCTTTGTCCCCAAGGTGATTTTTGCCAAATTGCCCCGTCATATAACCGTGGTTTTTGAGCAGACCGGCAATGGTGGGATCTTCTTCCCGCATGCCCAGGTCTGCACCCGGCAATCCGACCTTACTCAGACCGGTGCGGAAAACCGACTGTCCCATGATGAAAGATGAGCGACCAGCGGTACAGCTCTGCTCACCGTAGTAGTCGGTAAAAATCATGCCTTCCTTGGCGATGCGGTCAATGTTGGGCGTAGTGTAGCCCATCATCCCCTTGGTATAGGCAGAGATATTGGACTGGCCAACATCATCACCCCATACGACGAGGATGTTGGGCTTGTCAGCCGCCTGGGCACCAAGCGCAATGCACGCGAAGGCTCCAGCCACTAACAACTTGGTGTATTTCAGCATTGATAACTCCTTGGAATGTCTTGCGGAAAGTTGCTTTCCTCTCTGAATATAGACCACGCAACCTGATCCGCAATGCACGTTATCCCATTCCATGGCGTTGACGGCCATGATCCTGTCGCCGGCTGCCATGTGCGCCATCCTGCCGCCTCCTTAGGATGATTCTTATGACCAAAGGAGGATCAGAATATGGCTATTGTTGCTATTCCCAAACGCCCCCGCCCGCACCAGCCTGAGGCCCAGGTGCCAGCCAATGATTCGCGTAAGCGGGAGTTGATAGAGATGCTCGCTCGCGGCGACTTTCATGGGGCAGAGTCCATTCGCGAAGAAATGTGCGCCGCCAAGGAAAAAGTGGTCAGCAAGCACGAGGCCACCGCCACACCCGCGAATAACGAGCTGAGTTTCGTCAGCTGGCGCAACGATGAGGGCGAGCTGGAAACCCTGGAAATGACTGCCACGCCAGAAGCGCAAGCCTACTTCGAAAGCGTGATGGCCAAGGAGGCCGCCAACTAGGCCTCCAAGAGGAAGGCCTGCTGCTTGATCTCGGCGACCTGGTCGCGCAGCGCAGCGGCCTCCTCGAACTCCAGATTCTTGGCATGCTCCTGCATCTGGTCTTCCAGTTGCTTGAGTTTGCGCGACAGGGCCGCCGGTGACAGGCTGGCGATCTCGGCCCCAAAGGCGAGCTTGGGCTCCGCCACCTTCTTGGCCTTTGCCTTGCCCTTGGTGGGCATGCGCCGGGCACCTTCCATGATGTCTTGAACCGATTTTTCCACGCCCCTCGGGGTAATGCCATGCTCAGCATTGTGGGCGAGCTGTTTCTGCCGGCGACGCTCCGTTTCGGCCATGGCCCGTTCCATGGAGCCGGTAATGTTGTCGGCATACAGAATTGCGCGACCATTGAGGTTTCGCGCCGCCCGGCCAATGGTTTGGATAAGCGAGCGATCCGATCGCAGGAAGCCCTCCTTGTCGGCATCCAGAATAGCCACCAGCGACACCTCAGGCATATCCAGACCTTCCCGCAACAGATTGATGCCCACCAGCACGTCGAATTCACCCAGGCGTAGATCGCGAATAATCTCGACCCGCTCCACGGTATCGATATCGGAGTGCAGGTAGCGCACGCGCACGCTGTGGTCGCTCAAGTACTCGGTGAGGTCCTCCGCCATGCGCTTGGTCAGGGTGGTCACCAACACACGCTCGCCCCGCTCCACAGTTGTCCGGATTTCGCCGAGCAAATCATCGACCTGGGTGGTCGCAGGTCGCACTTCGAGCTCGGGATCAAGCAGCCCGGTGGGTCTTACCACCTGCTCCACCACCCGTCCGGCGTGTTCGTCCTCATACTTGCCTGGCGTGGCCGAGACGAAGATTGCCTGGGGCACCAAGCGCTCCCACTCCTCAAAACGCAGCGGCCGGTTATCCAGGGCAGATGGCAGCCGGAAACCGTATTCCACCAGGGTTTCCTTACGCGACCGGTCACCTTTATACATGGCGCCGATCTGGGGAATGGTTACGTGGGATTCGTCGACAATCACCAGCGCATTATCGGGCAGGTATTCAAACAGCGTCGGCGGCGGCTCACCGGCGGCACGGCCAGACAGATAGCGGGAATAGTTTTCCACCCCCTGGCAGTAACCCAGTTCACGAATCATCTCGAGGTCGTACTTGGTCCGCTGGGCCAGACGCTGGGCCTCAACAAGTTTGTCGAGATCCTTGAGTTGATCGAGCCGCACTTCCAGTTCTGCCTCGATCTGATCTACCGCGCGCAGCATAACATCGCGCTCGGTAACATAATGGCTTTTCGGGAAAATCGTAATCCGGGGTATCTTGGCCTCGACAGCTCCGGTTAAGGGGTCGAACAGGTAGATGTTCTCGATTTCCTCGTCAAACAGCTCGATACGCACTGCTTCTCGCTCGGAGTCTGCCGGGAAGATATCGATGACATCGCCGCGCACCCGGTAGGTGGCACGGGAGAAATCCACGTCGTTGCGGGTGTACTGCAGCTCCGCCAGGTGCCGGAGAATCTTGCGCTGGTCAATAATCTCCCCGCGGGACAGGTGCATACGCATCTTGTAGTAGGACTCGGGATCACCCAGGCCATAGATCGCCGATACCGTGGCCACCACCAGACAGTCATCGCGCTCCATCAACGCCTTGGTGGCGGATAGCCGCATCTGCTCGATGTGGTCGTTCACCGAGGCGTCTTTCTCAATAAAGGTATCCGAAGACGGCACATAGGCCTCGGGCTGGTAGTAGTCGTAGTAGGAGACAAAGTATTCCACCGCGTTATTGGGGAAGAACTCCTTGAATTCGCCGTAGAGCTGGGCCGCCAGTGTCTTATTGTGCGCCATGACAATGGTGGGCCGCTGCAGCTTTTCCACCACCTGGGCCATGGTGAAGGTCTTACCCGACCCGGTCACCCCCAACAGGGTCTGGGAGGCCAGCCCCGCCTGCACCCCTTCCACCAACTGACTAATCGCCTCCGGCTGGTCGCCAGCGGGCTCGAACTTGGACTCTACTTTGAAGGGACGCGACATCGTGGACAGCTCTTGCGATCAAAAAATAGCCGTTAATTATCATCCACATAGGACGGAATTGCAGCCTGTTTTCGACCCTCGAAAAGAATCTTAAATAATTCGATTCGGGGTGTTGACCATCCCCCCCTCCATCATTAATATACGCGGCCTCTGACGAGATCAATTCCGCCTTAGCTCAGTTGGTAGAGCAAATGACTGTTAATCATTGGGTCGCTGGTTCGAGCCCAGCAGGCGGAGCCAAATTCTGAAAAAGCCCTGAAGCATTGCTTCGGGGCTTTTTTTTTGCCCGGTAGATCGCTGCTGCGACTACAAATAAATCAACGAACCGGGAAGCCCCATCTAGCCAACGAACACGCTCCACATTGCCGGGTCAATAGTCATTTGCATGCATGCATTGTTCGATGCACTATGGTGTCTGGGTGCAACAATAATAATAGGTGCATATTGAACCCCCTTCCCCTGAAGAAACTGTTGCTGGCAACCTCAGCCTTGGTCGGAACCGTCGTTGTCGCTGGCGCGATCCTGCTAATTACCTTCGGCTATTCCAAGCCACCCGAAAGATGGTGGTACCCCTTTATTGTGTCGGTATTCTCTGATTACTACACCACGGGTCCTTTCGCGATGACCACCAATGCGCGAGAAGACAGCCCCGCATGGGATGCGATGCCGGCCCTGAATCTCACCCAGGCGCGCATGACGTATGCCATGAGCCGGGGTGAGGCAGATATCGAAATCGCCTGGTTGTTCAATCACGGTGAATGGGTAGATAGCCCAAGCCCTATAGGAGGTTCTCCCAACCCCAATGGCGCCGAGACAGCGCTTAGCAAAACACTAACCGCAGCGGGCTATGACTATGACCGTATCAGCCGCGAGGACCTCACCACTGCCACAGGCCAGAATGGCCTGCTACAGGTCGGCCAAGCACAGTATCGCGCGTTGCTCATCGACAATGTGAGCGCGGCCAACCCCCTCATGCTAGCAAACGTGATCGCGCTTGCGCGTCAAGGCATACCCGTTGTCTGGCTTGGGGACTTGCCGAGACGCGCTATTGGCTGGTCCGACCACGTGCGACGTGATCAGTTGGTGAGCGAACAACGCGCACAGCTTGCAAAAGAGGTGCAACAGGCATCCGGGAGTGAGGTGATCGAGACATTGCATGCAGCAGGTGTCCTGCCACGCCTGCGTGTAGTGGGCGATGCACCCGCGACGATCCGCAGTCAACGCCGCCGGTTCGCGGCCGGCGAGTTAGTCCTGTTGTTTAACGAGCACAACAGCGGCTACCAACAGACCGTAATACCGGACACGCCATTTGAGCGCGCATTTCTGCTCGATCCTGAAACCGGCGACGCGACGGAAATAACCAGCGGACCGAAAGGCGAGTTGTCGCTATCAGTGCCGGCCAGACGGAGCAGGCTGCTCCTGCTACAAGGGACACAAGCACGGACAGCCAGCACCGAGGAGGAGGTCAATCAATTTGATTGGCGCCTTTGGAAAAGCCCACCCGATTCAATGTACCCCTCTATTCGCTGGTGGTGGCCAGGCAATGCGGTGGAAACGGCACAACTGCGCACTGAACTGAGGAGCATGCACGCAGCGGCGTTCCGCGCAGTGGAACTACAGACGTTAACGATCGGGATGACCGAGCAGCATTTGCACGACCAGGAACAGCGTATCTATCAGGTGGGTAGCCCCGCCTACTTCGACAATATCAAAACGGTTATGTCGCTTGCCGAGGAACTCGGTATGAGCGTGGATATCACGTTGGGCAGCGGCTGGTCCAGTGGCGGGCCATTTATTAAACGCTTTCCTGAAAAGCAATTACTGACAGCCAGTATGGACGTGATCGGCCCGGCCATGCATAGCGCTCCGCTGCCACCGGCAAGCGAACCGGGCTATGTTGGCCTGACCAACCTTGTGATCAAGAATACCATTGGCACCTTTGATGACGGAGCGGTTCTCCACGCCGTTGTGGCCGGCAAGCTCGACGACGCCACTGCTCCACCCACACTGACACAGTTGGTAGACCTGACTCAACACGTGGACGGCGGGAACTTGCGATGGCAAGTTCCCGCTGGCAAACATCGCATTTTCGCGCTGTACGAGAATAAAACAGCGCACAACGTGGCGGCTTCTGCCTATACCAACGGCCGCCTGGAATCGCCTGTAGTGGACCATCTGGACCCGGCGGGGGCTGCGGAATATATCGATACACTGGCCAATCCCTGGCTGGATTCGCTCGCACCCTATAAACCCCGCGCAGTGTTTATCGACAGTTTTGAGTTGATCGGTGAACTACCCTGGTCCTCGGTGTTCGCGTCCACATTCGAGAGCATGCACGACTATGACATCACCCCCTATCTGCCACTGGTCTTCAAGAGCCGGGGCGAGTCCAAGTACGTCAATGTGGTGATTCCCTCCGACTCGGCTTATCAGTCGACCGACGAGATGGCCGCGCGCATCAGAGAAGACTATGAGCTTACACGTGAACATTTGTTTGAATCTGGATTTCTACGGCCAATGAAGGACTGGAGCGAGCAGCGTGGCGTGCAATTGCGGGTACAAGCGCACGGGGGTTACGGCGATTATCTTGACAGCTACAAGATTGCAGACGTTCCAGAATCTGAAGCCTTGTTTGCCTCTGGCAGCTACGATTTTCTCAAACTTGCCGCCTCGGCGGGCAATGTGGCCGGACGACGTTTTATTTCATCAGAGTCGTTTATCTCGCTCACTCTGGATTTCGATGCGCTGACACCGGACGACTACTACTTTCTTGCGGGACACGCGTTTTCGGCCGGCATTAACCGCACGGTTCATCACGGCTACGCTTACCACTATCTTTTGCCCTGATTTTGTTCATTTTCGAAGAAGGCTTAATTTCGCCGCTATTCACCATGAAAACTTGCACGAACCAGCAAATTTGATCACTCTAGGACGGTGAACCTCTACTTATAACTATAAAATGGTGGGGAATACCTATGTACGCCAAGTTTCGTATGTTTAACCTCGTGGTCGCATCCAAATCGGCCCTGGCAATCGCTATAGGAACATCCGGCATGTCGCCCATAGTGGCGCACAGCCAAATGGTATTGGAAGAGGTGATTGTCACCGCGCGTAAGCGGGAAGAATCGCTACAGGAAACTCCCGTCGCCATATCAGCACTTTCCGGCGATGACCTCGAGGATCTGGGCCTTCGCGACATATCCAATCTGAGTGAAGTAGTACCCAACGTAGACTCTGGTGATGGCAATGGCACCAGCGGTGCAGGCAGTGTGTTTATTCGCGGTATTGGTGCGCGCAACACCGGGGTGAACTTTGACTCCGGCGTGGGCATTTATGTCGATGGGGTCTACGTTTCGCGTCCGGACGGCGCAGTGCTCGATAATGTCGACCTGCAGAGTATTCAGGTTTTGAGGGGGCCGCAGGGCACACTGTTTGGAAAGAACACAACGGGCGGCGCCATTCTATACACCACCAACAAACCGGTGGATGTATTTGAAGGCAGCGCAGAGGTCCGCGTGGGCAATTACGACCGTCTCGATGGCAAGCTCACAGTTAACGTACCTCTGGTGGGCGACTCGATAATGTCTCGCTTCTCACTGTACAGCACATCGCGCGACGGCCTGATGACTAACGACCTAAGCGGCGCGCCAGGGAATGATTCGCTCGATGGCGATGAATTTACAGACGTGAACCGACATGGCGGCCAGGCACAACTGCGCTGGATTGCGAGTGACGACCTGGTATTCGATCTGAACTACAACTATAACGCCAGCGACCAGAGTGCCAGGGGGCTAGACTGCGAGGTAGTGACGGGTATTGACGGCACGGGCTGGCAAGCTGCACTGCAAAACTCCACCATTGTTGAACCCGCCACGGGGCAATCAATCGCAGATTGGTGTCAGGCCAATGCCGATCTTGGCCCCGAAACGATACAGTCTGACTTACCCGGCCGCTACGAGTCCGAGGTGCAATCTCTGGCACTCACTGCAGATTGGTATATCAACGACTCTTTGAGCTTTCGCAGCATTACGGCTTATCGCACCACCGAAGGTGGGGAAACCAATGATCTGGATGGCACGGGCATTCCACTTCTTCACAGGACCAATTTCGACTTTGCTGATGCAGAGCTCAGGGCCACAGATCAATTCTCCCAGGAATTTCAATTCACTGGCACGGCCTTTGACGACAAGTTGGACTACATTGTCGGTTTCTTCGGCTTCTGGGAAGAAACGGATGCAGGCACCGCGGTATCGCCTTCAGGACCATTCTTCGGCTCTCTATACGATCTCCCGCCGTTTGTTACCGGTGAGGATTGCACCACAGGTAACTGTGCTTTTTACATTAACCAGACCACCACGCTGTACACCGAAAATACGTCCTATTCACTTTATAGCCAGGCGGACTGGAACTTCAATGACGACTGGCGCCTGACATTGGGCTTGCGCTACACCAGTGAGGAGCGGGAGCTACAGCGTATTTTCCAAACGCCGGACTTCTCCAATGATGTATCCACTGGCACGCCTCCGCTTGAAATCGCGGGAATCGGCGACATATTCAAAGGCGGAAATTTCTATTATTTCCCCGACGGGCCATCGTCTTTCAACCCACATCATGGCTTTGTGCCCTCCCTCACCGACCCGCTGGACCCTGGATCTGTCGACCCCCTGTATGACCAGACAATGAAAATCGATAACGATGACTGGACGCCCATGGTCAGCCTGCAACGCAACTTTGGCGAGACGGGATTCATGGAGTACGGCACTGCTTATATCACTGCGGCCAACGGCTTTTTGTCTGGCGGTGTTTCGGACACAACAGACGTGTTCACCGGTGAGATTTATGCCTATAAGCCGGAGAAAGTCTGGAACTATGAAATCGGTTTTAAAATGGACGCCTGGGACCGACGCCTGCGACTCAACACCGCGCTGTTTTATACGGATTACCAGGATCGCCAGCTGACCACCGTAACGGTTAACCCCACCACCGGCCGTATTGCCGGCTCTACGATTAACGCCGAGAAGTCCACCATCGCAGGCCTGGAAATCGAGTCTATTCTGCTGCCCATTCCCAACCTGCAGATCATCGCCAACGTCACCTTTAACAAGGGCGATATAGACAAGTATGAGGATGTGCGCATTGTGACTTCGGGCGCACTTGATAACCCCACTTGCGTGGCACCGGCCACCCCCCCAGGCATCGATGTGTGCCTGGTTGATCGCTCTGACGAAGACCTGCCCCGCCTGCCAGAGCAAATCTACTACCTGGCATTACAGTACAATTGGGAAACCTCTGTTGGTCTGATTACTCCGCTGTTTACATGGTCTTATCGCACGGAGGTTGAGAACTGTTTCGACCAGTCCAGCTGTGAGTCCGGCATTTACAGAGGCGATCAGGAATCATTGGGCGCCCGGCTAACTTGGACGTCGCCGGAAGAACAGTGGCGTATTACGGCCTACGGCACAAACCTCACCGACGAGCGCTATGTCATAGGCGGCGTACCGCTGGTGGATGTGCTGGAGACTGCAGGCAAGCAGTACAACCTGCCGCGCATGTATGGAATAGAAGCGGCCTTTACCTGGTAGCACTGGACCGTTTGGGAGAACTTCGGCTCATACTGCCGGACAAATGTTGCCGAGACATTGACAAAAGACCATCGACCGGGCCGCCATCAGCTATTCTTGACCGGACACATTCGTTCTCAGTGAGCGGCAATCAGGCGAATAATACAACTTGCTGTGGCCATGTTCGCACTGCACTTTGCGAAAGCAATATCAGACTCGACTCACTCGGTCTGCGTTATCTATCCAGCGGTATCCGACGACGCCAGCGCCACACTGCGGTGCCGCGTTTTCCAGGCCCAGGGCCATGTTGTCACCTCGTTGGCAAATTTTGCCTGTTGTTTCCTGGTACTGCTTCCCGGACTCTGAATACTACGATTCGGGTTGCCCCCCGTCCTCAACTTTCGTTGACACGCTGTCTCGGACAGACAGCACCTAGTGCATCAGATTGAAAAGCGACTATGCTAAGAACATGCAGACCCTAACCGGCATCTTTTACGGCCTGAGTCTCGTTCTGATCGTTACGACTTATGTCGTCTATCCCTGGACGCGTCCGTGGACCAACATACTGCTGGTCATCGGGTTCAGCTGGCTGAGCTATCGTCTGTTCCGACCGGAATCAGAACAGGAGACGATAGAGCGGCATGTTGCCCGACAGAACAAACAATGGAGTGGCGACCTGGAGGCACACAGCCTGCATCGCGCCGAACGAGAGTCTGTCCATCATCGCGAGTCGCTGCTGAACGACGCCCAGGCCAGCCTTGCTGCCTCCGCAGAGGAACGTCGAGCTAAGCAGGGCATTGTTGCCTTTCCTGACAAGAAAACCTGACTGAAACCCGGTTCAACCGCCCGCACGGCATATGCTACCGCCACAGCAATAGGCGCGAGCGACTAGCGAGCAGCGATGCATCCTGAGTGCTGGCCCAGATTTCTACCATCCCAGGCGCAGCGCATGAGAAAGCCTCACTCTTCTTTGGCCAGCGATTGCTGCAATTCTTTACCGCGCCAGGCCTGGGAAATCACATACGCGCGGATCGCCTCACTCTGTTCTTTACTGAGGTGGCGTGCAAATGAAGCCATGCCTCGCTCTGCCAGTAGCCCTTCTCGCACCACCTTGTCCCAACCATCGGCCGTGTGAAGCAATGCAGAGCCGCGCAGGTCAGGTACGAGCAGGCCTGAAACCGCATTCAGGCCATGGCAACCCATGCAAATATCCTGGTACAAGCCGAATCCCTCGCGCTCCGTCGCTTCGTCAGCGGTGCGCTCCGGGGGGTTAAAGACCACAACGGACTTCCATTCCACCGGCGGTAATTCCTTGGCTGCGCCAAGCTTGAAGGTGAGCACGCGGCTAACATTCGGCAAGCTCTCAGGCTGTACAAACTCACCAAACACGAGTGCAAATGCTCCGCCCCAACCTACATTCACCGAGACATACTGCTCGCCATCTATCTCATACGTGACAGCCGGGGCCACTACCCCTGTTTGGGTTGAGAATGCCCACTGCTTTTCACCTGTGGCGGCATTGAACGCCACAAGTTCACCGTCGGAAGTACCCTGAAACAGCAGCCCGCCGGCGGTAGTGAGCATGCCGCCATTCCAGGCACCCCGGTGCTCAACCCTGAACGCCTCTCGCTGTTCGACTGGATCCCAGGCCAGCAATCTTCCTTTGATCAAAGGGCGCAGCGCGTCGCGTATGGCCTGGTCATCCGGCAGGCTACCGACAATACCATCGGCCCCGGTATTGACAAACCCGGGACGATAGACAAACTCTTCCGGCTGGCCGTAAGTGGCCGAGAAATCCAGTACCGGGATATACACCAGTCCGGTGTCCGGGCTGAAGGACATGGGGTGCCAGTTGTGCCCACCTAGATAGCTGGGCGTGACCATGTAAGGATTGTCGACATAGCGAGCCCCTTCAACTTCCACCGGACGGCCCGTTTCAAGATCCACATGGGTCGCCCAGTTCAGATCGATATAGTTTTGAGCGCTGATCAAGCTGCCGTCGGTGCGATCGAGCACATAGAAGAAACCGTTCTTGGGCGCTTGCATCAGCACCTTGCGGGTTTTGCCGTCTATCTCCATATCCGCCAGTATGATGTGCTGAGTCGCCGTGTAATCCCAAGTTTCACCCGGCGTTGTCTGATAGTGCCAGACATACTCACCGGTATCCGGCCGAACCGCCACAATCGATGACAGAAATAGATTATCGCCGCCACCGGGAGAGCGGATTTCCCGGTTCCAGGGAGCGCCGTTACCGACACCGAAATAGAGCAGATCCAGGTGCGGATCGTAGGCCATGGAGTCCCACACGGTACCCCCTCCGCCGCCCAGCTCCCACCACTTACCGTTCCAGGTCTCGGCCGCCATCTCCATGGCGTCATTCTCGAAAGGCTCGTCCGGATTTCCCGGCACGGTGTAGAACTTCCAGAGTTGCTCACCCGAACTTGCAGCGTAGGCCGCAATAAAACCCCGAACACCAAATTCTGCGCCGCCATTGCCGATCAACACACGGCCGTCAATGATGCGGGGGGCACCGGTAATGGTATAGGGAAGTTTCGGGTCGATCGTGGCCACCGACCAGTTTTCCTCGCCAGTGGCAGCGTCCAGCGCGACCAGTCGGCCGTCGAAAACACCGACGAAAACCTGTTCCTCCCAAACGGCGACCCCTCGGTTTACAGGACCACAACAACCGTGGCGCACCTTATCGCGGGCGACCTTCGGATCATAGGTCCACAATTCCTTACCGGTCCGTGCATCCAGTGCGTGTACCACACTCCAGGAAGAGGTTGTGTACATCACACCGTCAACGACGATAGAAGTGGCTTCGATGCCGCGCGCTGTGCCGAAATCAAAACTCCAGGCAAGGCCCAGTTCCTCGACATTATCAAGATTGATACGAGCCAGCGGGCTAAAGCGTTGCTCTGCGTAGGTACGACCATGGCTCATCCAGTTTCCCGGCTCGCTATCTGCAGCAAGCAGGCGCACGGCATCCACTGCTGCAGGCCGGGAACTCTCCAGTGCAGGTTCATCACTAGCTGCGGGCGGGGGCGCCAAGGCAGTGCCGTTCTGTAGCGTTTTTCCTTCGCTGCACGCCACCACCGCAGGGACGAACGCCAGCAGTATAAGCTGAAGTAAGGTGGGACGAGTCTTCGTAGTATCATCCATGTATTGATCCTGTTAGCCGACACGCATTTTAGCAGTAAGGTCAACGAATTGCCGGTGCAGTGCGTCAGGTAAATAATGGCCCATTCCTGAAGTAACTTCCATCACAGCGCATGCCGCCTAGCGCGGTCTGAGGTGGAGAAAGCTTCAGCCTAGACGAGGGAGAATCCACTTCACCGTTCAGGAACCTATGCGCAACATCCTCAATCATTTACCCCAGACAGGCTATGTCCGGGCGCGGCAATTGTGCGACGATAGACGACATGAAAACCCGCTTGTCAGGTATGTCCACCACCACTACCACTACCATGGTGCAGGAAGATTCCGGGATCCATGTGGGCATATCACCAGATCTGCCCTCAGCTGCAAACCATACCGCGGCGTTGATGTTCGACCGCTATCGCCAGTGGCTCGATCACGATCGATTACTCGCCTGGGGCACCTACAAGCAGCAGTATTTCACTATAGCCATCGGTGGTGGCAATACGCTCAAGGCACTCTACAACACTTGGCTTGATGAATATGCGCGTTCCATCGACTGGCTGGGCCGCGTGCGTTTTTTCTTTCTCGAAGACTCCACGGGCGAAGCGGGCTGGGAAAGCCCCGAACAGTCGCTGCGGGTGAATTTCCTGCAACCCCTGGCTGAACGACTGAGCCATGGGCGCGGTAGCAACGCACTGCGAAGAAAGCTGAAACTGACCCGCTCAGCATCCCCCGCCGAAGTGGTCGAAGCCTTTATACAACGCCTTTGTCATCCAATTGACCTCACTCCGGCACAGCAGGCATTGCGCCACAATAAGCCCCGCCGCGCTCTCGCCCTCGCGCAACAGGAACAGGCGCGTTATCAGGCGCTGATATGCGGTCATCTGGGCGCCACAATGTCGTTTCACCAGATCTTCAGTGGCGTTGGTAAAGACGGCAGCCTGGGCGCACTGAGCCCTTACGCGCCACAACTCGAGGAAACAGCGCCGACCACCACGCTACTGAAGCAGCCGCAGGGAGCGCTGCGCATTGCCCTCAATCGCGGCGTATTCACCCACGCCGAGTGTATTCACCTGATGGTCGCTGGGACCTTGAAGCTGAAAGCCCTGGGCCGCCTGGAGATGGAAGAGGCCACCCCTTTTGAGCAAACCGTCATGGAGACACCGCTGCGGCTATTGCGGGAGACCTGGGAGATAGCGAACAAAGTCTATCTGTTTGCCGATGAACAGGCCCTGCACTTTGACGAGACCATCTTCGAGTACCGGGCTAAAGGTCAACGCATTCAGAACAAGGCCGAGACCCGCCTGGGCGATGAAGACAATGGCGTTCACGCACTGTTACTGCATGGCTTTCTGGGTCTGTTCAGCTTTGCCAACCTGCTCGTGCGCCTGCCAAGCTCATGGACGGTATCGGCCCTGCACCGCGGCAGTCGGGCGAAATTTTTGCCCCGGGAAGAGATTTTCCCCCACTACGCCCTCGCGGTGCGCAAGGCCATATTGCGCAACTGGCGCCAGGGCCGTCCTACGCCCGTGGCCGGACACAGTATCGCCGGCGTCATCATGGATCATCTGCTGTTATCGCTGCTACCGGACGAAGATAGCAAACCATTGCCTTACGAGCGCCTGGACCGCGACGACCGTGACCTGGTCGATGCCCTGCGCACGGCGGGCATGGTGCACCTGGCCACGTGGTCACCTGCAGATGGCCCCAACACCGGCGAGAACATTAAATCGCTGGTCTCGCACTGGCGCAATGAAACCGCCCTGGACTATGGAGGTTTCGAACAAACCTACCAGGTGGATCGGCAAGGTAAGCTGAATCCGGTTCACGCCGAAACCATTGCCAGGAGCAACGAGGACATCGCGGGATTGCAGCGATTTCTCCAGCGGAAAATCGCTCGACCACTGATCAATAGCCTCAACTTGGGCGTGCGGGCGCTACTCAATAGCACGACCGTCCAGCACCGTTTGCTCAATGCCGATATGCCCTATGCGCTGCGTCTGGTGGGCAGCCGCCTGCTGCGCACCGTCTCGATGTACGGCCTGACCAGGGAAATCGAAGCGGCACTGTGCAATCCGGCGCAATACCAGCGCCGCCATCTCAAGGCCCTCGATATTCTCATCGCCTATGACATTCCCTGGCTAAGCGTTATTCACAGCGATGACTTTCTGGTCTCCGCGCGGCGTCATCGAGAGGAATTCGAATATCTGGCAAGCGCGCGGATGCTCAAGGAAGGTGTAAACCATCCTGACCAACTGAGCGCCACTATCAGGCACATAGCCATTGAGCGCAGCGATGAGGATCTCCCGATTGATCCGCTCAACCCCCATCTGCTGATTATGGCCACCAATCACGAGGGCAATCGCATGGCCCGCCAGATCACCGCTGCGATGACCCGTTTCGTCAATGAAAATCTGGCCAGGGCCATCGCCCGCGGCGACATTAGCAGCCTTGCCAGTGTCGAGCGCTGGCAGCGCAAGACCCAACGCAAAGGCAAATCCCGCAAGGTGGCCTGATGCCCCCGCGTTTCGTATGATGGGCGCCCAATTGTCCTGATACGGAACGCTCATAATGAAATCGCTGTACTACAAATTCCGCGCCTTTATTGTCACCTGGCTGCTGCGGCTGTTGCCGCGCCCGGCGCCGGTGCTTTTCTCGGGCATAGGCTCGGCCAACACCCTGGCTGAGCAGCTCGCGATTTTGGGCCACAGTAAGGTACTGATCGTTACCGACAGCTTCCTGGCGGGTTCCGGTATTCTCGACGGCATCAAATCCGTGCTCGATAAAAACGGCACGGCGTACGCCATTTTCGACGGTGTATTCCCCGACCCTGCGTTTGACCAGATCCAGGCCGGCGAAGCCACCCTGCGCACCGAGAACTGCGACGCGGTACTCGCCGTCGGCGGCGGCTCCGTGCTCGATGCCGGCAAGCTGATCTCCCTGCTGCACACCAACCCCGGCAAACTGGAAGACTTTGACGGTATCCAGAAGGCCAAGAATGTCGGCGTGCCCTTGTTTGTTGTGCCCACGACTGCCGGCACCGGCTCTGAAATCACCTATGTGTCGGTGATTTCGGATCCTGACACCCACAAGAAAGTCCCGGTGATCGACAGCAAGCTGATGCCCGGCTACGTCGCCCTGGACGCGGATATTATGAAGGGCATGCCCCCGGGCATTACAGCGGCCACAGGCATGGACGCACTCACCCACGCGGTAGAGTCATACGTGGCGACTTCTTCCACGCCTGCCACCGAGGTCCAGGCGACCGCAGCGGTCAAACTGATCTTCAAATACCTGACTCGTGCCTGGCACCAGGGCGATGACCTGGAAGCGCGCGATGCCATGGCGCTCGCCGCCTTTTACGCTGGTTCCGCCTTTGGTCGCACTTCGGTGGGCTATGTTCACGGTATTGCTCACCAGCTCGGCCGGGTCTGTCACACGCCCCACGGCAACGCCAATGCCATGGTGCTGCCTGAGGTGCTAGCCAACTACGGCGCCTGTGTTCACGAGCGCCTGGCCCAATTGGCCCGTATCGTCGGAATTGGCGCACCGGGTGACGACGATGCCGCACTCGCGCAGCAATTTATTCAGGCCATAGTCGACATGCGCGTCGAGATGGAATTGCCCCTCAAGCCCAAGGGCCTGACACAGGGCGATGTGCCGGATATTGTAGAGGAGGCCATCGCCGAAGCCGGCAGCCTGTACCCGGTACCCCGCTACATGTCTGAAGCGGAAATCACCGGCATTGTTCGCGGCTTGCTTGAAGCTGCCTGACTCGAATAAGCTCTACAAAAAAAAGGGAATCGCTATGGCTAAAGATTTTGACGGGGGAAGTTTTCTGCTGCGGGTACTGTTCGCAGCGGTGTTGGTGTTCGGCACCTATAACCCCACCAGTTTCTCTTATGTGAGCTATGTGCTGGCCGAAGGCCACGAATTCGGGCCGATCACTGCCATCATCGGCCTGCTACTGCTCATTGCCTGGATTGTTTTTCTGCGCGCCACGTTTCTATCCCTGGGCTGGCTCGGAGTCACCCTGGGAGCGGCCCTGTTCGGCTGCATAATCTGGCTATTCGTAGACCTGGGCTGGCTGAGTATCGACTCAACAGGCGCCATCACCTGGCTGGCATTGATTGTGCTGGCGTTGATTCTGGCGGTGGGACTGTCATGGTCACATATCCGCCGCCGGCTCACTGGCCAGGTCGACGTCGACGATATCGAGGAATAGCGGAAAACGTCAGGGCGACTTTTCCGGGAACAGTTCCTTCACATTGGACACCACGGTGGGTGCATGCGGTTGCTCACCCACTTGGCCCTGCTTGGTCCAAAGGTGATCGTGACGTACCTCGTGTTCGGTGAAACCACTCACCGCAGCCCGCAACACCTTGGTAATGCCATCGCAATCCAGCGCGTCGCAGTAGCGCATGAGTTCTGACACATAGTGATGAACCTGGCCGTAGGACAGGCACTCCTCTTCAGCGCGCATAATCATGGCGTGGCCGGTACCGGTCACGTTACTGCCCAGCAACAGCTCTTCATAGAGCTTCTCACCCGGGCGCAGGCCGATAAATTCAATATCGATGTGCTCGCCCACGTGGGTGTCGTGATCCATCTCATAACCGCTCAGGCGGATCATACGGCGGGCCAGGTCCACAATCCGCACCGGCTCACCCATGTCCAGCACAAACACGTCACCACCCGTACCCATGGCCCCGGCCTGCAACACCAGCTGTGCGGCCTCGGTAATGCTCATGAAATAGCGGGTCACCTCAGGGTGAGTCACGGTAACAGGGCCACCCTGCTCGATCTGCTCGCGGAACAGCGGCACAACCGACCCGGAAGAACCGAGCACATTGCCGAAACGCACCATACAGAAACGGGTATGGGTATCGCGCTGGGCGAGCCCCTGTAGAATCATCTCTGCGAAACGCTTGGAGGCACCCATGATATTCGTGGGACGCACAGCCTTATCGGTCGAGATCAGAACAAATGTGTCGACGCCAGCCTTGCGGGCTGCCTCGGCCGCATACCAGGTGCCAAACACATTATTGGCAACACCCTCGGCCACGTTGTACTCAACCATTGGCACGTGCTTGTAGGCCGCGGCGTGATACACGGTGTTCACGGCAAAGGTGCGATAAATGCTCTCCAGACGACGCTGATCCTGGACGGTGCCAAGCAGGGGCACAATATTCACTTCCAGATCGGCGTTTTCAAGGCTGGCGCGCAATTCGCGCTCGATGTTGTAGAGCGCGTATTCAGAGTTATCCAGCAGAATCAGTTCGCGAGGCGCGGCTGTGAGAATCTGGCGACACAGCTCCGAGCCAATTGAGCCGCCGGCGCCGGTCACCATCACTACCTTGTCGGTAATACAGCGGTCGATCAGCTCGGGTTTGGCAGGCACGGGCTCACGTCCCAGCAAATCGTCCAGGTCGATATCCTGAATCTGGTTCACGCTGGCCTCACCGGCCACCAGTTCGGTAATCCGCGGCACGGTGCGCACATAAACGGGCAGGCCCACCAGCGAATTAATGATTTCCTTGCGACGTTCGGGCGAGGCGGAGGGCACCGCGAGCAACACCTGGGTAATATCGTGAGCGGCAATGAGTTGTTCAATATGGTCGGGGTGGGCAACCTGCAGACCGTTGATAACGGCGTGCTGCAGACGAATATCGTCGTCCACAAAGAACACAGCCCGATACTGGTCGCCGTGGTTCAGCGCCGTCAGCAGCTGACGGCCGGAGGCGCCGGCGCCATAGATAATCACGTTTTCGGACATGGAGCGCAGCTTGGCCTGGTAATAGGCACGCACACTCAAGCGGGTGCCGCCAATACCGAGCATGGCCAGACCCCAGTAGATAAAGGGCATGGAGCGAGGCACCTCGGCCTGGGCAAAGAATACCGCGCCGCCGAGCACCAGGGTGGAATAGCTCACGGCCGTGATAATGGCCCAGATTGCCTGCTGGCCCATAAACCGGATCACCGCGCGGTACAGGCCCAGGCGCAGGAATATCACCGCGCTCACCAGCAGGGTGAACACGCCGCACATAATTTCTATTGAGCCGAGCTTGAAATCGGTATGGCCGTAGCGAAACGCCACGGCGGCCCACATCGCCACGGACACATAGAACATGTCCAGCGCCAACAGGCCTGCCTGTTTGATATTGCGGGGAAGCTCTATGAGCCGTTCAAGGACGTCCCGGAGGCCGCCAACCAGAGTGGAGACGGTGCGCGATACAATGCTGCCCAGAACTTTCAGCAAATCCTTCCCTCGATCCTTGTATGGTCACGTCGCTGCTTTAAATTTTTGTGACTGCAGCAAAAGGGAAATACTAGCCCAATTTTCGGGCTTTCGCCATGCCGTAGAGTAAGGGTATATATGCCAAAATTACCAATAAAAATGAGAACTTGGGCCACAAAGTTGTGGTCAGGGCTAAAGGAAACAACCACAGGCCATTAATTGCGAGCAGCAAAATATCCACCGGTAGGTGGCTACCCCAGTGGCGACTCAGGCGCTGATAGGCATGCTGGCGATGGGGCTCAGTGAAGCGTTCACCTGCCAGCATTCGCGCCAACAGGGTATAGCTGGCATCGGTCACAAATAGCGCCAGTAATATCGCCCAGCAAGCCAGCGGCAACGCCCCCTCAACAGCGCCCAGCAGCGCCAGACCTCCGAGCAGAAAGCCGGTGGGGACGCTGCCCGCATCTCCCATGAACAGCCGTGCGGGCGGCCAGTTCCAGCACAGGAACCCAACCTGGGCCGCCGCCAGCACCAGACAAAAAAACAAAAACTGCAAATCGCCCGCGTAAAACCAACTGAGCAGCGCTGCAGCTACGCAGACACTCACTGCCTGGAGTGCGGCAATGCCATCGATACCATCCATGAAGTTGTAGAGGTTGAGCATCCACAACAAGGCGAAGGCCGCCACCAGTTGAACCAGCCAGTGCCCCCCTGCCGGCGCCAGCAGCGCATTCGCCGCCATTAGCGCAACGCCCGAATAAAGCGCGAATCGCAAGCGCGCCGACAAGCTGAGCAGATCATCGACCACACCCACCAACATCAACAATAGCGCGCCCCCGGCAAGTATCAGGTAGGGCCCCTCCCATGCCACGCCCATCACGTGACCGATGGCCAGCCCCGCGGCAAACGCCGTCAGCATGGCCACCCCACCGCCGTGAGGCGTGGGCAGCGTGTGAGAGCTGCGCTCGTTCGGCTGATCGAAAATCTGCAGGCGCCGGGCCAGCAACAGGTACAGGCCGCAAAAAACGATGGATATCGCCAGCGTAATCATCACCAGTGGCACTAGTCGCGCTCTCCCAAAACTTCGGCCAGGGAGACTGTTGGCGCCCATCCCAGTGCCGCCATCAGAGCGCCGTTATCGTAATACTCACTGCCAAACAGCTTGTCCCGCACACCGAGCACACTCGCGGCGCTGCGCCACATCCACGCTGGCAACCAGCTGCGCGCCAGGCCGAGGCCGCGGCGCGCTCGCAGCGCGTCATAGACAGTGCGACTGGAATAGCGCTGGCCATCGCAGACGATCCAGGTATGGCATCCCTGCGGTGGATGGAACACCAACTTCACCAACAGCACTGCCAGATCGGGCAGGCCAATCATGGAACGCCCGCCCGCCTCCGGCGGGCGCGGCAATCCCATGCTGATTCCGCGATCCAGCAGCGCCAGGTTGCCCTTGGGCTCGGCGCCATAGACCAGCGCGGGACGCAGTATGGTCACGGCCATATCGCCCTCACGGGCGAGGTCGCGCAGGCCTTCTTCAGCCCGCCACTTACTGTGCCCATAGGCATCGTCAGTGGGCGTCACATCGGCTTCACTGCGGGCATGATCATCAGAAGCGGGCCCCATGGCCTTCACACTGGAAACAAAGATGAAGTGACGCACGCCAGCGGCTTGTGCGGAGCGCGCCAGCGCGAGCGTCGCGTCGAGGTTAAGGCGCGTGTAGAGGCTAGCCTCTGCTTTCTGGTGAGCCACCCCCGCAAGATGTATCACGGTGGCAACGTCTTCCAGGGCCTGCTCTGGCAAAGGCTGCTCAGCGAGGTCAACCGCCAGCATCTGCCCCACCGCCGAAGGGTTCGCTGTGCGACTGACAGCAACCACGTCAGCGCCCGCAGCAACGAGCGCAGGACATAGCTCGCGACCGATAAATCCGGTAGCGCCGGTAACCAGGCATTTCCCGGTCACGATAGAATGTGGCAAAAATAAGGGGGCATATGCCCCCTCATGATACGGATGCGCCCGGCTTAATCCAGCGTTATTACCTTGCGGTTGCGATTGATGGTGGCTTGGCCAATACCCTTAACCTCGGTCAATTGCTCGAGGGTTGTAAAAGGCCCGAATGCCTCGCGGTAGCGGACAATATCTTCGGCGCGACTCGCCCCGACCCCATTGAGCGCTGCGGCGAGTTCAGCCGCGGTGGCTGTATTGAGATTAACAGTGTTTACGGGCGAGCTGTCGGCTTGGGCTGGCCCCAATCCGAGGGCGAGCAACAGAGCCAGCAGCCCCGCGAACATGAATTTTCGGTGAATGATTGTGTGCATAGCGACTCTCCTTGCGCTTGGAATGCTGCATCCGTGCAGGCATCCGTATCAAGGCTGAGTGTAGCAGCGGCCACCACGCCCAGGGCGCAGGAGAGCACAATAGATGAAACGGGGATTTAGCTGCAGAGTCCCAGCTCGCGGTGGACCCGCTCCAGCGCCGCAATGGGATCCGCCGCGGCGGTAATGGACCTGCCGATCACCAGGTAATCAGAGCCGTTGGCGATGGCATCCGCCGGAGTAAGCACGCGGCGCTGGTCACCGGCATCATCTCCCGCCAGGCGGATGCCGGGAGTCACCAGACAAAAATCGTCGCCGCGGTCGACGCGCAGTCCCGGCGCTTCCATGGCAGAACAGACCACGCCATCCAGGCCACTGGACTGAGTGAGTGCGGCCAGGCGCGACACTCGTTCTGCCGCAGATTCGGTATAACCCAATTCGCGTAAATCGTCGTCAGACATACTGGTCAACACGGTCACCGCGATCAAGATCGGTCGTTGCTGGTAAGCCTGCAGTGCCTCAGCCGCTGCTTCCATCATCCGCCGGCCACCGCTGGCGTGAACGTTAACCATCCACACGCCGAGCTCTGCAGCCGAACGAACGGCGCCGGCCACGGTGTTTGGAATGTCGTGGAACTTGAGATCGAGAAACACCTCAAAGCCTTGCTTCTGCAATGACTCCACCAAGGAAGCACCGCTGCGGGTATATAATTCCTTGCCCACCTTCACCCGACACAACTGCGGCGACAGCCGGGCGGCAAATGCCAGCGCGGATTCGGCATCGGGGTAGTCCAGAGCAACCAGTACGGGTTTGTCGTTCATCGTCAATTCTCGCTTATTCCAGGCTGGTGCCACGGATGGTTTTCATCGTGCCCCAGTATTTACAGCCCGGGCAGAACCAATGCATATGGCGCCCGGAAAATCCGCAGTGAGTACAGCGATAGGCCGGACGCTCCTCGATGAGTCGCACAACGAGTTTCTGCAGCAGATCGAGGTTGTCTCGCGCCCGCCCTTCACTGACATTCATCTGCAGGCCAATCAGCTGCTCAAGGCCGCGCATCGACGGTCGCAATTCCAGCTGCCTGGCCAGAAAAGCCTCCGCCTCGTCAGTCCCCTCAGACATCAGAATATCTTCTGCTGCGGCAATCACCAGCGGCGGTGAAGAATGCGCCTCCAGGCACTCGCGCAAATAGGCACGCAGGGATTTTTCGTCGCCCAGTTCACGGTAGCAGCGGCGCAGCACGCCAATCGTCTCGCTAATGTAGTCGGGGTCCTGCTGGCGCACGCGTCGCAATGCCCTGATCGCCTGTTTGAAGTTACCCGCATCACATTCCACTTCGCCCAGCATGATGGAGGCACGCACACATGCCCGATCCTGATCCAGCGCGTCCTGTAACAGCCCCCGGGCGCCCTTGAGGTCACCCAGCTCACGCTTCTCGGCCGCCAGCTCACAGAAATAGTGCGAAATCACGGTGACCACGTCCTGGCCCAGCTCAGCCGGTTCCTGCGGCGTACCGCCAAGCAGTGTTTTGCGCGGCATCAGATTGGTGGCGACATCAATGGCCCGCTGCCACTCCCGCTCACTCTGGTAAATGTCCAACAGGTGGCGCTGGCTGGCGCGACGCTGCTGTGGCGACTCCTCAACCAGGTCGAGAAGCAGGCGCTCAGCCCGATCCAGCAAGCCGGCGCTGATGTAGTCGCGGGCCAGCTCAAGGTGTGCCGCGTGCACCTGGGCACGCGGCAGACTGGGACGCGCGAGTAAATTCTGGTGAATACGGATGGCGCGTTCCACCTCGCCCTTCTTCCGCAACAGATTGCCGAGGGCGATGTGGGTTTCCATGGTCTCGGAATTGACTTCCAGGGCATTGATAAAAGCATCGATCGCGCCGTCGGGGCGACCGTCGAGCAAATAGTTCAGGCCCTTGTAATACTGCCCCGGTAGCTCCGGACTGGCGACCACCTTACGCTGGGACCGACGCCCCAGAAACCAGCCGATTGCTATGGCCGCAAACAGCAGAGCAAAGACAAGATAATCATTCACCGTCGGTGAGGCCCGCCGTGCGCAGTTTGTCCACTTCGGCTCGCGCCTTGGCCAGTTGGCGGTTGGCGCTGGCCAGCGATGCGCGCTGACGCATGATCATACCGGAAGACAGCAACAAGCCCAGCACCCCACCGATCGCAAACGCACTGAGCACCCACAGCGCCAGGCTGTGGGGCTGGAAGGTATAGAACAGCATATCCAGCGGTACCAGCTGCTCATTCTGCAACGCGAACAGTACACCAACCGCGGCAAACGCCAGGATCAGAGCAATGGAAATCAGTTTGCGTAACAGCTTCATGTGAGTACCCAGAATAGCGGAAATAAAAAGGCGGCATGACCGGTGCGATCATACCGCCTGTATTGTTCAGGGCAAGTTTAAAGGCCTTGCTGAAGCCCCAGATTCACACGCTCGCGCAGTTCTTTGCCGGGCTTGAAATGGGGCACGTACTTGCCGGTCAGCTCTACTGCATCACCGGTTTTCGGGTTCCGGCCTCGACGCGGCTCGCGGTAGTGAAGGGAGAAACTGCCAAAGCCGCGGATCTCGATGCGATCGCCAGTCGATAACGACTGCGACATATGCTCGAGAATGGTCTTCACCGCCAGCTCAACGTCCTTGGAGGACAGCTGGTTCTGCTTGGCCGCAATGGATTCGATCAATTCGCTTTTGGTCATGGCTCTTATCGATTGTTTTTTCACCGGGGAGATATTGTGGACCCAGATTCTACGAAGCGCAAGTTCTTATTTTATATAGAAAAAGTGTGAATTTGTTCACAGCTCAGCGCGCTTTACCCCCTCCAGGCCTACAAATGCTGGGACAGACAGACAGGGGCTGTACGGCGGTCCAATCACTGCTGATGGACAGCGACATTGAAGTCAGCCGCGCGAGCACTTTCTCCAATGGTGGGGAGAATGCCACCGGCACCATCAACAGCAACGGAGCGACGATGTTGAGGTGGGAAAAATCTATGGGAAAACTAACGATAGCGATGACACTATTGCCCAGACCACCATTAACAGCATTGGCACCCTGCTCCTGACGGATATCCCCAGCCTGATGATTGGCACAGACTCAACCAATGGCGAGTTTGATATCGGCGTTATCGCCCTGGGCGATGATGAGGGAGATACCGGCGTCAACCAGAGTACAGCGACAGCACAGGGCACGGTCACCATGGCCAACGTGAAGGCCGAAGTACAAAGCATTGTGCGCGTGGGAGTTATCGATATCAGCTCTTCGCTGGAAGGTGGCATTACCGTGCCAAGCAGCGCCACTACCAGCAATGCGTTTGGCACCCTGACCCTGCAGAGTTTGTCGCTTGATAGCCCCTCCGTCGAGGTGGGTATGGTTGCCGCAAATCATGAAGGCACGGCCAACGGTTCACTGGAACTCAACCCGAGCTACCTGAAAGCAGACCAACTCATTGTGAGCGAAGGCGACCGGGTCATCCTCAATGTGAACGGCCCCACCCGGGCATCACCGGGCAATCTTGGCAGCGACGGCCTCTATGCAGCGATTGACGCAGACAATGTCATGCTTGCCGGTGAAGTGGTGATTCGCGTTAACTACCAGCCCGCACCCGGTGATTCAGAGACCATCAACCTGCTCAATGCCAACAACATTACGATTGACCCCAGTGCTTCGGTGCTCATTGAAGGGCTGGCCTCAGGTATCAGGCTGACCAACCCAAGCGTCGTCGCCGCCGATTCGGGTAGCCGCTACCAGGCAGTTCTGAGTGCTGCCGACCCGCGCCCCGTTCCCGCCCTGGGGCTGTGGCAGCTGGCTGTGCTTGCCCTGCTGATCGCAGGACTGGGTGGAGGACTGCAGCGTCGCCGCTAACCAACACGGTTTCTCAACAGGGGCCCCATAAAAAAAAGGCCCGCTAATGCGGGCCTTTCTCTTGAGGGGCTAGAGAATTAATTCTCGCCCATCTGCGCCTTGATCAGGTCGCCGATAGTACCTGGAGAGGCCGCTTCCTGCTCGGACTCTTTCAGGGACTTCACAGCTTCCTGCTCGTCGTCGTAGTCCTTGGCCTTGATGGACAGTACTACGCCGCGGTTCTTGCGATCCACAGAAACGATCTTGGCTTCAACAGTGTCGCCAACCTTGAAGGTGTTGCGAGCATCTTCAACGCGGTCGCGAGAGATGTCAGACGCCTTCAGGATGCCTTCAACTTCTTCAGCCAGCTTGATGATCACTTCTTTGGCATCGACTTCGATAACTTCGCCGCTCACGATGGAGCCACGGTCGTTGACAGCGATGTAGTTGCCGAAGGGATCGTCTTCCAGCTGCTTGATGCCCAGGGAGATGCGCTCGCGCTCGGGGTCGATGGACAGGATAACTGTCTCGATCTCGTCGCCCTTCTTGTAGTTGCGAACTGCTTCTTCGCCAGCTTCGTTCCAGCTGATGTCGGACAGGTGTACCAGGCCGTCGATGTTGCCTTCCAGACCGATGAAGATACCGAAGTCAGTGATGGACTTAATAGAGCCGGAAATCTTGTCGCCTTTCTGGCACTTGGCCGCGAAAGCGTCCCAGGGGTTCTGCATGCACTGCTTGATACCCAGGGAGATACGACGACGCTCTTCGTCGATATCCAGAACCATAACTTCCACTTCGTCGCCCAGCTGGACGATTTTGGAGGGGTGTACGTTCTTGTTCGTCCAGTCCATTTCGGACACATGTACCAGACCTTCGACACCCTCTTCCAGCTCGGCAAAGCAGCCGTAGTCGGTGAGGTTGGTGATCTTCGCCTTGACGCGGCTGCCCTCGGGGTAGCGACCGGTGATTTCCACCCAGGGATCTTCACCCAGTTGCTTCAGACCCAGGGAAACGCGGTTGCGCTCGCGGTCGAACTTGAGGATCTTGACGTCGATTTCCTGGCCAACTTCTACGATCTCGGAAGGATGCTTGATGCGCTTCCAGGCCATGTCGGTGATGTGCAGCAGGCCGTCTACGCCGCCCAGATCTACGAAAGCACCGTAGTCTGTCAGGTTCTTGACGATACCCTTGACGGACATGCCTTCCTGCAGGGTCTCCAGCAGAGCTTCGCGCTCTTCGCTGTTGGCTGCTTCCATAACAGCGCGACGTGAAACAACCACGTTGTTGCGCTTCTGGTCCAGCTTGATGACCTTGAATTCGAGTTCCTTGCCTTCCAGGTGGACGGTCTCGCGAACGGGACGTACGTCAACCAGGGAGCCCGGCAGGAACGCGCGGATAGTGTTGATGTCGACGGTGAAGCCACCTTTGACCTTGCCGTTGATGACGCCCTTAACCACTTCTTCAGCTTCGTGGGCGGCTTCCAGCTCTTTCCAGGCTTCGGCGCGCTTGGCTTTCTCGCGAGACAGCTTGGTTTCACCAAAGCCATCTTCTACGGATTCCAGGGCGACCTGTACTTCGTCACCAATGCTGAGTGTGCACTCGCCGGTGGCGTCGGTGAACTGGGAACGGGGGATGATACCTTCAGACTTCAGGCCCGCGTGAACGGTAACCCAGTCGTTGTCGATGTCGATAACAACGCCGGTCACGATGGCACCGGGCTGCATGTCGACGGTTTTCAGGCTCTCTTCAAATAATTCGGCGAAAGATTCGCTCATTACACATTACCTATAGGTTTGGTTGTCCGGGCCTCCAGCAGGCGCGGGTCAATTAAATTCACACCTCTGCCCCGCCCTGTCTGGATTTCGGCAGGAACCGAGATGTTTAAGCCATTTAAAGGAATTCGCTAACGTTAGCCGCTAAATTAGACCTTTTCGCGTCACTTCGAGCATCACCTGATCAAAAACCTGCTCGATCGGAGTGGCGGTACTATCGATGACGATGGCGTCTGCTGCGGGCACCAGGGGAGAGACAGAGCGGCTTGAATCGCGCGCATCTCTCTCCTGGATGTCCTCCAGAAGGCGCGGGAGACTAACACTTTCGCCCTTTGAAATCAACTGCTTATAGCGGCGCTCGGCGCGCTCTTCGGCAGAGGCCGTGAGGAAAAACTTGAGGGGAGCCGCCGGAAAAACCACGGTACCCATGTCGCGACCGTCAGCGACCAGTCCCGGCGGGCGACAAAACTCGCGCTGCCGGGCGAGCAATGCGTCGCGTACGGCGGGAACCGCAGCGACCTTGGAAGCACCGCGACCGCCCTCTTCCGTGCGAATGACACCGGACACATCGGTACCTTTATAGGCCACCAGCACCTCACCGGAGTCAGCGTAGATGAAGCTGACATCCAGGTGACGCGCGACCTCGGTGACCGCCGGATGATCATCCCAGCTAACCCCTTCCATGAGGCAAGCCTGGCCGGTGACACGATACAGGGCGCCGCTATCGAGGAAGTGCCAGCCGAGCTTCTCCGCCAGCAGGTGACTGATGGTGCCCTTACCGGCGCCTGAGGGTCCATCCACGGTAATAACCGGACTCGTCATAGGCTACTAGCCCGCCTGCGCCGTAATTTGCAGCCCCAGCCCTCGCGCCAATGCGTCAAAACCCGGGAAGGAGGTGGCCACATGGTCGCAATCCAGTACCCGGATTTCCTGCTCGGCCCGCAGGGCGGCAATGCTGAACGCCATGGCGATACGATGATCCATGTGCGTGCGAATCTCGCCGCCGCCCATTTTACCGCCCTCGATGATAATGCCGTCGTCGAGCAATTCGTTGCTGACGCCGAGTGTGTCCAGGCCTTCGGCCATGGCCGCGAGACGGTCACTTTCCTTAACCCGCAGCTCCTCGGCGCCGCGCAGAACTGTGCGACCCTCGGCACAGGCAGCCGCAATGAACAGTACCGGAAACTCGTCGATCGCCAAGGGCACCTGGTCCTCGGGAATTTCGATGCCCTTCAGCGGCGCGTAGCGCACATGAATGTCTGCGACAGGCTCGCCGCCGACCTCACGCTCGTTTTTAAGGGTGATATCCGCCCCCATGAGCGTGAGAATATTGAGAATGCCAATCCGCGTGGGGTTAATGCCCACGTGGGTTAACAACAGATCAGAACCGGGGGCAATGCTTGCGGCCACCAGGAAGAATGCCGCCGAGGAGATGTCCGCCGGCACATCGATTTCACCGCCTTTGAGGCTGCCGCCTCCCTGCAGGCTGATGACTTCATTCTCGCACTTCACCTCATAGCCGAAACCGCGCAGCATGCGTTCGGTATGATCGCGTGTTGGGGCTGGTTCAGTGACGGAGGTCCGTCCCTGGGCATACAGGCCCGCCAGCAGCGCACAGGATTTCACTTGGGCGCTGGCCATGGGCAGGTCGTAGTGAATCCCTTCCAGGGTCTTGCCGCCCTTGATACGCAGTGGTGGACGGCCACCCTCTTCCGACGCAATCTCCGCGCCCATGTTTTCAAGCGGGGTAATCACCCGACCCATCGGGCGACTGCACAGCGAGGCGTCGCCTGTCAGTACAGTATCGAAGGGCTGGCCCGCCATCAGGCCGGCCATCAGGCGCATACCCGTACCGGCATTGCCCAGATCCAGCGGCTCGGACGGTGCTTTGAGACCGTGCAGGCCGACGCCGTGCACGATGACTTCACCCTCGCCGCGGCGCTCGATCTCCACACCCATAGCCTGGAAGGCTCCAAGGGTTGCCAGCGCATCCTCGCCTTCGAGGAAGCCCTTTACGTGGGTAGTGCCCTCGGCCAGGGCGCCGAGCATGATGGAGCGATGCGACATGGATTTGTCGCCGGGAACACGGGCTTCACCATTAATGGTGCCACCGGGTTTGAGCAGGAATTCCATAGTTTTTCTTTCTCTCTAACTTACACACCGTCATTCCTGCCAAGGCAGGAATCCAGAGAGCCATGAGCTACAAACCCATACCTCTCCGGACGCCGGCCAACGCTGGCATGACGACGCAAATTTATTTGCCCCTGGCGCGCTCAGCAAGTATGGCGGCAAATTCGTCCCTGGCCGCCTTGGCACGCGTAAATGTCGCGTGCATTCCGTCGCTATCTTCGCCGGCCACCGCGGTGCGCAAATCGGCCAGATGACCGCTGAACAGGTCTATCGCCTCGAGCAATGCGGCTTTATTGGCTATCGCTATATCTCGCCACATCACCGGGTCAGAGGATGCTATACGGGTAAAGTCTCGAAAACCACCCGCCGCAAATCGGAAGATGTCATCGCTGGCATCTGATTGCGCCAGGGCATCCACCAGCGCATAGGCCAGCACATGCGGCAGATGGCTGGTCGCGGCCAGCACCGCATCGTGCTGAGCCACGTCCATGCCGACCACATCGGCGCCCGTGGCCAGCCACATATCGCGCACCAGGCTCACGGCATCGGCATCGTTCTCGGCCACCGGCGTCAGAATGACACGGTGATTAATGTACAGGTCCGCGCGCGAAGCGGCGACACCGCTCTGCTCGGAACCGGCGATAGGGTGACCCAGCACAAAGCGGGGGGGATATTGGCCATCGCAGATACGCCGAGCGGCGCGCTCCAAATTACCTTTTACGCTGGCGGCGTCGGTGACAATCGGCGCGTCAGCGCGCCCGGCAATGGCCGGCAGAATCTGTGCCAGCACCTGTTCGGCCACCAGCGTCGGGGTACAGATCACCAGTATGTCCGCGCTGTCGATTACTTCCGCGAGATCCAGGGTAAAACTGTCGATAACGCCCAGCTCCACACCTTTCTCCAGTGACGGCGCGCGATGGCCATAACCAATAACCCGCTCACAAAAGCCATTCGCTTTCAGCGCCCGGGCCAGAGAGCCGCCAATCAGGCCGAGGCCGAGCACGGCCACTGTATTCACACGTGTTGCCATCGGAACCTAGAGCACCGCCTGTGGGTAAGAGCCCAGAGGCTTGAGCAGAATCGACTGCTCTTCCAGTTCTCTGACAATGCCGGCGACGTTCTCGTCCTGCATGTGGCCTTCGAACTCGATGAAAAAGACGTAGGCCCACTTCTCCGTGCGCGAGGGTCGGGTATCAATACGCGTGAGGCTGACACCGGCCTTGCGGAACGGATCCAGCAAGGTAAACAGGGCTCCGGGCTTGTTGCGGCTGGAGACAATAATTGAGGTTTTATCGCGTCCTGACGCAGGCACTTCTTCACGGCCGATGATCAGGAAGCGGGTGGTGTTGTCGGCGTAGTCTTCGATATGCTCGGCGAGCTTCTCAAGACCGTACAGCTCCGCGGCCATATCGCCCGCGATTGCGGCGACACCGGGAATTTCCAGGGCCATACGCGCGGCTTCGCCGTTGCTGCTGACAGCCTCGCGCTCGATGTCCGGCCAGTTGCGGTCGAGCCAATTGCGACACTGCGCCAGGGCCTGCTGGTGGGCGCAGATGCGCTTGATCTCACCCTTGCCCGTGTGGCCGGCCACCAAGAGGTGGTGGGCTATACCCATCTCGACTTCACCGGAGATCTTCAGGGAAGAATCCATGAAATTGTCCAGAGTGTGGCTGACCATGCCCTCAGTGGAATTTTCCACCGGTACCACACCGTAATTGCATTCGCCCGACTCTACCTGGGCGAACACAGAGGCAATCGTGCCCTGAGGCACACAGACCGCAGCGTGGCCAAAGTGCTTGATGGCTGCCGCCTGGGTAAACGTACCCTCGGGGCCAAGGTAGGCCACCTGCAGCGGTTTCTCCAGCGCCAGGCAGGCGGACATAACCTCGCGGAAAATATGCGCCACGGTTTCACCCGCCAGCGGTCCCTGCTCGCGATCAATAATGCGCTGTAACACCTGGGCCTCACGCTCAGGACGGTAATACACCACCTCGGCTTCCGCGTCGCCCGCTTCCTGGGCAGCCTGCACCTCGGCCAGTTTGATGTCGGCCACCCGCTGGGCACACTTGGCCCGACGGCTGATCAGTTGCTGGATTTCCCGATCAATCGCGTCGATATCGACGCGCACTTCATCGAGAGTACGATTGTCACCGTTGTCCGCCATGGGCTTACCCGTTGCGTTGCTCAAAGTCCTGCATGAAAGTTATCAGCGCGTCGACCGCGTCCTCACCCACTGCGTTATAAATGCTGGCGCGCATTCCGCCCACCGAACGATGCCCTTTCAGGTTGAGCAAGCCGGCTTCGTCAGCGTCCGCCAGGAACTGTTTGTCCAGGCCGGCATCAGCCAGGGTGAATGGTACGTTCATCAGCGAGCGGCTCTGCAACTCGACCGGGTTGGCGTAAAAATCCGACCCGTCAATCTCTGCATACAGTTTCTCGGCTTTGCGGCGGTTAACCGCCTCCATCGCCGTCAGACCGCCCTGCTCTTGCAACCAGTCGAACACAAGGCCGGCCAGGTACAGTGCAAACGTGGGCGGGGTGTTGTACATGGAATCGTTGTCCGCCGCCGTCTGCCAGTTCAGCATGGCCGGACACACCGCTTGGGCGTTGCCCAGCAGTTCGCGCCGCACGATGACAATAGTCAGGCCGGCAGGGCCAATATTCTTCTGGGCGCCGGCGTAGATCACACCGTAATCGTCGACGTTGACCGGACGGGACAGAATCGTTGACGACATATCCACCACCAGCGGCGCCGCCGTTTCGGGCACCCAGAAATACTCCACACCGCCGATCGTTTCATTGGGTGTGTAGTGCAGATAGGCCGCGCCATCAGTCAGCTGCCAGCTGTCCCGGGGCGGGATGGTGGCAAAGTTGGTGTCTTCGGAAGAGGCAGCCACATTGACATTGCCGTATCGCTTGGCCTCGGCAATGGCTTTCTTGGACCACTGTCCGGTATTGATGTAATCCGCTGTGCCGTTGTCGCCCATGAGATTCAGGGGCACCGCCGAGAACTGGGTGCTGGCACCCCCTTGCAGGAACAGCACGGCGTAGTCATCGGAAATACCCATCAGCTCGCGCAAAGTCGCCTCGGCGCGCTCTGCCACACTCACAACTTCGGGGCTGCGGTGGCTCATCTCCATAATAGACAGGCCAGCGCCGTGCCAATCGAGCATCTCGTCGCGCGCTTTTTCCAGCACCGCCTCAGGCAGAGCAGCAGGACCGGCGCAGAAATTGTACTTGCGAGTCATAGGTCGGATCTCACTTTCAAGGTCTCAAAACGGGGACTGCGGACAGACCCCCTTTTAAAAGGGGGGCTGTCCGCATTATTCGGGTTCGCTATCGACTGAAGGCTCTTCACCAGCTGAGGGCTCGTCAGCGACAGAACTCTCGACGGAAGCCTCAACGATTTCGCCTTCGAGCACCTCGTCATCTTCTGGCTCATCGATACGCTCAACGCTGACCAGCGATTCGCCATCTTTGGTGCGAATCACGCGCACGCCCTGGGTGTTACGGCCCAGGATGGAAATCTCATCCGCGCGGGTGCGTACCAGAGTGCCCTGGTTGGAGATAAGCATCAGTTCATCCCCATCAAACACCTGTACAGCGCCAACCAATTTACCGTTGCGCTCGGTGGTCGCCATCGCGATGACACCCTTGTTGCCACGACCCTTGGTGGGGAACTCAGTGACTTCTGTGCGTTTACCGTAGCCATTTTCAGATACCGTCAGTACATGGCCATCTTCGCGCGGCACAATCAGGGAAATCATCTCGTGGCCATCGCCAAGCTTGATGCCGCGAACGCCCTTGGCGGTACGGCCCATCTTGCGCACGTCACCTTCCTTGAAGCGCACCGCCTTACCTTCGCTGGAGAGCAGCATGACGTCGCAATCGCCAGTGGTAATCGCGGTACCCACGAGCACATCGCCTTCTTCGAGGTCGAGGGCGCGCAGGCCAACGGAACGCTGGCGTGAGAAATCGGTCAGGGCGGTCTTCTTCACGGTACCGTTGGCGGTTGCCATAAAGATGTAATGGCCTTCGGTGTACTCTTCCACCGGCAAAATCGAGGTGACGCGTTCGCCCTCTTCCAGAGGCAGCAGGTTAACCATGGGCCGGCCGCGGGAATTACGCCCGGCCAGGGGAATCTGGTAAACCTTGAGCCAGTAAACCTTGCCGAGGTTGGAGAAGCACAGAATGGTTGCGTGGGTACTCGCAATCAGCAGGTGCTCAACGAAATCCTCGTCTTTCACTGCAGTCGCAGACTTACCCATACCGCCGCGGCGCTGGGCCTGGTAATCGGTGAGGGGCTGGGTCTTGGCGTAACCGCCATGGGAAATGGTGACCACGCGATCTTCCTCGGTGATCAGATCTTCCACCGTCAGGTCGTGCTGAGACGCAGTAATCTCGGTCTTGCGCTCGTCGCCATACTCGGTGACGACCTCTTCGAGTTCCTCGCGGATAACCGCCTTGAGGCGCTCCGGATCCGACAGGATCTGTAGGTACTCGGCAATTTCACGCAGCTTCTCTTCAAACTCGTTGAGCAGCTTCTCGTGCTCGAGGCCGGTCAAGCGGTGTAGGCGCAGCTCGAGGATCGCCTGGGCCTGGGCCGGTGACAGGTAGTAGTTACCCTCGCGCAGGCCATACATGGGGTCGAGATCATCCGGACGGCAGGCATCGTCACCCGCACGCTCCAGCATACCCATGACATCGCCCGGCTCCCAGGAACGCGCCAGTAGCTTCTCTTTGGCTTCGGCAGAGCTGGGCGAGGCCTTGATCAGCTCGATAACCGGATCGATATTGGCCAGGGCGATCGCCAGGCCTTCGAGGATATGGCCGCGCTCGCGTGCCTTGCGCAGCAGGTAAACCGTACGGCGCGTAACCACTTCGCGGCGGTGGCGGATAAATGCCTCAATCACCTCTTTGAGATTGAGGATCTTGGGCTGGCCGTCGACCAGCGCCACCATATTGATACCAAAAACAGACTGCAGCTGCGTCTGAGCGTAGAGGTTGTTCAGGACGACATCGCCCACCTCACCGCGCCGCAGTTCGATCACCACGCGCAGGCCGTCCTTGTCGGATTCGTCCCGCAGTTCCGTAATCCCTTCCACCTTCTTCTCTTTCACCAACTCGGCGATACGCTCAATCAGGCGCGCCTTATTCAGCTGGTAAGGAATCTCGTGGATGATGATAGTGTCCTTGCCGCGTTTCTCGTCAGTGACCACTTCAGCACGGGCACGCACGTAAATACGACCGCGGCCGGTGCGGTAGGCCTGGATGATGCCGGCACGGCCATTGATGATGGCCCCAGTCGGGAAGTCAGGTCCGGGGATATGCTCCATCAGGTCATCGACAGTGAGTTCAGGCTCGGCCAACAGGGCCAGGCAGCCGCTGATAACCTCAGTGAGGTTGTGCGGCGGGATATTGGTCGCCATGCCCACGGCGATACCGGAGGAGCCGTTCACCAGCAGGCTGGGAATTCGTGTTGGCAGAACGGCGGGAATTTGTTCAGTGCCGNCGTAGTTGTCAACGAAGTCCACTGTCTCCTTGTCCAGATCAGCCAGCATCTGGTGGGAGATTTTCTGCATGCGGATCTCGGTGTAACGCATCGCCGCCGCATTGTCGCCGTCGATGGAGCCGAAGTTACCCTGACCGTCCACCAGCATGTAGCGCATGGAGAAAGGCTGGGCCATACGTACAATCGTGTCGTACACCGCGGAATCACCATGCGGGTGGTATTTACCGATCACGTCACCGACCACACGTGCCGATTTTTTGTAGGCCTTGTTCCAGTCGTTGTTGAGCTCATTCATTGCGAACAGCACGCGCCGGTGCACCGGCTTGAGCCCGTCGCGCACATCTGGCAGTGCACGACCCACGATCACGCTCATGGCGTAATCGAGGTAGGATTGCTTCATCTCGTCTTCGATATTGACGGGGAGAATTTCTTTGGCTAAATCACCCATGAATGATGGTTTCCCACGGCCTATCCGGGAGGCCTTGTTCTAAATTAATTATGCTGCGATCGAGAGCCAGGGAGCGTGACCTTACGGCCTGGTGAAACGCCCCGAAACACCCCCGGACACAAACCACCGATTATACGGAATTGACCGCGTAACTACCATGTTTTTGCTGAATTTCGCCGACATTTACGCCGCCCAGGGGGTATACTCTCGAGCCTCTGCTAGGCCCGCTACAAAGCGCCGGCCAAGCTGATGAAAAATTGACCACCAACAAGCCTGAACCGGGAGCGCAATGAGCCAGATACCGAGCCATGTGGACACCCTTATCCACGCCGATTGGGTCATCCCTGTCGTCCCGCGCGGCACCGTGCTTGAGGGCTACAGCCTGGGCCTGACCGACGATCACATCAGCGCACTGTTACCGCGCGATGAAACCACTGCTATCACTGCCGATGAAGTGCTGGAACTACCCGGTCATGCGCTGCTGCCGGGACTGGTCAATACCCATGGCCATGCCGCCATGAGCCTGTTGCGCGGCTATGCCGATGACCTGCCGCTCATGCCCTGGCTGGAACAACACATCTGGCCCGCCGAGGGCGCACACGTGGATGCCGGCTTTGTCGCCGACGGCACGGCGCTCGCCATCGCCGAGATGGTCCGTTCCGGCACCACTACCTTCTCTGACATGTACTTTTTTCCCGACACCTGCGCTGCCACTGCACAGCGTCTAGGACTGCGCTGTCAGATCACTTTCCCGGTTCTGGATTTTCCGACGGCCTGGGCGCGCAATGCCGATGAGTACATCAGCAAGGGCCTGCGCCTGCGCGATGAGACCAAGCATCTAGACCTGGTCAATATTGCCTTCGGCCCGCACGCCCCCTACACCGTGTCCACCGACAACCTGCTGCGGGTGGCGACCCTGGCCGCAGAGCTCGACGCGGGCATCCAGATTCACCTCCACGAGACCCGCGGTGAGGTACTCCAGGCCGTAGAGGCCGATGGCGCACGCCCGCTGGATACGCTCAACGAGATCGGCCTGCTGGGACCGCGTACCCAATGCGTCCACATGACCGATCTGGGCGATCAGGATATCGAAACACTGGCCAAGTCCGGGGCCTCGGTGGTGCACTGCCCGCAATCGAACATGAAACTGGCGTCCGGGGCAGCACCAGTGAAGAAACTGCTGGAGGCCGGCGTCAACTTGGCCCTGGGCACCGACAGCGCCGCCAGCAATAACGACCTGAACATGTTTGGTGAAATGCAGAGCGCCGCCTTCCTGGCCAAACTCTCCAGCGAGGATGCCACCGCTCTCACCGCCGCAGACGCCCTCTACATGGCCACCCTGGGCGGCGCCCGAGCCATGGGCCTGGACGACAAGATTGGCAGTCTGGAAACGGGCAAACAGGCAGACGTCATCGCCGTGGATTTGTCCGGCCCGGAATGCCAGCCGCTCTACAACCCGCTGTCGCAGCTGGTCTATGCATGCAATGGCAGCCAGGTGCGCCACAGCTGGGTGGCCGGCAGCCAACTGCTCCGTGATCGTCACCTGACCCGTATAGACTTGCCAGAGCTGCTCGCCCGAGCGAAAGACTGGCGCATTAAAATTGAGATGATCCAACAAGCATGAGCACACACAAGAATGTAGACCCGGCGGAAATCGCCAAATTTGAAGAACTGGCATCGCGCTGGTGGGACCGCAACAGCGAATTCAAACCCCTGCACGACATCAACCCCCTGCGCGCCAATTACATCGACCGGCTCTCACCGGTGGCGGGCAAGCGCCTGGTAGATGTGGGTTGCGGCGGCGGCATTCTGGCAGAAGCCATGGCCCAGCGTGGCGCCAACGTCACGGGCATCGATATGGGCGAAGCGCCACTGTCTGTCGCCAAATTGCACGGCCTGGAGTCCGGCGTAGAGGTCGATTACTTCCAGAGCACTGCCGAAGCGCTGGCGGAAAATGAAGCGGCGGCCTTCGACATCGTGTGCTGCCTGGAAATGCTTGAGCACGTACCCGACCCGGGTGCTATCATTCAGGCCTGTGCCGACATGGCCAAACCCGGTGCAAATCTCTACTTTTCCACGATCAACCGCAACCTCAAGGCCTACGCCTTTGCCATCGTCGGCGCCGAGCACATTCTGCGCTTGCTACCGGCGGGTACCCACGAATACGACAAGTTCATCAAACCCTCGGAGCTAGCTGGCTGGATTCGTGACGCAGGCCTGTTGTTGAAGGACCAGACCGGGCTGACATACAACCCAATCACCCAGACCTATCGACTCAACCCCCGGGATGTCAGCGTGAACTACATGGTGCACGCGGTAAAACCCGCATGAAGCCCATGAACCTGAAAGCAGTGCTGTTCGATCTGGACGGCACACTGGTTGATACTGCGGCTGAATTTGTAGTGGTTGTGCAGCAACTGCGCGCCGAGCACGGCCTCGATACCATGGACCCGGAACGGATTCGAGCTTCGGTCTCCAACGGCGCCAGGGCGCTGGTCAACCTGAGCCTGGGTATCGATTTTGACGCACCGGAATTCGAATCCAAGCGCCTGCGCCTGCTCGAGCTGTACGCCGAGGTGCTCGGCACTGCGGCGGCACCCTACCCGGGCATCAGGGACTTGCTGGACGCTTTTGCGGAGCGCGGCATCCGTTGGGGTGTTGCCACCAACAAGCCCAGAGCCTATGCAGAGCCATTGCTACCCCGGATCGGGCTGGACTGCCCAAGTCTGGTCTGCCCCGACGATGTCCAGGACCGCAAGCCCCACCCGGAATCGCTATACCTCAACTGCCGGGAACTGGACTGCGCACCCCATGAAGCTATTTACGTGGGCGATCACCTACGGGATATTGAAGCGGGCAAACGGGCCAGCATGTACACCATCGCCGCCGCCTATGGCTATATCGAGCCGGGCGACAACGCCGCCGACTGGGGCGCTGATGTCGTCGCCGCGCGCAGCGAAGACCTCTACTCACTGATACTCAACGACTGACCGAGCACCCCTTATGAACATCGTACCCGCGCCCGCCGACTACCAGCCTTCAGCCGCCCTGCTGGAGGGCAGAACGATACTGGTCACCGGCGCCGGCGACGGCATTGGTCGGGCCGCCAGCCTCGCCTACGCCGCCCACGGCGCTACTGTCATCCTGCTGGGGCGCACAGAGAGTAAACTGGACGCCCTCTACGACCAGATCGAAGCGGCAGGCTACCCGAAACCGGCCATTGTGCCGATGGATCTGCTGACCGTGTCTGAAGAGCAATGCATGCAACTGGTGGCCCAACTGGCAGACGAGTTCGGGCATATCGACGGACTGCTGCACAACGCCAGCGTGCTCGGCGAGCGGCGCCCGATCGAAAGCGCCACCTATGCAGCCTGGCAGGAAGTCATGCAGGTCAATGTGAATGCCACGTTCCTGCTGACACGTCACCTGTTGCCGCTGCTCCAGGCGGCGCCCAGCGCCTCCATCGTATTCACATCCTCCGGCGTAGGCCGCACGGGCCGGGCTTTCTGGGGAGCCTATGCGGTCTCCAAATTTGCCACCGAAGGTCTGATGGAAGTCCTCGCGGCGGAGCTCGATGAAACGTCCAACATCCGGGTGAACTGTATCAACCCAGGCGCTACCAACACGGCCATGCGCCGCTCTGCCTATCCGGCGGAACACCCGGACACCAACCCTGCACCGGAAGACATCATGGGGGTTTACCTGTACTTGATGGGCAAGGATAGCGGAGAGATCAGCGGTAGTTCCTTCGATGCTCAGCCGTAACGCTGGCNCCCGGACCAAGATACCCGCCAGCGAAATGAACCTGCGCAGCCTGCTCACCCCCCTCCTCGCGCCCCTGCTCACATTTGCAGCCGCCCCTCTGTATGCGGCTGACCAGGTGCTGGAGTGCGTCGGCACCAGCCAGGCGCACAATTTGGAAACCGGACAGCGTGGCGAATCGCGCTCCGAGCACAATACGCTGCTGATTCGCCGCCACGAGGGCAAAATGTATCTGGGGCTGGGAAAAGGGGCACTCATCGAGGCCAGTGATAACGGCAAGCAGCTCGCCTACAGCGATGAGCCCAACATGCTCGGCACCCGCAGTCTGAGCTACACCCCCTCAAGCGGCGCCATCAGGTATGAGGCCACTGCAACACGGCACAATAAGGCAATTGGGAAACAAACATTCGAGGGCACCTGTTCGCCCTCGCAGAAGAGCCGCAGCTAACGGGGACGCCGCCGCGACTTGGCCGCACCGGGGCCTTTGCGTTTGGTGAACTGGCGCTCCATCTTTTCGCGCTCTTTGTGGGTGCCGCGCTTCTGATTCTTCAGCTCCATATCGGCCATGCGATACAGGCTTTTCAATTCCTTGGGCTCCAGTTCCACCCACTGCCCCTGCTTGACCTTGGAGGGAATGAAAACATCGCCGTAGCGAACGCGCTTCAGACGTGACACGGTGAGGCCCTGGGACTCCCAAAGACGGCGCACTTCGCGATTGCGGCCTTCCATAATGACAACGTAAAACCAGTGATTTATACCGTCGCCACCGCCGTCCTGAATATCGGTAAAGCGAGCGACACCGTCTTCCAGCATCACCCCCTCAAGCAGGCGCTTGAGCATCTCTTCATCCCATTCACCCATGACTCGAACCATGTACTCGCGTTCGATATTGGCCGAGGGATGCATCAACGTGTTGGCCAGCTCGCCATCGGTGGTGAACAGCAGCAGGCCCGAAGTGTTGTAGTCGAGACGACCAATGGATATCCAGCGCCCGGCCTTGAGTTTCGGCAGGCGCTCGAACACCGTGCGGCGCCCCTGGGGATCCTTGCGCGACGAAACCTCGCCGGTGGGCTTGTGATACAAAATGCAGCGGGTTTCCTGTGCCGACGCGCGATCCAGCGGTCGACCGTCGACAGTAATCCGATCGCGATCCTCTACCCGGTCACCCAGACGGGCCGGCTTGCCATTAACCGCTACGCGGCCGGACTCAATCCAACGCTCCATCTCGCGACGCGAGCCGATACCGGTTCGCGCCAGCACCTTCTGCAGTTTTTCACCCGCAACAGGTTTCTCTTCAGGCGCTGCATCCGCACCCACCTCCACGACATTGTCGCTGGGCTTGCGCTTGGAGCTGGGCTTACCGGCGCTGCCTCGCGCCTTTCCATAGGTAGATGACATACTAATCAGGCCTGGTTTTCGGGCTTGGCGAGTCCCGCCAGGTTGTCTTGACCATCTATGAGCTCAGGGCTGTCTACAGGCTCAGAGCTGTCTACCGTCTCAGGGCTGTCGACCGGCTCAGCGCTATCCACGGGCTCGGCGCTGTCGGTCAGGTCAGACATGGCCTCAGCCAGGTCATCAGCAGATTCGGGGGTCTCCGGCGCTGCCTCGTCGGAGTCTACAGGCGCCGGGGCAGCGGCGATAAAGTCGGCGTAGGGCTCATCAGCGGCGACGTGATCGGTACCGCCTACCACGGTCAATTCCGGTGCATCCTGCGGGGCACTGCCCTCTTCACCGGTGGCATTTTTTTCACTGTCCTTGAGCGGCTCACTGAAGCCCAGCTCGGCATTGAGCGTTTCCAGATCGCGAATCTCTGCCAGGGCCGGCAGTTGATCGAGGTTCTTCAAATTGAAATAGTCCAAGAATTGACGCGTCGTCGCATACATGGCCGGGCGCCCTGGTACATCGCGATGCCCCACAACGCGAATCCACTCACGCTCGTGCAAAGTCTTGATGATGTTGGAGCTCACCGCCACGCCGCGAATCTCCTCAATCTCACCGCGGGTAATGGGCTGCCGATAGGCAATCAGTGCCAGCGTCTCGAGCAGCGCACGCGAGTATTTGACCGGGCGTTCCTGCCACAGTCGGGCCACCCAGGGACTGAGATTCTGGCGCACCTGAAAACGAAAGCCGCTGGCGACCTCTACCACTTCGAAACCACGATCCTCACAGCGCTCAGCCACTTCTTTCATGGCCTCGCGAATCGCGGCGTTCTCTGGCCGTTCGCGCTCCTCGAACAACTCGGCCAGCTGCGCCACCGACAGCGGCTTACCTGCGGCCAGCAATGCACCTTCGAGAATCTGTACCAGACCAGTTTCTGACATGTTATTCGGACCTTGCCTTAACGTGGATGGGACCGAATGAATCGGTCTGCACAATTTCCACCAATGATTCCTTGATCAATTCCATCACCGCCAGGAACGTGACCACCACGCCCAGGCGACCTTCCTCAGCAGTAAACAACGCCACGAAAGGCACAAATTGTTGCCCTGCGAGCTGCTCCAGAACATCCGACATACGCTCACGCGTCGACAGGGCCTCGCGCTGAATATGGTGGCTCTCGTACATATCGGCGCGGCGCAGCACTTCCGACAACGCCACCAGCAACTCGCGCATATCGACGTCGGGATCGGGGCGGACCCGGTTGATATCCGGCGGATTGGCGCTGCCGACCCAGGTGTCGCGCTCCATGCGCGGCATTTCCTCGATATCCTCTGCGGCCTTCTTGAACCGCTCGTACTCCTGCAAGCGCCGGATCAGCTGGGCGCGAGGATCTTCCTCGTCCTCGTCGACGTCCGTGGAGCGCGGCAACAGCATGCGTGACTTGATCTCTGCCAGCATAGCCGCCATCAGCAGATACTCCGCCGCCAGCTCAAACTGCATGGCATCCATGAGATCGACGTAGTGCATGTACTGCTCGGTGATCTTGGATACGTCAATATCGAGAATATCGAGATTCTGGCGTTTAATCAGGTACAGGAGCAGGTCGAGGGGGCCTTCGAATGCCTCCAGAAACACCTCCAGCGCCTGTGGGGGGATGTACAAATCCTTGGGCAGTTCAGTGACCGCCTGCCCCATCACCACGGCGAATGGCATCTCGCCCTGCTGAGGAAAATCCGGTCCGGCAGTCACCGGGGATTCAGGCGCGTCGGCGGCCCCCTCGGGGGCTTCGGTGGGTACTTCGGATTCGGGTTCGTTGGCAGACACGGGATTACCTGTGGTTATCTTCCAACAGTATACAGGATCAGTCCTCGAATGGGGCAATATCGCCCTTGCCGGCACGCATCACCAGCGGGGTATCTTCGACCATGTCCACCACCGTGGTGGCCTCCATACCGCAATAGCCGCCATCGATGACCAGATCGACATCGTGCTGCAGGGTTTCGCGAATATCGTAGGGGTCAATCAGCGGATACTCATCACCGGGCATAATCATGGTGACACTCATCATGGGTTCACCCAGATCCGCCAGCAGGGCCTGGGCGATAGCGTTGTCCGGCACCCTCAGGCCCACGGTTTTCCGCTTGGGGTGCATGAGACGCCGCGGCACCTCAGAAGTGGCCCGCAGAATAAACGTGTAGGGGCCCGGCGTGCAGTGCTTGAGCAGCCGGTATGCGGCATTGTCGACTCGCGCGTAACTGGCAATCTCCGACAGGTCACGGCAGACCAGGGTGAAGTTGTGGCGATCATCGAGCTTGCGAATGCGGCGGATCCGGTCCAGGGCATTCTTGTCCCCCAGATGGCAGCCCAGGGCATAGGCGGAATCCGTTGGATAGGCCACCACACCGCCCTCGCGCACGATATCGGTAGCCTGGCGTATCAGGCGTTTCTGCGGGGTTTCGGGATGTATCTGGAAAAACTGGCTCACCGGGCCTCCTGCGATTGCACTGCCGAACGGCCGGGGCCGAAGTGTTGCCACACCCCGGCCCGGGCCTCGAGACGCTGCAATTCTACACCCAGGGACGGGCTATAGGGGCCGTCGCGATGAAAATCGCTGCCGACTGAAATTTCCAGCTCGAAATCTTCCGCCAGGCGCAGTAACTGGGCCACCTGGTCGGGCGTTTGCCGCCCGCTGAGCACCTCAATGGCGCTGCCGCCTGCGATGGCAAAGTCCTTCACCAGCCGACGCAGTTTCATGCGCGTGTATTTGTACTTGAGGGGATGCGCCAGCACCGCAATGCCACCGGCGTCGACAATCCAGCCAACGGCGCGGGCAAGCTCGGGCCAGAAGGCTTTGACATCGCCGGGCTTGCCCTGCCCCAGGTATTTGTCGAAGGCCGTGTTGTGGTCTGGCACATGTCCCTGAGCCACCATCCAGGCCGCGAAGTGCGGCCGCCCCAACTGGCTGTTACCCGCCTCTGCCAGGGCGCCCTCCAGTGCACCGGTAAAGCCACGATCCGCCAGCTTTTTGCCGATTTTGACGCCGCGCTCAGCCCGGGCCACGTCCAATTCTGCGAGGCCTTCCTGCATCGCGGGGTGACTGCAGTCCATACCCAGACCCACAACGTGAATTGTGGTGCCGGACCAGCGGCAGGAATACTCGATGCCAGGCACCAGTTCTACGCCCGGGAAGTCTGATTGATACTGGCGTGCCTCAAGATACCCGGCCACGGTGTCGTGGTCGGTCATGGCAAACAGCTCAATACCGGCATCGCTGGCGCGCTGTAACAGTTCGCGCGGCGCGAGGGCACCATCTGAAGCTGTGGTATGGGTATGGAAGTCAATCAACACAATCTTTACACTTAGGCGCTCCGACACTTCAGTGCCGGATCAACAATAATCAGTGGACAACCCACATAGTAACAGCCGAGGTATACGGCACACCATGAAGCAATTGGCAGAATTCATCCCCATCGCCCTCTTTTTCATCGTCTACCAGTTGGACGGCGAAACCCTTGCCCTGGGTGGATGGGAATACACCTTTGACGGTATTTTCACCGCCACCGCCGTCCTCATGGTAGCCACTCTTGTGCAAGTGGGGCTCTCCTGGGCACTGACCCGGGAACTGGAAAAACGCGCCCTGTGGATGGCGGCCGCCATCATTATCTTCGGCGGCGCCACGCTGGTGTTGAGAAATGAATTGTTTATCCAGTGGAAGCCGACCATTTTCAACTGGGTGCTGGCACTGGCGTTTGGTGGCTCGCAATTTATCGGCGACAAGAACCTGATGGAGCGCACTCTCGGCAGCCAGATCGTCCTGCCCCGCTATGTCTGGACGCGCCTGAACATGCTCTGGGTGGGCAATTTCACCCTGGTGGGAGCGCTCAATCTGGTCGTCGCATACAGTTTCTCTGAAGCCACATGGGTGAGCTATAAGCTCTACTCCGCTATCGGCTTTACCCTGGCGCTGACCATTCTTACTGCCATTATCATCAGCCCCCATCTCAAAGAAGACACCCCCGTGACTGACAATCAGGAAGCCTGAAACATGTTGTATGCCATTCTCTGCGAAGACGTCGAAAACAGCCTGCCGTTGCGCGCCGAAGCGCGACCGGCCCACCTGGAGCGCATCCAGGAACTGGTCGATGCCGGCCGTCTGCTGGTCGCAGGCCCCCACCCGGCCCTGGACTCCGAAGATCCCGGTGAAGCCGGCTTTACCGGGAGTCTGATTGTCGCTGAATTTGATAGCCTCGAGGCAGCCACCGCCTGGGCCGACGCCGACCCCTATGTCGATGCCGGTGTTTTTGCCAAAGTCACGGTCAAGCCCTACAAGAAAGTGCTGCCCTGACCCCTGCTGGCATCGTGTCGACGGCTGCAACGCGGGCACATGCCACGCCTACTAATACACCTGATTCGGCGCTAAACTAGAGCCCCTCCACCACACGCTAAAAAGGTTCATGTTTTGTTGCGCTCTTTGCCCATCTTGTTGTTCTCTCTATTTCTCACCATGGGTACCCAGGCGCAGGAAACCCGTTACGTCAGTGACCAGGTGTTCATTGTTCTGCACAAGGGCCCGGGCGCAGAATATCGCTGGGCTGCAAAACTGACACCGGGCACACGTCTCAACGCTGGGAGCACACAGGGTGACTGGACCGAAGTCACCACAGCGCGGGGCACCCCCGGCTGGGTACGCACCGAATTTCTGACGGCAGAACGCCCCGCCCAGGTACAACTAACCGCTGCCGTCGCGCGTGCCGACCAACTCTCCGAACAAAATGCCACGCTCAATAGCGATCTTGGCTCACTGCAGGCTGAGAAAAACGATTTACTCAATCGCATTGCCAGCACCGAAGCCGAGCTGGCCGCGGTCAGTGGGGAGCTGTCCGAACTCAAGACCATTTCCGGTAATGCTGTGCAACTGGACTTGGACAATCGGCGCCTGGTGGAAGAATCTGAGAAGCTGCGCGCTGACGTAGACACTCTCGAAGCAGAAAACCTGCGCCTGAACGACAAGGTCAAGAGCGAGGCGTTCATGAATGGGGCACTTGCTGTTTTGCTGGGCGTCATCATCACGCTGGTTGTGCCCCGCCTGTGGCCAAAACGCCGCAAACCCTCAAGCTGGGGCTCCAGTTGGTAGCCCACCGCCGCGCATACGGAGACAAGAAATGCTGAAGACGTTTACCCTGATCCTGGCCCTGGTCCTGGCCCCCGCCGCTGTCGCGGCTGACAAAGAAGAGACGCCGCTGCCCAATCCACTGGTCACGGTAAAAACCTCCGATGGCACGTTTACCCTGCGCCTGTTCCGCGACAAGGCGCCAGCCACAGTGGAGAATTTCCTCAAATACGTCGATGAGGGTTTTTACAATGGAACCATTTTCCATCGTGTCATCCCTGACTTCATGATTCAGGGCGGCGGATTTGTCGCCGACATGAGCGAGAAAGAAACCCACGAGCCCATCAAGAACGAATCTCGCAACCGCCTGCACAATACCCGCGGCACAGTGGCGATGGCGCGAACCAATGATCCCGACTCAGCCACCTCCCAGTTCTTTGTCAATCTGCGCAATAACCTGCGCCTGGACTGGGCACCGGGACGCGACGGCTACACCGTGTTTGGCGAAGTCATTGAAGGCATGAAAGTGATCGACTTCATCGCTACTGTTCCCACCGGTCAGGCCGGGCCGCACAGCGACGTACCCACAGAAACCGTGACCATTATCGAGGTCAAACGGAAATCCATTCTGTGATCGCCCTGTCGGTCAACCTCAACAAAATTGCGCTAATCCGCAATTCTAGGGATACGACCAATCCCAGCGTTCCCGAGCACGCGCAAATGTGTATTGATGCAGGTGCCGACGGGATTACCGTCCATCCGCGGCCGGACCAGCGACACATCCGCGCCCAGGACTGCTTCGACCTGGCCGCGATGCTCGAGGTGGAGTTCAACATCGAAGGCAACCCCTTCACTGCTGCGCGCAAAAGCGAGCGCCCAGGCGTTAGCGACTACCCAGGCTTTATGGAGCTCGTGCGGGAAATCCGTCCAGCCCAGGTCACCCTGGTACCGGATGGGGATGGCCAGCTCACCTCTGACCACGGCTTTGACCTCAAAAAAGATGGTGATCGTGTAGCCCCTCTGGTAACCGAGCTGCAATCGCTGGGCATTCGCACCAGCCTGTTCATGGACCCGGATGAAGAGCAGATTCGCCTCGCCGCGCAAACGGGCACACAGCGCATAGAGCTGTATACCGAGAGCTACGCGCACGCCGTGAAGACAGGTGAACAAGTTGAAGAGACACTCGCCAGGTTTGTTCGTGCCGGTGAAGTGGCCGCGGAAGAAGGCCTGGGACTGAACGCCGGACACGATCTGGACCTGCATAACCTGCCGCGCTTCGCCGCTGAGGTTCCCGCACTGCTGGAGGTCTCTATCGGCCACGCATTAACCGTCGATGCCATTCGTGTGGGCCTTGCCACTACTGTCGCTGCCTATCAGCGCGCGTTGGGTAAATAGTGGACCCGCAGCTTCAGGCCCTGCTGGACAAGCAGGCCATCACTGAACTGGTGCACGCCTACTGCAATGCCTCTGACCGGCATGATCACGACAAACTGCGTGAGCTTTACCACCCGGATGCTACCGATGACCACGGAGCCTTCTTTAAGGGCCTGGCCATGGAATTCATCGACCAGTTGCCGCAAATCCAGGCCCCCATGGAAATTCTCCATCACAATGTAACTACCGTGAACCTGGCGCTGGAAGTTGACTACGCGGAAGGTGAAATCTACGTGTTGGCCTTCCACAAGGTGCGCACAGAAGAAGGTACCCTGGACTTGATGGTTGGCGGCCGCTACTTCGATAAATACACCAAGCGCGCAGGCCAATGGAAATTTTCCGAGCGCGCGGTGGTGGCGGACTGGGCTACAATTACCTCACCTTCGGCGGTGGATTTATCCCATCCACTGATCGACGGATCGCATCTCGGCTGCCCGGGGCCACAAGACCCCTCTTACTCATTCTTCCGGCTGTTGCGACGCGGTGAACGGACAAAATAATGTCAAACAGTAACAACAACACAAGGTAATCCCTATGAACAAACGTACCCTACAAATCATGACCCTGGCACTGCTGCCGCTGGCCTCTGTCAGTTTCGCTCAAGATCTCGGCAAACTGGTCGAGGCAGTGGACAAAGAGAAGGCCGTAGATTCGGTCGATACCGACAAGATGACGGATGCCGTGAGTGGCGACAATATCGACTACAAGAAAGCCTACGATGCTGTCGACATGGAAAAGGCCGCAGATTCTGTCGATGTGGACAAGGTCAAAGAGGCCATCAGCTCACCTTCCGAATAAGCTCACTCACTATGCTCGGGCCGCGCGCTTTACTTACTCGCTTGCAACGTCTGCGGAAGCGGCCCGACCATCAAATCGTGCTCCACCTGGGGACACGTAAAACCGGCACGACCGCCATTCAACAGTACCTGGCGAAGCATCAGCAAGACCTCTCCAGGCACTTCCTGCACCGCGGCGACCCCAACTCTTCACTATGGATGACCCAGGCATTTAGCGACAACCTCGGTGACAAAGGCATCTATAAAGGACGAAACCTTTCACCGGAAGAACTGGCACGACTGCGCGAGCTGGCTCGCTGGGGTCTGTCCCGGCAAATTAATAAGCTGGGTTCAAAAGACGCTGTGCTATCAGCAGAGGTGATGGCGTCCATGAGCGAGGAAGAACTGGCGGAGGCACGCACTTTCTTCAGCCAGCGCTTCACGGATATCGCCACCCACATCTACTTCAGGCCCATGAAGTCACTCATGGAGAGCTCGTTTCAAGAACGCCTGAAGCATCGCCACACCAACCTGGAGGAAGACTACGCGTTTGCCTATCCCTCCAGAATCAGAATTCTCGACAAGGTCTTCGGCAAAAGCCAGGTCCATGTGCACAAGTTTGATCGCCGCCACTTTCCGGATGGCAATATCGTTCAGCATTTTCTCAATGCTATCGGCGAAAACCACACGGCTCAAACGCTCTCTGTGGACAATGAAAGCTTGTCCCTGCCGGCAATCCAATTGTTGTATCACTACCGCAAGGCGCAACCGGCCAGGGACATTAACGACCGCAAGATCGTCCGCCGTCTCACCGAACTCGAAGGTCCGCCCCTGCGCTTTCATAGCACCCTGTACGACAAGCTATTGCGGCGCAAATCCCGTGACATGGACGAATTTGAGAAGCGCGTCGGCTTTTCCGTTGACGAGGATCTGTGCGCCAACGATGCTGGTGCTATTAGCTCTGAGGAAGATCTATTAGCAGTACCGCCCTCCGCATTGGATTGGTTGGCAGAAGCGATTCAGCAACCCGTTACGACCTCTGAAGGTGGGGTTGCGTCGATGGTCATGGCGCTGGGCGATGATGCGCCGTCGTGCACGGCGAACGGCCGTGCCTGACCCGGTGTTCCGCGCTTTTCAGCGCAGCGATGAAGCGGCATGCCTGGCGATTTTCGATGACAATTGTCCGATGTTTTCCGCCCCCTATGAAAGGGAAGACTATCTTGCCTTTTTACGCAGCGCGGGCACTGGCTACGAAGTGTGTACGGAGGGAGAGACCACAGTAGGTGCCTACGGGATCTATTCCCAGAGCGGGCAGGAAGCAAGCCTTAACTGGATTCTACTGTCTCCGCATCATCAGGGCAGTGGTCTCGGTTCGGCCATCATGACGCGGGCTATCGCGGCAGCTCGCCAACATGGTGCCAGCGCAATCACCATCGCTGCCAGCCATAAATCCGCGCCGTTCTTCGCACGATTCGGAGCGAACTTCCTTTCGGAGCTTGAGCATGGCTGGGGACCAGATATGCACCGGGTCGAAATGACGCTGGCAATCTAGCGTTTACAGCGTTGCGAGTTTCTCGCGCATTACATCAGGCACCCGCAGCTTGGCTTTGCTTTCCATATCCACGTGTACCAGCACCGCCTTGCCCTTCACAACCAGCTCATTGTTCTGGTGCATTTCACATTCCATCGTAAGCGAGGTGTTGCCGGCAAAAACGCGCGACATGTTGATAGTCACATCTGAGCCGTAGAAAGTTTCGCGAAGATAATCCAGGGTGACAGAAGCCACCAGCCAACGCCCCTCAGACCGAGGGCCATCGCGCAGGTAACTCAATGCGTCGGTGCGCGCCACCTCAAACCACACGGACATCACCGCATTGTTGATGTGACCCAGGGCATCGGTCTCATTAAAACGCGGCGTAATCCGCGTAACAGGAATTCCCACGCCATCAGCCTCCGACGAGGCTGATCATGACGCCGGCAGCCACCGCAGACCCAATCACACCCGCCACATTGGGTCCCATGGCATGCATTAACAGGAAATTATGGGGGTTGGCTTCCAGGCCCAATTTGTTGCTGACTCGGGCGGCCATGGGTACCGCAGAAACACCGGCTGACCCAATCAGCGGATTGATCGGCGTGGCACTCAGGCGATTCATGAGCTTGGCAATGAGTACGCCAGAAGCGGTGCCAATGCCAAAGGCGACAATGCCCAGGCCGAGGATACCCAACGTATTCATGTCCAGGAACTTATCCGCAACCAGTTTGGAGCCGACAGACAGCCCGAGAAAAATGGTAGTGATGTTTATCAGCGCGTTCTGCACCGTGTCCGACAGCCGGTCGACAACACCACACTCTTTCATGAGATTACCGAAGCAGAACATACCCAACAGCGGCGCTGCGTCGGGCAATAGCAAGGCAACCAGAATGAGCAACGCCAGTGGAAAAACAATTTTCTCACGCTGGGAAACCGGCCGTAGCTGCACCATTTCAATTTTGCGCTCTTCTTCCGTGGTCAGGGCACGCATAATCGGCGGCTGAATCAGCGGCACCAACGCCATGTAAGAGTAGGCTGCCACGGCAATCGCTCCGAGAAGGTCTGGCGCCAGAACGCTGGAGACATAAATGGCCGTGGGGCCGTCGGCGCCACCAATAATGCCTATCGCAGCGGCATCCGCAACGCTGAAGTCCATCACGCCCAGCGAGGTCAGGGTCACCGCGCCCAATACCGTGGCAAATATGCCGAACTGCGCCGCGGCACCCAGAAACAGGGTTTTTGGATTCGCCAGCAACGGCCCGAAATCAGTCATAGCGCCCACGCCCATAAAGATGACCAGCGGGGCAATGCCCGAGGCGATAGCGACCGAGTAAAAGCTGTACAACATACCGTTGCCGTAGCCGGCATCCATTGCCAGTTGCTGCGCCGCAAGATGTGCGCCGGCCCCGGCATTGTCATAGGCGACCTGGATATCTTTGGCACTGTCGTAGACTGTCACGCCCAATGCACGGGCAAATTCTGCCAGCATCGCCGGGTCAGCTGCATGCAACGCATTTTCGACGGCGGAGTACGCCAGCCCTGCACCGGGAATATTGGCGAGAATACCGCCAAAGCCGATTGGCACCAGTAGCAGTGGTTCAAAGTTTTTGCGAATGGCCAAAAACAGAAGCCCCAGGCCGATGAGCATCATGACGACCTGGCCCACCTGTATCTGGGCGAGTCCAGAAGAATTCCAAAGAACGAGAAGATTATCCATCGCTGACTTAGTCCAGGGTAATCAGGGAGTCGCCGACAGCCACCGTATCGCCGACTTTCACATCGACACTGGCCACTGTGCCATCGCGACTGGCGCGAACCTCGGTTTCCATCTTCATCGCCTCGAGAATAATAATGACATCGCCGGCAGAAACGCTGTCACCGGGGGCGACGTTCACCTTGAAAATATTACCGGCCAGCGGCGCTGGCAGCGGTTCGCCCGCGCCGCCCACAGCAGCAGCTGGCGCGGGCGCTGCCGCAGGTGTTGCAACGGGGGCAATGCTGGAGATATCGCCGCCTTCGCTCACCTCGACAACATAGGCGTTGCCGTTGACCTTCACTGTGTAAACCTCGGCCTCGCCAGGCGCTGCAACCGGGGCTGCGGGCACCGGCTCCGGTTCATTGCCCGGTGCTGGTTCAAAGGCATCCGGATTACCGCGGTTTTCGAGAAACTTGAGACCAATCTGCGGGAACAGCGCGTAAGTCAACACGTCATCGATTTCGCCATCGCCTGTTGCCAGGGACAGGTCTTTCTCTGCCGCCAGCTTCAGCAGTTCATCGCGCAGCACATCCAACTCGGGTTCGAGCAGGTCTGCGGGGCGGCAGGTAATGGCTTCTTCGCCGTCAAGCACCCGTGCCTGTAATTCGGCATTTACGGCTGCCGGCGTCGCGCCATACTCGCCCTTGAGTACCCCGGAGGTTTCCTTGGAAATGGACTTGTAACGCTCTCCGGTTAATACGTTGAGTACCGCCTGGGTACCAACGATCTGAGAGGTCGGTGTCACCAGCGGAATATAACCGAGGTCTTCGCGCACGCGTGGTATCTCTTCGAGCACCTGGTCGAGTTTGTCCGCTGCGCCCTGCTCCTTGAGCTGGCTCTCCATATTGGTCAGCATACCGCCGGGCACCTGGGCGACCAAAATGCGCGAATCGACACCCCGCAGTGAACCTTCATGCTTGGCGTACTTTTTGCGCACGTCGCGGAAGTAGGAGGCGATTTCTTCCAGCAGATTGATATCGAGCCCCGGGTCGCGATCGGTGCCCTTGAGCATAGCCACCACCGTTTCGGTGGGTGAATGGCCGTAAGTCATAGACATTGACGATATGGAGGTATCCACGTTATCAATTCCGGCTTCCACACATTTCAAAATCGTGGACGTTGATAAACCGGTGGTCGCGTGACAGTGCAGCCCGATAGGAATATCACAGGCGTCTTTGAGGCGCTTGACCAACTCATAGCCTTCATAGGGATGGAGCAGACCGGCCATATCCTTAATGGCGATCGAGTCCGCCCCCATGTCCTCAATACGCTTGCCCTGGTCCACCCAGGTATCGATATTGTGAACGGGGCTGGACGTATAGGAGATGGTGCCCTGGGCATGCTTGTCGACAGCCTTAACCGCCCGCAGCGCAACGTCGATATTGCGCATATCGTTCATGGCGTCAAACACCCGGAATACGTCTACACCGTTTAATGCCGCCCGCTCCACAAATTTCTCGACGACATCGTCGGCATAGTGGCGGTAACCGAGAATATTCTGGCCGCGAAACAGCATCTGCTGCGGTGTGTTCGGCATCGCCTTTTTCAGTTCGCGAATGCGCTCCCAGGGATCTTCACCGAGATAGCGAATACAGGCATCGAAAGTCGCCCCACCCCATGTTTCCAGAGACCAGAAGCCCACCTGATCGAGCTTGGCAGCAATCGGCAGCATATCTTCAATGCGCACCCGGGTCGCCAACAGCGATTGGGAAGCATCCCGCAGCACGACATCCGTAAGGCCCAAGGGGCGTTTGTTCTCTTCCATGGACATACCTCTATTACGACTTTTTATTGCGGTGCTGATGAATGGCGGCCGTTATCGCAGCGACGACCTCACCTTCCGCGGGCGCGGCGGATACGGGCTTGCGCGGTGCGGGCTCGGGGGCTGGCAACTCGGGAAAATAACGTGTCATCAGGCGTGACATCATGGTGGTAATCACCACCAGCAGCGCCAGAAATACCACAACGGTGCCCATGCCGTACACCATCAGCTCAACGCCCTGGCCAACAATATCGTCTGTCATTTCACTACCGTAACCGGAAAGGGATTGCGGGAGCCGATTGAGGCTCCCACCGAAAGTTCATAATAATAAATCAGTCGGGCTTATTGCGCCATTGGCGGGGCTTGCGGTTGACATTCCCCTATGGGGGTAGGCCAGCGTATAATCCGCGGCCTCCCCCTGACCGGTACCGCGCGATGCGCCTGATGATCGCCCCAATGGAGGGCGTTGTTGATCACACCATGCGTACTCTGCTCTCCTCTGTGAGCAGGGTGGATCGCTGTGTCACTGAATTTGTTCGCGTCAGTAATCAACTGCTGCCACCGCGGGTGTTCTATCGCCTGTGTCCCGAGCTGCACGACGGTGGCACCACCCCGTCAGGCGCGCCAGTATATGTTCAGATTCTGGGCGGCGACCCCCAGGTGGTGGCCGAGAATGCTGCGCGTGCCGCAGAACTGGGTGCACCGGGTATCGACCTCAACTTTGGCTGCCCGGCCAAAACCGTGAACAACTCCAATGGCGGCTCCATACTTTTGCGCGAGCCTGAGCGGGTTGCTGCCATCGCTGCGGCGGCGCGACAGGCAGTGCCCAGCCACGTCCCGCTGACCGTTAAGACCCGCCTTGGCTACGAAGACAGTCAATTGTTCAAGGACATCGTCCGCGGCATTGGGGAGGCCGGCGCAACTGAATTGACGGTGCATGCGCGCACCAAGCGTCACGGTTATCGGCCCCCAGCCTACTGGGAAGAGATTGCTACTGCGCGCGAGCTGCTCGACATTCCGGTAATAGCCAACGGTGAGATATGGAGCCCAGAGGATGCCCAGCGCTGCCGCGAGGTCAGCGGCTGCGATGATCTCATGCTAGGTCGCGGCGCCCTGTGCCGCCCCGATCTGCCCGCTATCATCCGGGCACTGGACAACGGTGAACCGGCGCATGCATTGCGCTGGGAGCACGTATTGCTGCTGGTGAGTGGCTATCTGGATGCCACGATCGAGGCATACGATGCACGCTGCGTGGGCAATCCGATCAAGCAATGGCTGGTGTACCTGCGTTGCTATTACCCACAGGCTGCGGTGCTGTTTGAGCGTATCAAGCGTCTGCGAACCCCCGAGGAACTGCGTAGACTACTGGACGACGAAATAGAAGCTGCGCCCGTTACCGGACGCAGTGCGGCCTGAGCTGAATCAGGCGGAGACTTTGGCGGGCTGACTGACCTCCAGCTCCAGGGCATAAATGTCCTGCTGAAGCTGTTCCAACTCCGACTGCACACAGGCTTTCCAGAAGCTGGCAATCTCTGCTTCCTCTTCAATCTGGGTGGCGATATCCAGTGGGTCGCGCTCGAGATCGAGCACACCGAAATCCGTGCCCAGCGCCTTGACGCCGACACCGGCCTGAAACGCAGAGAGCATCAGATAGCCGCTTTTGAGATGCTCGGCCAGGCGCACGTCCTCGCTATTGGCAATGCACATCTTCAACGCGACTTTCAGTTCAATCTTGGGATGTGGCAGGGAATCCTGATCAACAATACGTCCCGGCATGGGGGGCTGCATTTCCAGGTAACGGGCGTAGTCCAGTACCTTGCGCTGAGCATCGACATAACCCAGTTGCTTCTCCTCCACTCGTCCCCGACCGAAGATACGGGTAAAAATTGCCATCACGTTGCCTCCTCAATGCACTGCAGGGCATGTCTTCCATGCTGTCTATTGCATCGCATCGAGGCGACAGATTGCATTGCCGTTCACGACAGCTGCATGTTTATGGGCGCCATTTGGCTCGGCACCTGCGGCGCAGAAAGACTAGCTGGGAGACTTCAGCTAATTTAGACGGCGCAGCGAAAACCAGCGCTTTCGCCACGTCAGAGTACTAAAAAACCGGCGGTACAATGGCGTCGATCAGACGAGGTCCGCGCTCGGCCATAGCCTGCTCAAACAGCGTGCTAAACGCTTCAGCGGTAGTGGCGCGATCGGCCTGGACGCCCATGCCCCGGGCCATGGCAACAAAATCCATATCCGGGCTGCCAATATCTAGGGTGCTGGCGGCACTGGGGCCGGGCACACCGTCCCGCGCACCCGTGCGCCCATACTCCATCTCAAGAATGGAATACTTGCGGTTACTGAAAATTACGACGGTGATATCGGTATTTTCACGCGCCATACTCCACAGCGCCTGAATGGTATACATCGCACTGCCGTCGCCCTCGATGCAGACCACCTTGCGATCCGGGCAGGCCACTGCGGCACCGAGCGCCGCCGGCAGCCCCCAGCCGATACTACCGCCGGTCTGGTTGAGCTGCTCGTGATATCGGGCCGTGCCGGTAAACATGTTGACCATCATGCCGCAGGTAATGCCTTCATCCACGAGAATGGCGTTCTCAGGCATATGATGAGCAATGGCCATGCCCACCTTGGCTGCATCCAGTTCACCAGCAGGGAGGTCCGGTAAATTAAGCGCGTGTACGCGCGGCTCCGTTGCCATGGCGCCCAGGGCCTCTGCCAGCGCGGTCAGCGCTCCCTCTGTGTCATCTCGCGGCCCGGCCAGCACCATCCGCCGGGCAGTGGCCGGCGCGATAGCACTGGGGACACCAGGATAGGCAAAGAAGGATACCGGGTCGGCGGCCCCCACCAGAATCAACTGCTCAATGTCCCTGATACTGTCGATTGCCAGCTCAGCGAGATAGGCGAGCCGATCGATGTTCGCCGTGCCCTCACCGCGGGCAATCTTCGCGGGCAGCACTTCAATCAGCACACGCGCGCCAGTCGCCTGCGCGATGCGATCCGCCAAATGCCCATGGGGCATACCCACCTCCCGGCCACCGAGAAGAATCAGCGTGTTCGCGCCCGACTGCAGCGCTGCGACCGCCTCCTCAATCCGCTCGACAGACACCGAGGGTGGTGTCGCCACCTCGACTACAGCCTCGGGCCCATTGGGGTTGTCGCTCCAGGAGACATCCGCCGGCAACATCAGTGTTGCGACCCGCGATACTCCTGCTTGGCGCACGGCCTCGGCCGCATCACGCGCGATGTCGCCAGATGACGTTGAAGTGTGCACCCAATGCGAAACCGGGCCTGCAATACCTTCAATGTCGGACGTGAGAGGCGCATCGTACTCCAGGTGATAAGTCGCGTGATCGCCGACAATATTCACCATGGGAGAGAAGCCTTTCTTGGCGTTGTGGATATTGGCCAGCGCGTTGCCCAGGCCCGGCCCCAGATGCAGCAGCGTCGATGCCGGCTTTCCGGCCATACGGGCGTAGCCATCTGCGGCGCCACTGAGGACGCCTTCAAACAGGCACAGTACGCAGCGCATCTCGGGCACCTCATCCAGCGCCGCGACAAAATGCATTTCGGATGTGCCTGGATTGGTAAAGCACACCTCGATGCCATTGTTCGTCAAGGTTGTGAGCAGACTCTCTGCACCATTCATAATTTGGTTCCCAAAAGTGTCAGTGGCTTGCCGTGAGTCTGGCCTCGGGGCTGAATGCCCCGCTCGCTTCGACAGGATCAACCGTCGCCGACGTAGATTGCAGCGCAGGACCACAGGCGGCCACCAGGAGGGCTGCCCCCAAAACAGGGATGATTTTTCGCATGAGATGTCTCCTATTGAGGGCGTGGAGCGATATCATACGGACAATTATTCGATTGCGGTATTGGCGCTCTCGTTCGTTTACAATCCAACGCCTGACTTGGCCTCGGAACACAAGGACTTTACATGACCAGCAACAGCGCCGTTCTGCCGGCGGATGACACCGGCTTCTTCGGCCATCCGCGTGGCCTTTTCGTCTGCTTCGCCACCGAGCTGTGGGAGCGATTTTCCTTCTACGGCATGAAGTATCTGTTACTGCTATACCTCACCAAGTATCACCTGTTCTCTGACGCCAATGGCCTGGAAGTTCTGGGCAGCTATGCTGCACTGGTTTACGCAATGCCCGTGATTGGCGGCTTGTTGGCAGACCGTTACCTCGGCATGCGCAAGGCGGTCATATTTGGCGGTCTACTACTGGTGGCGGGCCACCTGGGTATGGCCGTGGAAGGCGAGCAGGCGCGCTACGTGGAAGGCGAGGTAGTGCGCGATGAAGGGGCGCTACAGGTCTTTTATTTCTCCCTGGCCCTGATTGTCATGGGCGTCGGTTTCCTGAAACCCAATATCTCAACCATTGTCGGCCGCCTCTACGCGGAAGACGATCACCGTCGGGATTCCGGTTTCACCATTTTCTACATGGGCATTAACATCGGCTCGTTTGTGGCCACGCTGCTGTGTGGCTACCTGGGCGAGACCTACGGCTGGGCCTATGGCTTTGGCGCAGCGGGTATCGGCATGCTGATCGGCCTGGTCACTTTTATTCTCGGTCAGAAGCACCTGCATGGGCACGCTGAGCCAGCCAACCCGGAAGTATTGCAGGAGAAATCCCCGATTGGCCTGAACAAAGAGTGGAGCATTTACCTGGGGTCCCTGCTCGGTGTGTTTGCGGCCTGGCAAATGCTGCAATTCCACGGTGCGGTGGGCACGCTGCTGAACATACTGTCAGTCGTCGTTCTGGTCGGCCTCGCCTGGTTTATTACCACGCGCTGTAACGCCGTTGAACGTGGCCGCATGATTGCGCTCATCGTATTGACGATGTCCACGGTGGTGTTCTGGGCCCTGTTCGAACAGGCCGCCGCCTCCATGACCCTGTTCGCAGACCGGGTTATGGACCGCACCTTGTTCGGTATTGAATTTACCGCATCGCAGTTCGGCTCCCTCAACGCCTTCTTCATCATGACCCTGGCGCCCTTCTTTGCCTGGCTGTGGACGGCGCTGGATAAACGCGGTCTGGAGCCTTCAACACCGGTCAAGTTCGCCCTGGGTATCGCCCAGGCCGGTCTCGGCTTCGGTGCCCTGGTCTGGGGTGCTGCCAACCCGGACGAGGCAGGCCTAGTCGCTGCATGGTGGATGGTACTGGCCTATCTCCTGCACACCACAGGTGAGCTGTGTCTATCGCCAGTGGGCCTGTCAGCTGTCACCAAATTGTCGGTGCCTAGCGTTGTTGGCGTGATGATGGGCGCCTGGTTCCTGGCAACCGCCTACTCCGAATTTGTCGCAGCCCAGCTGGCCAAACTTGCCGCTATCGAGACCGTTGATGGCGGCGTCACCGATGTGAGTGCAGCGCTGGCCAGCTACAACAGCCTGTTCACCGACCTGCTGTGGGTTGGCCTGGGCGTTGCCGTGCTCTTGTTCCTGGTTTCCCCTGTTCTGCGTCGCCTGATGCACGGAGTGCACTAAACGCAAGTTCTCGCTTGGCAAAGGGGCATTGCACGCCGTACATTGCCCCTTTACAACGACATAACACGGGGATGGAAAACGCGAGGTGAATAAGTTCAACCTCACGTTCTGGGGTGAGATTCTGCCGGGCCGTGACCCGGCAAAGGTAAAGGCTCGCTTTGCCAAAATGTTCGACATCCGAGATCCGGAGCAACTCGAACGCTTCTTCTCCGGCGAAACCATTATTCTTCGCCGCAATATCGAGCGCAAAGTCGCCGCCGAATACTACGCCAAGCTGCGCAAGCTGGGCGTTGAGGCAGAGCTGCGCAAGATCGATGCCTCCGGTATGACCAGCGAACCCGACGCCCCACGCAAGGTTGAGGAATCGGCAGAACAGGAAAGCCAATCCAAACAAGCCAAATGGGAAGAGGCCCGGCTCCAGGCCGAGCAAGAGGCCCAGGAGCGCATCGCTCGCGAGCCACAACGTAAACTCGAGAGCAGCCGCCAGCGCCAGCAGCGCGAACGACGCGAATCCCAGGAAGCGCAGTGGAAAGCACGCCAGCAAAAGCTGGAGCGTGAGCAACTCGCCCAGGCGGCAAGGCGCAAGGCCGAGCGAGAAAAGCAAGCCATGCTGCGCAAGGAGAAGGCCCGGCGCAAACAGGAAGAAGCGGCTGCGCGCGCCCGCCAGCTGGCCGAAGAAGAAGCCCAACGCCAGGCAGCCGCTGCGACGATAGCGCAACGCAAGGCCGAGGAGGCCGCCCGCAAGCAAGCCGAAGCCGACGAGCGAGCCAGGGTGAAGGCAGAGCAGCGAGCCCGCAAGGAAGCCGAGGCAGAGGCACAACGCCGGGCCAAGGCCGAAGCCGAGGCCCGGCGCAAAGCAGAAGCCAGGCAGCGCAAAGCCGAAGAAGAGGCCCGGCGACGCGAAGATCAAGCGCGGCGCGAGGCAGAGGCCGAAAAGCGACGGGCGGAAAAGGCGGCGCGCAAAAAAGCCGAGCAGGAGGCTGCCGCAAAACGCAAAGCCGAAAAGGAAGCGGCGGCAAAGGAAAAAGCCCGTCTGTTGGGGGAAAAGAAAGCGCGAGAGGCCGCTGAGCGCCGAGAGCGCGAACAGGCCGAGGCACTCGTCGCTGCCAAAGCCGCCGAGCAGAAACGTATCGAGCAGCAGAAAATTGAGCGCCAGCGGGTCGAGGAAGCGGCCCGGCGCCAACGCGAGGCCGATGCAAGAAGGGCGGCACAAGAGGCGGAGCGCGAGGCACGAAGAGCCGAAAAAGCGCATATCAAGCAGCAAGAAGAGGCACGCAAGGCACTCGAGCTGGCGCTGGAAAAAGAACGCGAGACCGAACGCCAACGTCTCGAAGAACAGGCCATTGTCCGCGGCGCTGCCGAGCTCGCAAGCCAGGCGTCCCTGAGAAGCCGAGAGGGCACGGTTCGCTCTGCCATGGAACTTCCCCGCCGTGGGAAACTCGGCCAGGGCCCCGTGGGCAAGCGTCAGACAGGCGCTCCCAACGACTATCGCACTCACCCCTTCCGCAATAACGCGGAGGTGCGCGGCCGCGCTGAACTGGCCCGGGAAACATTTCATCGCACGCTGGCGATCGCTGCCGCCGTACTGGCTGTAGCCCTTCTACTCAGTGGCCGATACATCAGTCTGGATCCGGTCGAACCTGTGTCAGGGCCCGCCTATGTGCTGGCGGCATCCAATGGCACATTGCTGGTGCAGGCCGCCGACATGCTGCTGATCCACGACCGCTCCGGTGTGGGCCGTACCCGCTTGTCGCTGACAGAACTGGGTCTGGCAGCAGGTGCCCGTAGCCTCACCTTTACGCCCGCTAGCGAGCTGCTCCTCTGGGCTAGCGAAGCGGAAAATGACGCGGCTGCGGGACTATGGCGCTGCGACCTCAGCACACGCCAATGCAACTCGCTTGCAAACACTCCGTTGCAGAGCGCGCCGGACGCCGTGGCTGTGCACGAACTCAACGGCCAGCTGTTTGCCGCCAGCGCCGCCGCCTCTTCCCTGCTCAAACTCTCACCCGAGGGCAGCGTGCTCGCCGAAGTGGATCACAGCTTCACCCCCGGGCCGGCCCTGCGCCTGGATCAGGGGCTGATGTTGATCAACAGCGCCGAAGGACCTGCGGTGGGCGTATTCCGCTATGAAGATCAAGCCTTTGGCAAACAACTGGATGAAGTGTTGCTTCTCCCGCCCCAGGCCCTGGCCGAGGCCCAGACCCGGGTGCGTGATTTTGTTCGCTCTGGCGACTACTGGTGGGTCAATCTCTACAACCCGGAAACGGGCAGCGCCGGCCTGTACTTGTTTGACAGTGACTGGAAGTATCTGCGCGACCTCCCCGCGCCGGACCCGCTCGCCGACGGTCGACTCCTGCGCTGGGGCCAGAAAGTACTGCTGTTTCATCCTGGCACCACACAGATACTGCGCTTTAGTGAGACCGGTGAGCCGGAGGCAGACGTCAGCTCAGACCTGCTGGCAGAACTCAAAGGAGAACAGCAGCGCACACAAACCATCAAAAGTGTGGTCTGGGCTGTCGCGTTCTCGCTATGCCTGATCGCCGTGGTCGGCGCACTCGCCTACACCGGCCACCAGTACCTGCGCAGCCTGGTCTACGTCAACCGCCCTGCCCGCGGCGCCGAGCCACTGGACCAGTACAGTGACAGCATCACCTGGGTAGACCCCGTTGAAGATCGTCGCCGCGACTTACTGCGCACGGGATTGGGCTACGGCCTAATCTGTCTCGCGGCATTACTTGTGGTGGCGGGCCTCAACGCCAGCGCGCATGAGGCGCTGGCGGCAATCATCGCCCTGGCCGGCCCCGCTGTCGGCCTGTTGCTCTACGGCAGGGGCGAAAGTGGCCATGTGGGCCGTTGTGACGACACGCTCGCCCTGGTCGACCACCGGGATATGTACCACCTGGCAAAGGGCGCGCGCATCCATTACCGCGGCCCTTTTCTGATGGTTGATGACGTTGTTGTCTTTACCGGGACAGCACTGATACCCAATCTGAATCCCGAGCAAGTGGCCGAGCAGATTTATCCGCTGGCGCGCCAGGGCGCTCGGGTGGACCGCAAAACAGCACTGGTGAAGCTGCTTGAAGTACGTCATCCCATCGCCGTAGGTGTGCTCGCCTGCGCTGCTTCACTGGTCATCGCCGCGGTGGTGCTAGTTGCCGGCAGCTTCTAGCGCCAGGACACTGGCTCACTGTCGTTATTGGGATATACTGGCTGCCAATATCCTGGGGCACTGGCCTGAATGAACGACACTACCGCGCCACAAGTTTCCCTGTTCGTCACCTGCCTGGCAGACCTGATGCGCCCCTCGGTTGCTTTCGCCGCGCTGCGCCTCCTGGAGCAGGCGGGCTGCGAGGTATCGGTACCGACCGAACAAACCTGCTGCGGCCAGCCCGGCTACAATAGCGGCGAATTCGCCAGCGCAATTCCTCTGGCCAAGCGCACCATCGAGTTATTTGAACACGCCGAGTATGTCGTAGCGCCTTCCGGCTCCTGCGCCGGCATGATTGCCCACCACTACCCACGGTTGCTGGAGGGCGCCTGGCGTGAACGCGCCCTGGCCCTGGCGGAGAAGACCTGGGAGCTGACCAGTTTTCTCACCGACGTGGTCAAACTCGACACCGCCCCCGCCCATCCCACGGCCCTGCCACCCATCACCTATCACGACAGTTGCGCGGGACTGCGGGAAATGGGCGTTCGCGAACAACCGCGCCAGCTGCTGAAAACGCTGTGCGACGTCGAAGTGGCCGAAATGCAACAAAGCGACGTCTGCTGCGGTTTCGGCGGGACCTTCTGCGCGAAGATGCCGGGCATATCTGCTCAGATGGCTGACGACAAACTGGCCAGCGCAGCTGCGACGGAGGCCGCCATCCTGACCGGTGGCGACCTCGGTTGCCTGCTCAACCTGGCAGGTCGTGCTCGCCGGGAAGGCCTTGCCATCGAAGTCCGCCACGTGGCTGAAATTCTCAGTGGCGACCTGTACGGACCGGCGATAGGCGAAGGGGACCACTGACCGTGGAAAACCACAGCGAGTTATTCTTCGAGCTCAGCCACGACGCTCTCAGCGATGGTCCGGAAGTCAAACGACGCGCTGCCATGGCGCAATTCCTGCCGCTCATGCGCGACATGGCCATGGACGAGTTCGGCGCCTTTGAGGAATTACGCCAGCACGTGAAGCGCGTTCGCCAGCACACCCTCGATAATCTGGATTACTACCTCGCACGGTTTGAACTGGAGGCGACCAACAACGGCAACCAGGTGCACTTTGCCAGCGATGGCGCCGAGCTCAATTCCATCGTGCTGGACATCTGCCAGCAACACAACGCCCGCCGGGTAGCCAAGGGTAAATCCATGGTCACCGAGGAAACAGGGCTCAATCACTATCTCGAGCGCGGCGGCCTGGACGTTGTTGAAACTGATCTGGGCGAATATATCGTGCAACAGGCGGGCGAAACACCCAGCCATATTGTGGGCCCGGCCCTGCACAAATCCCGGGAGTCGATTCGCGATCTGTTCCTGGAAAAACACGCCCTGGGCGAGCGCGAGCTCAATGAACCGGCCGACATTGTCGCGGAAGCCCGCCAGGTTCTGCGCGAAACCTTTCTGATGGCGGATGTAGGCATCATCGGCGCCAACGCCCTGGTGGCTGATACCGGTTACAGTATGCTGGTCACCAATGAGGGCAATGGCGACCTCTGCGCCAATCTACCCTCGGTGCTCATCGTCTGCACCACCGTGGACCGGCTGTTACCGCGGGGGGAAGATGCCTCCGCCATGCAACGACTCCTGGTACGCTCCGCGACCGGCCAGCCACAGACGTGCTATACCAGTTTCTACTCCGGCCCCCGCCGCGAAGATGACAGCGACGGTCCCCTGGAAACTCACATCGTGCTGCTCGACAACGAGCGCACCGACATTCTTGCCAGCGATTACCGCGAGGTATTGCAGTGTATTCGCTGCGGCGCCTGTATGAATCACTGCCCTATTTTTGCGGCGGTGGGAGGCCACAGCTACGGCTCGGTCTATCCGGGGCCGGTAGGTTCGGTGCTCACCCCCTTGCTCAGCTCACTGGAGCAGGCCGAGGCACTGCCCAATGCCTGCACCAGCTGCGGCCGCTGCGCTGAAGTGTGTCCAGCAGATATCCCGCTTCCCGATTTACTCCGCGATTTGCGCCATGACCTCAGCGAGCAGAAAGTCACNCCCCGCCGCTGGCGCTTTGGCATGCGGCTGCACGCGTTTGTCGCTGCCAGGCCAGGACTGTATCGGGCGCTGACGAATCTGGGCTTTGGCCTACTGGCCCGCTTGGGGCGCAAGAAGGGCAGCTTTCAACACCTGCCTCTGGCCGGGGGATGGACCTCCGCCAGGGACTTCCCGGCACCACAGGGTAAGACCTTTATGGCCCAGTACCAGGCCAGGCAGGCAATCGATGAATAGCGAAAGTCGATCGCGCATCATGGCGCGTATTCGGGGCACCAGCGCGGGCCATAGCGCCGAGCATATTGCCCGCGACCTGAGCACATTTGGAACAGCCCCTGCGGCGTCCCTCCTGCACGCCAATACTGCCATCGCTTTCATCGCCCGGGCGCTGAAAAATCAGGCCAGCGTCGCCGTTGCAGAGGATCGTATCGCCGCGGTCAAGGCCATTGGCCATTATCTTTACGAACACCACCGCAGCCACCGCCTGGTGTCCAGCAATGCCCCGCAACTGGCGGCGATGCCCTGGCGTGACGGTGGCGTACTGCCGCGCTTTGGTGATCTGGAGCCGGGCGAGCCCGTGACCCTGGGCTATGCTCCCTGGGCCATTGCAGAAACCGGGGCACTGGTGACGACCACCGGCAAACACAACCCGGCCCTGAATCACTTCCTCCCAGAACAGCAGATCGTGCTGGTCGAGACCCAGAATATACTCGTCGACATGGAGCAGCTGTGGGCCGCATTGACACCTGCCCTGGAGCAGACCCGACGCCCCCGGGCCATCCACTGTATCGCGGGGCCCTCGAGCACTGCAGATGTCGAAGCCACCCTGGTTAGGGGCGCGCACGGCCCAAGCGCTCTACATATTGTGCTACTCGGAGAGCTACCCGAAGACGCCCTCGCACAAGCCCGGCATATCGCCGGGGCATAAAAAAACCCGCCAGAAGGCGGGTTTGAACAAATAACTCTATGTTGGACCTGGATGGGATGCCATCGACAGCGCTTGTGTCGCTGTCAGCCCCGGCATTTGGGGCTCTGTGTTTCGAGTTGTGATAAGCATAGCCCTGGTTGTGATATGCATCCAATGTATTATTATTATGACACACATGAATTAAAGTAATATTAGCCTTATGGACACCAGAGAACTCGCCAAAATTGATCTTAACCTTCTGATTTCTCTACAAGTATTGCTAGAAGAGCGAAATGTTTCGCGGGCCGCAGAGCGCCTCTATATCACCCAACCGGCCATGAGCAAAACCCTTTCCAGGCTGCGTTCGCTATTTGATGACCCCCTCTTCACCCGCTCCAGCCACGGCATGCAACCCACCCCCCGGGCTGACGAACTGGCCCAGGGCCTGTCAGAGATCCTCGCCGGGATCAGCCACCTGGTCAGCGACTCACACTTTGACCCCGCGCAATGCAGTGCAGAAGTCACCCTGGCGGTCTCGGAATACATTGGTGTCACCCTGCTTCCAGCGCTCACAGCCAGGCTACAGGCGCAGGCGCCTCTGCTCCATCTCAAAATCATCACCCGGGTGGAAAATCAGCTGGAGCAACTGGCCCTGGGCAATCTTGATTTTGCGATTCATATCCGCCAGAGCCAGTACGGCGGCGATTTCCGGATCGCTGATCTCGGCGGCAGCCCGCCAGTGCTGCTCATGCGCGCGCAGCACCCTTTGAGCCAGGTGCCGGTTACCGAGACGCATCTGGGTCAGTACCCCATCATCCGCCTGTACGTTTCTGACCGCGAACAACTGGATGTGACGCCCATCAGCTCCAGCCTTGAGGAGGCTCGGCAGTGGTCTCGGGGCACCCTGGAGATCTCCCACCTGATGACCGCCATGGAGGTCTTGCGCAACACCGATTATCTCATGCCGGGCCCAGCGTTTCTGCTACAGAACGAGAGCGTCGCACAGGGCATTACCGCGCAACCTTTCCCGGGCGCCGAGGAGATCTCCGTCGACTACGTTCTGGTCAGCCACCATCGCACGGCAAACTCCCCCATGCATAGCTGGCTATGGGAGCAGATCACCTGTACCATCCGCGAGCTGCGCCCAACCCAACCCAGGAAACTGCGCCAACGGGTGGCCGCAGGCAGCACCTGAGACTACGACACGACTATGAGCAAGAAGAAGCGGCGGGACATACCCCGCTTTCAGACGCCAATCATCGAGACCCACTGCCATCTGGATTATCTGGACGGCGAAGCGCTCGACAGCACCCTTGAAAAATCCCGCGATGTCGGTATCGAACGGATCATTACGATTGCGGTATCACCCGACAACCTCGCCCGGGTACGCGCTCTGAGCGATTACGCGGCGGACATCTGGGGTACCCAGGGCATCCATCCACACGAGGCCGAGCACTACTCCCCCAGCGTTGAAGCAGAGATTCGCGAACACGTGGCGGACGAACGGATTATTGCGGTGGGCGAGATCGGTCTGGACTATTTCTATGATCACGCCGATCGCAAGGTACAGCGCCAGGTTTTTGAGCAACAGCTACAGATTGCCGTCGACGCCGACCTGCCGGTGGTTATCCACACCCGCGAGGCCGACGAGGACACGCAAGCGATTCTGGCGAATTTCAGTGGCAAGCTACCGCGCAAAGGCGTCATCCACAGTTTTACTTCCTCCCTGGCATTGGCTGAATACTGCCTGGGCGAAGGATTCATGCTGGGTTTCAACGGCATTGCCACCTTTAATCGCGCCGACAACGTCCGCGAGGTGATTGCAGCCACGCCAGTTGAGCAGGCGCTGCTGGAAACAGACGCGCCCTACCTCACCCCCGTGCCCTATCGCGGGCGACCAAATGCGCCCTTCTATCTGCCTTTTGTGGCGGAACAGGTCGCCACCACGATGCAGATCGAGGTGGAAGAACTGCTGGGACAGGTCTACCGTAATAGCCTGGCACTTTTTTTCCCCGACAAATAATGGGTTTCAAGAGTCATTAATGGAATACCTCATTGGACAACGCTGGGTCAGTCACGCTGATGCCCAGCTCGGCCTGGGCGTAGTGGTCGAAGTTGAACCGCGCCGTATTACCCTGAGCTTTCCCGCAGTCGGCGAGGAGCGCACCTATGCTATTGATAACGCGCCCCTGACGCGTCTGAGGTTCAAGGAAGGCGACCACATCAATACCGTGGAGGGCGTCGAGCTCATCGTTACCGACGTTGCCGAGCAGCATGGGCTCTTGATGTACACAGGTACCGATCACCACGAAGAACAGCTATCAGTCTCAGAACTCGAGCTGGATGCCTTTGTCCAGCTCACGACACCACAGCAGCGCCTGCTCAATGGCCACTTCGACAAGAACGGCGATTTCGCGTTGCGGGTAGCCACCATGACGCATGTGGATCGGCTCCAGCGCAGTCCCGCCCGTGGGCTAATGGGCTCGCGCACCAGCCTGCTACACCACCAGCTATATATCGCCAACGAGGTTGGCCAGCGCCACGCGCCGCGAGTGCTGCTCGCTGACGAAGTCGGCCTGGGCAAAACCATTGAAGCCGGCATGATTATTCACCAGCAATTACTCACCGGAAGAGCCAGCCGTGTGCTGGTATTACTCCCCCCCAGCCTGATGCATCAGTGGCTGGTAGAAATGCTGCGTCGCTTCAACCTGCACTTTGCATTGTTCGACATCGATCGCTTGTCTCAAATGACCGACGGCAACCCCTTCGAAGCCGAACAACTGGTGCTGTGTAGTCTCGAAATGTTCGAAGACAACGACCACCTGCAGCAGTTGGCCCTTGCCGCAGGATGGGACCTGGTGGTCGTCGATGAGGCCCACCACCTGCACTGGTCTGAAGATCAGGCCGGTGAAGACTACCGGTTCGTGGAGGCACTGGCCCAAAGCAGCCCCGGCCTGTTACTACTCACAGCAACCCCGGAACAAATCGGCCAGGCCAGCCATTTTGCCCGTTTACGACTTCTCGATCCGTCGCGCTTCCACGACCTGCAGGCCTTCCAGGAACAAGAGCGCGAATATCGCCAGATGAGCGAAATGGCTGACACGCTGGAATCGGGCACAATACCTGACAAACTACCCGCTGATCTCGATCGCAATTTGGCGCCAACGGAGCTGGTAAAACAGCTGCTGGACAGGCATGGCACGGGGCGGGTTCTATTCCGCAATACGCGTGCGGCAGTTGAAGGCTTCCCCCAGCGCGTTTTGCACCGTTACCCACTGCCTGCACCTGAACAGTATGTTCACGCCCAGGTCGAGCTTGAAGAACGCCTGCACCCGGAACTCCCCTACTACGACGAGAGTTGGCTCGATTTCGACCCGCGAGTGGAGTGGCTGGTTCAGACCCTGAAGAAGCTGCGGCCGGAGAAAGTGCTGGTTATCTGCGCCCATGCAACCACCGCAGTTGCTCTGGAGCACTATCTGCACATGCGCGCTGGCATTCGCTCGTCTGCCTTTTATGAGGGCCTGTCGATCATCGAGCGCGACCGCGCAGCAGCCTACTTCGCCGATGAAGTGAATGGCGCTCAAACCCTGGTGTGTTCCGAAATTGGCAGCGAGGGGCGCAACTTCCAGTTTGCCCACCACCTCATTCTGTTCGATCTGCCTGCCAATCCCGACCTGCTGGAACAACGCATTGGCCGCCTGGACCGGATTGGCCAGCAGCACGACGTGGAAATCCACGTACCCTACCTGCAAGACACACCACAGGAGACCCTGGTCGACTGGTATGACCGCGGCCTGGATGTTTTCCGCGACAGCTGCAGCGCCGGCACCATGATTCTCGAGACTTTTCGCGAGAGACTCAAGGACCAGCTGGATCAGCGCACCGAGGCGTTTGACGAGTTGCTCGTCGATACGGCCGAGTTTACCAATCGCACCCGCGAGGAACTCCGCGATGGCCGTGACAGACTGATAGAACGCAACTCCTGCCGCCGGGATGTAGCCGGCGCGCTGATCGAAGAGATCAATGCGCTCGAAGCGGGCGACACGCTGGAAAACTACCTGGAGGCGCTATGTGAAGCCTTTGGTGTTGACCAGGAGTTTCACTCGGAGCACACCCTGGTGCTGCGTCCCTCCGAACACATGCTGACGGGTCACTTCCCCTACGTTAACGACGAGGGCACCACCGTTACCTTCGATCGCGAGAAGGCCCTGTCGCGCGAGGACATGGAGTTCATTACCTGGGAGCACCCCATGATCCATGAAGCCATGGACATGGTGCACTCCACCGAGCTGGGCAATGCGGCTATCGGTACGATTAAGCTCAAGGGCGTCCCGGCGGGCACCATGCTGCTGGAAGCCTTGTATACCGTTAACTGTGTCGCACCGAAGGCGCTGCAAGTGGAGCGCTTCCTCCCCCTAACGCCCATGCGCCTGCTCGTTGATGCCCGCGGCAAGGAGCTGGCGGCACTGGTTCCCCACGAGCGACTCAACACGTTAATCGAGCGCGTAAAAAAGCCCACGGCCCTGGCCATCATCAAACAGGTACACCGCGAGGTAGACGCAAAAATGAGCCTGGCTACGGCTCAGGCAGAAGCGCGACTGCAGGACATTCTGAAGGATGCTGAGTCGCAAATGCGCAGCCAGCTGGGCGCAGAACTTGCCCGCCTGGAGGCACTGCGTGAAGTTAACCCTTCAATACGCGAAGAAGAGCTCGACAACCTGTGCTATCGGATCGAGGAGTGTGCGGTCCATATTACGCACGCGAACCTGCAATTGCAGGCACTGAGGTTAATCATCACCACCTGATTAACAACCTGCGGGCCGATTGGTCTTGTGCCGTTTCTTGCGGCACGAGGTCGGCACTGCTGCGGACTGCTCCGACTCGCTGACTTTCTCGGCATCCGGCGATTCTTTCTCAGCATCCTGCCCTTCCTGAATTTGCTCGACCACACCGAGAAGTAATTCATTGGGCACCGGCACGCTCAGATTGTACTGGGCGACTTTCCAGTGCTGACCATCGCGCAGCAGTACTCCGCTGCCGCGACACTGACCGAGCTTGTCGTGGTCCAGCATCTCATCAAACCAGGCGACACTTCCGTCTGCGCTATAGGCGATATTGCGACTCACCGGACGATACTCCCAGCCTTTGCCGGACTCAAAATGCGGCCGGGCAAAGCGCCGAAATTCCTCGCCCTCCCAGCGCTCCTCACCGTCAGTACCGAGAAACACAATTTCGTCGGTCATTAGCGACACATAGGCTGACAAGTCAGCATCGGCAGCCGCCTGGTGGAAAGCGTCCAGCGTGCCCCCGGCGTCGCGGGCCGCGACGGGAAGTACAGCGCTGAGTAACAGGAGTGCACAGACAAACGAACGGGTCATATTCAGTTTCCGGTTAGCAGACAGACCGAACTTATCACATAGTGATGACAAACGTTCATTTGCCGCCTACGGTGAAAGAGGAACCTCCATCAATGCTGAGTGAGACACAACAAATGAAACAGGCCCTTGCTTGCACGATCTTGCTCTCTATTTTTGCCTCACTGAGCGCCTGAAGTGAAGACACACCGGTAACCGCTCAACGGTATCACGAGAGTGACGAGTACATTGCCCGCATCAGCGCCAACGTGGCCGCAGACAGGTCAATGCAATTGATAGAGGATATTGACCACTCCCGCCTGGCGCATCAGGCCGGTGCGATTATGGGGCCTGCCCGTGTGGTTATCTTCAGCGATGCGCAGCTGGAAAGTGAGCTGATTGCGCTGAATCCGCTCATCGCAATCGACCTCCCGTTACGCGCACTGGCCTTTGAAAACTTGACAACCGGTCGCAGCGAAGTGATTTACAACAGCTTCGATTATATTGCCTCGCGCTATCAGCTGGCGGACGACACAACCGCGACATTTTCAGAACGCTATAAAAACGCGATGAATACTGCCCTGGCAGACGTACCCGTCTCCGCGATCTCCGCATTCACGGACAATCGTATGCAGCCCGATGGCATTATCACAATTGCCAGCCCATTCGACTTTGAAGAATCACCGACCAGAATTAACTCAGCTATCAACGCACAGGACGATACCGTGATGTTTGGCCACGGTCGATTTTCAGGCGAATGCGGCAGCTGTGGGCATTGAACTGCCGAAGGCTTACATGATTCTATTCAGTGGCCCCGCGCCCGGGGGCAAAGCCATGGCTGACGCTCCCACCCTGGGACTGGATGCGTTCTGCCAGAGGTTCCTGGTCTGGCAGGATGGCGCGGGCAAGACCTATCTCTCATTTAATGACTTAACCGCCCTGGCCGATAGACAGCAGGTACCCACCAGCATTGCAATCAGGGTCATCGAGTATCGCCTGGGCAGCGTCTTCGGCGAAGCACTCCAGGCCGAATAGCAAAACAACCTTAACCCCGCAATCGATTGAGAAGGCATTATGAACAAAGAAAGTCTGTTTCTGATAATGGCGGCGGTGGGACTGACGCCTATTGCTCTCGCGCACGGCGCAATGCCTTCCAGCAGCGTACCTGCTCTTTACGGCATAAAGGTCAACAATGTCAGTACAGAGCATGTATTCCGCGCAGTCATGGGCTTATACCTGAGCACCGCATTGTTTTGGGTAATCGGCGCCAGAAACGAAGCACTCAAACTGGCGGCGCTATATAGCGTGGCTGTGTTTATGTTGGGTTTAGCAGCAGGCAGGGCACTCAGCCTGCTCGTCGACGGTATGCCCAGCCCGATGCTGGCCGTCTACTTTTTGCTGGGGATAGGGTTTGGTTTTGTTGCCCTGGTATTGGCCAGGGGTTATCGCGAGAGCTGATAAACAGACGTATCAAACGTCGCCCAGGCGGCGCTCCATGACAGTACATCCGAGGACATGACCGCGAATTTTTGCGAATGCCGGCTGATAGGCCACCTGTGAAAAACGCTGCTTTTCTAGGACGCGGCGCGATGCCGGGTTATTGTCCAGCACACGGCCCCAGAGCCGGCATCCACCAATGCGCTCTCGAGCAACATTCACCAACTGGCGCAAACATGCTGAGGCCACGCCCTGGCCAAAATAGTCTTCGGCCACGCGATAACCGACCTCGGCGCTCTGCCCCTGGCTACTGATATCCTTCAGGTTTGCCCGGGCTATGATTGACTCACCGTCACACAACACCAGAGGCACCAGCCGCCCGGCGCTGAAAAAGTCCCGGCACTCATCAATGTGAGCGGTAACGCCGCCGTGTGAATAAAAGGCGTCGGGGCGCGCCGCAATCAACGACTCGAACCAGCGGCGATTCGCTGACTCGAAGGCCAGCAGCCGATCGGTGTGCTCTGTGCCAAGTATTTCAAATTGCCCCGACAAGCCTCAAGCCCCCTTCGCCAGGCGCTCCATCAGAGCGCTATTTCATCCCTTCCACCTTATTCACTGTACTTCACACGGGTTCAAGTGACACCTATTTGTGCCCGCGTATTGATTAGCAGCAGTTTTTTCTCAAAAATAGCACGCCAGCAGACAATAACATTTTCGGGAGCCTCATGAGCGAGACCGCAAACATGTCCGACATCCTCGACGTACTCGTTGTTGGCGCGGGGTTCGGCGGCATATGTGCCGGCATCAAACTGCGCGAAGCAGGTATTGATAACTTTGGTATTTACGACAAAGCCGCAGGCATTGGCGGCACCTGGTGGCACAACACCTACCCTGGCGCGGCCTGCGATATTGAATCGCACCTGTATTGCTATTCCTTCGAGCCCAATCCTGACTGGTCACGCAAGTATTCACCACAACCCGAGATTCAAGCGTACATCGAGCACTGTGCGAATAAGTACGGCATTCGCGATCAGATACATCTACAGCGGGAAATTCGCCAGCACGCTCTCGTGGACGGGCTTTGGCGCACCACGTTCGCCGACGGCCAGGTGCAATGGTCGCGCCACATTATCTTTGCCACCGGTGGTCTGCACGTACCTGCCTTTCCCGACATACCCGGTACATCAGACTTCCAGGGTACGAGCATGCACTCAGCCGAGTGGAACCACACCGTCGACTTTAGCAATCGTCGAGTCGCCGTGATTGGTTCGGCAGCCAGTGCAATACAACTGGTGCCGGAATTAGCCAAAGTGGCCGCACATGTGGATGTTTACCAGCGCACCCCCAACTACATTGCCGCGCGCAACGATTTCGCTTACCCCGGCTGGATGAAAAATCTCTTCGCCAACGTGCCGGGGCTGACTTGGCTGTACCGCCAGTGTTTGTTCTACAAAGGTGATCTTGGCATTTATCCCATTGTCAAAACCAGCAAAGAAACCCGGCGGCGCACAGCCATGCAGAACATGGTGAAATCCCATATCCGCTCCAGCGTCGACGATACCGAAATGGCAGAGCAGCTTATCCCCGACTATCCGATGGGCTGTAAACGCATTCTTATTGCAGACAATTTTTACAGCAGCCTCAACCGCGACAATGTGGCACTGGTGACAGAGGGCATCCAGGCTATTACTGCCGAGGGGGTCAATACTAACGATAACCGTCATCACCCTGCAGACATCATTGTCTACGCCACCGGTTTCGACATGGAAAAACACCTGGTGGCCATCGAGGTAATCGGGGCGGATGGAAAAACGCTGGAAGAGCGCTGGGACGAGGGACGCCCCGACGTGTACAAGGGTGGTTTCATTCCCGGGCTGCCGAATTTCTACATGACGACCGGGCCCAATACAGGCACCGGCACAACCTCAGTCGTAGGAATGATCGAAGCCCAGATGAAGCTCATCATGCAGGCCATCGATTTGACGGGCAACGACCAACTGATCGAGCCGACCACCAGGGCCTGTAGCGCCTACGTCGATGATATTCGCAATGCCCTGCGGGGCACGGTATGGGGAGCTGGCGCGTGTAAGAGCTGGTACGTAAACGACAAGGGCGAGAACGATACACTCTACCCGTATAGCGCCAGCACTTTCAGACGGGATCATGAAACGCTGCAGCTGGATGATTTCAGCCTGTATGCACGCTCCTAGATCGGCAGTGGAATAAATACCGATCCGGCGGTATGTACGACCTTTGTCACTCGCCGATCGTCCGCATCGCCAGCGATCTTGGCCATCATTTCCTGTAACACAATAAGCTTGCCAAACAGGCGTTCGAAACTCAGGTTATCGATCTCACCCTGATATTCGCTGCTCACCAACCAGTGACTTCCGTCCGGCCGGCGGTTCTGTCGCAATTTCCAGGCAAGCACTTCAACATTGTGTGCGCTGGCCCATAAAGGTTCAGGCTGCAGTGAATCGAAGAGAAACAGCTCTTCGTTATATCCATAGGCATGCCGCAACATGCCGCCCAAGCCAACCACCAGCGCAAAGACCCGATCGCCCTTGAACTGCGGATCAAACACCAACTCCAATGCATCGGTCTCCTGGCGCCCGCCGAGTTCAGCGAAATTGAGCTCACCGCGATTGTGAACCAATTGCAACAAGCGCTTTTCGAGGTCCATGCCAGGGTTCTTGGCCAGCTCTGCGGGATTGCGCTTGTAGAGTTTGACCGTCAGTTCGCGGACCAGGCGACGCGACTCGTCAATGAATTCATCTGCCACCAGGTCGATATCGGACTTGGCGAGATTCTTGACCTCGTAACCACCACAACCTGCCAATAAAAGCGCAAATGACAGCAGCAGCCAGCGCATAGATTCAGCGCCGGATGTGGAGTTGTGCTTCCAACTCGATCTCTTGGCCAACGCTGCGCGAAACAATTTCCTTTAACGCGTCTATATGCTCGTTACCCAGCGGCTCACGCGAGCTGACCACCACCGCAATCACCGGCGGGTCGCCCAGGTTCACTCGGTCGCGCACCACGTGCACCTTGCGCCCTAGTAGCTGTAGTTCACCTACCGGGACCCGCTCTTCAAGCGAACTCCGCTCGACGAGGTGGGCGAAAGCGACGTACAGCGGCACGCTGATAACTGCCACCAAAAACAGTGATGCCGCCAGTCCCTTGCGGGCGCGCTCGAAGGGCGCAAAGCCCAATACCAGAAAGGTGACACTGGCGGCCACAGCGATGCCCACCAGGTTGGTGGTCAGCAGGAGCAGTGCGCCCGACGCCATATTCCAATCGCCCCACCCCAGCCCGATACCCGCCACACTCAGCGGCGGCACCAGAGCCACGGCGATGGCCACCCCGGCAAGACTTTTGGCAATTTCCTCCTTTGCATGCGCATAGGCGCCGGCGATGCCTGATATCACCGCAATCATCAGGTCTAACAAGGTCGGCGACATTCGCGCCTGCATCTCAGCAGTGGCAATATCAAATGGCATTACCCAGGCGAGCAGAATTGCGCAGCCCAGGCCCCAGGCCACGCCAATCGCCAGTGTACGCAGCGAACCGCGGATCAGCGTCGCCTCAGAACGGGCCAGGCCCATTGCTAGGGAAATAATTGGGGCCATTAGCGGCGCCAGAATCATCGCGCCGATAATCACGGGCGCTGAATTTGCGTACAGCCCGGTGAGCGCGAGCATGACGCTGAGCACCATCAGGACCTGGAACGACGAACTGGCGGTGGCGTTTTCGCGCAGCGACGTGAACAGCTCCCGATACTCGCTCTCGCTGGCGTGATTGAACATCGGCAGCTGTTTGCCCTGCATGGCCCGCGCGGCGTCATCGACGGGAACATGATTGATTCGCAGCACCTCCCGCGAGGAATTGCCGGAAGGCTCGTCCCGGGGCCGCATCGCCGGACCTGGCAATACGCGCAGACTCTTCTCGTGTACACATAACTCAAGATCGTTACCGTGCACCGGTTTACCGTCGAGCAGATACTCAGTGCCCTCGGGTGCATCCAGGTGGAGAGACTTGCTCTGGATCAGACCGAGATACCCAGGCAGGCGTGAGAACTGAACTTTACCCGGCAACGCCAGGCGTAACATAAACCACAGATAGCTGAGAATGCTGCGCGGGGCCAGCGCCAGCAGTGATGCGCGCCCATCGCTGGCACCAGCACCGTCTTCAAACCGCCTTCCCACCATGGAACTGCGCGTCTGCGACACTGCCACCAGGCCCAGCGCCGCCAGATTGATTTCCTGCTCTTTGGCGGTAGTAATTCGAAAGGGCTTCAAGGTGAGCTGCCCCAGACCTTTGAGCGCGCCGCGGAAAAAACTTGTCGCGGTGTGCTGGCTATTGATATCCCAGGGCCGCAGCGACAATACCCGGCCGATCACTACGGATGAAAACACCAGTTCTCCGTTGCAGGTGAGGGCATCGGCCTGAACCGGCTCACAATTGCGATAGTGTTCGACCAGCGTCGCCATGTCACCCTTAGCCCCCAGGGTCACGCAGGCTTCATGAGCATCCGGGTGTGGCAACACCCCTACAGCCCAATTGCGCTCCATGACAAGCGGCGCAAGATCGCGAATCTGTTCATCACCCAACCACAGCAGCACAATTGCGTCCTGCGGCAGCGTTTCGCGCTCAGCCCAGGGGACGAACTGTAAGCCTTCACCCCAGGTTTGGGCCCGCTCATCCAGACTGGAGTCATGAATCAGATAGCCGGCATCAACCATGTACAGACTCCTGACCGAGCAGTGCCTGCAGAGTGCGCCCCAGCCGCGCAAGATCACCGGGCCTTGATAGACGATGATCGCCGTCCTTTACCAGGTGTACTTCCACATCCGTGGAGGTGAGTTTTTCGGCAAGTTTTAGCGAAGTGCGCCAGGGAATATCGCCATCGCATTGACCGTGTAGCAGGCGCACCGGCTGGGGAATAGCAATGTCCTCGCCCCCCAGTAGACAGTGCCCTGCGCCCTCTTCAAGTAATTGCTGGCTGATCGGGTAAGGCTCGCCATCGTCGTAGCAATTGTCGATAAAACACAGCCCAGACAGTTCCAATTGCAGCTTCTGCTCGGGAGACAAACCATGTTCCGCGAGTCCGCGAGTAAAGTCAGGCGCTGCTGCAATTCCCACCAGGGCACGCACGCGCTCTGATCTCGCCAGCGCAACATGCAGCATAATCCAGCCACCCATCGACGAGCCGACCAATAGCTGTGGTCCGTCCGTCACCTCATCGAAAACGTGAATGGCGTCTTCTATCCAACGTCCCAACGTACCCTCGGCGAAATCACCGCTGGAGCTGCCGTGACCGAAGTAGTCAAAGCGCGTGAACTGGCGTCCCTGTTCGCGACACCATTGATCGAGATACAAGGCCTTGTCGCCCTGCATATTGGAGTTAAAGCCGCTGAGAAATACGATGCCCGGGCCTGCACCCGGCACATGCTCATAGGCAATGGTTGCATCATCAGAGCGCGACAGCATTTTCATTGGCGCGCCTTCCATACCGCCAGACCCTGGGCATTGAGCTGGGCATCAAAGCGAAAGCTCTCACGCACCTCTCTCATATTTAATTCGGGGTTCATCGCCAACACTTGTTCACTGCAATAATCCATAATAGCCTCTTCCATTAAGGCGGCATCCCCGCCGCAACCCTCGGCAATATCGACATAACCATCCACCTGCGCCAGCAATCCTTCTAACTGTGAAGAAAAATAGTCGATGCCGCCAAAGTGATTCAAGTAAATGCGCTGCGGGTTGGCAGCTCCCAGCAACCTCAGCGACTCGCGCATGGCATCCGGCCGGAACTGGGTCGGGGTGGTGGACAACATACAGAAATCACCACCGGGCAGTCGGAATTCGTGATAACAAATGCCAAACATGTCACCGGCGAACCAGCCACGGCTGTGTTCATCCCAGACGCAATAGTGATGATCGGCATGACCGGGCGTGTGTCGACATAGAAGGGATCGGCCGCCCACTTCAAAGCGATCGCCATCGCCCACTTCGATCACACGCTCGGCGGGGGCAGGGACGATATCCCCATAAAGTTGGGCAAAAAGATCTTCACCGTAAACGGCAATGGAGCCGGCGATCAGCCGCACCGGATCAATCAGGTGACGGGCACCCCGGGGATGCACAAGTAGTGTTGCTTCGGGGAAGCTTTGTAACATTGCACCGGCGCCACCTGCATGATCCAGATGTACATGGGTAGGCATAATGTAACGAATCTTTTCGGGGGCAATACCGCGCTGCTTGAGCAAGGCCTCCAGAATGGGGACACTGTGCACTGTCCCCGTGTCGATAACAGCATATTCACCCGCGTGTTCGAGCAGATAAAAGCTCACCAGGCCCGGTTTCAGGTAATGTGCGTCGATACTGGTAATACCGTCGCCCAACCCGGTATATGACGACTCGCTCATGGCGACCCTCTTCGCTCAAACCAGCGATGATTCTCGCGCAACAGAGCCCCGAGGTCTATTGCCAGGAGGCAAACTATTGTGGGCGATACCAGATCGGCGATGTATAGGCCCGGTCCTGCACAGTGGCGGGCACCTCTGCAGGTAACGGCTCACCCATGGCAACAGCGTCGTACAACGAATGTCGCGGCGTGGGAATTTCCAACACGCGGGCGTAGTAAAACGCATGCTGCTCGGCATTGAAATCCGGGTCCTGCCAGCGCGCCTGCAAACGGGCGGCGCCTATCGTATTGGCATAGGAGGCATTGTCGATATTCACGGTGCTGCCCACGCCGGGCAGATCGCCGTTCTCGTCCGGGACGCGCTCACCGGTCCATACAACGTCAAACACCTGCTCATAGCTTGTACCGTCCTCGTCAACCCATCCCTTGACGATCTGTACCCGGTCGAGGTTGGCGCCATCGGCCTCCTTCTCAGCGATCAGCAGAAACTCCGGTGCGGTATCACCGCGAGCTGCAAGCTCCCCGCCCATGGGCACGCCACCGGCAGCGGCTTCCGCGTAGAATTCGGCGCTGTCGAGAATGCCTTCGCCATATTCGTAGCCGGCGAAGAATCGCACACCAATGCGAGGGCCACTGGTGGCGTAAACCTCGCGCCGCTTGAGCGCGCGCATAATCGCCTCGCGAGTGTTTTCTTCTGCCCACACTGCCGCAAGCCCCGCCGCGGCCATATCCCAGCCCACCGGCGTGCGACGATCGCCAAGATCGACCAGACCCTGCTTGGATTCGGGCGTACTGTCGGCGGCAAACTTGCCGTGAAAATTGTCTTCCTCGGCTCCTGCCAGGCCCGAGTGAGCGTCTGACGAGCCGATCAAGCCGAACTGGAACGGGTTGTCTCCCAGCGCCTGCTGAACTTCCAGCCCGGCGCGCAGCCCCGAGCGTACGTAGTCACCCGGCGCGACTACATAGGGCGTCTCGTCCTGTTGAATATAAAAATCAAACGTCTCAAAGTCGGCGAACTCATCATCGGGCGACAACGTCGGATGGGTTTCCGAATCGCCTTTGATCTGGGTCACTTCAGTAACGGTTTCCCACTTGGCCCGCAAAGCGATGTACTCCGGTGAAAAGTCCTCACCGCGCAGGGTACGCTTGTCGAACATATACCCCTTGGAGATATTGGAGTTGTGGGGAATGGCAATGAAATCGGCCTGGGTGCTCGCACTGGTTTTTTCCAGCCACGCCCACAGGTCCTCCGGGAAAGGGGAATTCAGGAAACTGAAGGGCTGGTATTGTTGCGCTGTCTCCGCGCCGGAGTCAGTAATGACGATGCGGTGCATATTGACGCCACCGGCGTTGGAGCTCCACTCCCAGCCAATCAGCGCCGTAAACTCACCCGGCTCGTTCGCCGCATCTGCCGCATTGGTAATTTCCTGCCACACGGAGCGCTCCACGTCGGGCATAGGAGGCAGCCCCCCCATGGGCATACCCTCCTCGATAATGCGCTCACCGGCGATCTTTGGATCCTCAGCCACGGGCAGGCGAGAACCAAACACGAGTGGCCCATACTTGGTTTCGATACCAAAGGTAATCACTGCTGAAGAGAACCAGGCTGCCAGCGTTTCAAACACCCCGAGCCCCTCTGTAGGCACACCGTTCTCGTAGATGTAGCGAACAGTGCCAAGGTATTCGGCGTGATCTGAGACCACCAGAAAATCCAGTGGCTCGCCGATCTGCACCCGTGCCCGGTGATAGGGGTGCACCACCGGTTCACCCTTGGCATAGCGATAGGCCTCGGCGGGGCCAATGGTGCGGTTGCCAATCGTAATCGCATCAAACGAGTTATGGGTGTGGAGGTGTGTGTCGCCCCAGAGCAACTGTTTATCGGCAGCAGAAACAGAAGTGGCCACCAACAAGGCAGCCACTGTAAACAATCCACGCATCGTAGGCTCTCTTATGTTTATATCCGGCCTAGGATAACGAATTTTGCCCTTAACGTCCTTTCCAGATAGGCGCGCGCTTCTCGAGAAAAGCCAGCGTACCTTCTTTGGCATCCTCGCTTTCCAGGCAGAGGTACTGCAGGTCCGCCTCACGGGAAATCGTGTGACCAAGATCCTGCTCGCTGGCCTCGATCACGGCCTGTTTGGCATGTCGCAACGACAGCGGCGCTTTCGCGGCTAGCTCCTCAGCCCATGCAAGCGTGCTTGGCATAAGCTCATCCCTGGGTACCACGCGGTTACAAAGCCCCCACTCGAGACATTTCTCGGCACCCAGCTTTTCGCCGGTAGCGATAATTTCATAGGCGCGTTTACGACCGATCGTTCTCACCAGGTGCCAGGTTGCGCCGCCATCGGGCACCAGGCTAATGGCCGTAAAGGCTTGATAAATGTAGGCGTTGTCCGCCATTACCGTCAGGTCGCAGACCATGGCGAAGGCACTGGAGACACCGGCAGCTGGCCCCTGGACTGCACTGATCCAGGGCTTGGGTGCACGATATATTTCCAGCATGACCGGCTTGTACTCCAGGTTAAGCTGATCATCCACACGCCAGGTAGGATCATCCATGGGCAACTCAGTCAGGTCTGCCCCCGCACCAAAGCCGCGACCCGCACCCGCCAACACGACCACGCGAATACTGTCGTCATTGTTCACTTCACGTGCCGCCAGCAAAATATCCCGGCGCTGTGCCGCATTAAAGGAGTTCAACGCATCAGGGCGATTAAAGCTGACAATTGCCACACCGTCTCGGCGTTCAATGGTTACCGCTTCGTAGTTACTCATCGTCCCGTCCTCAGCTGATAGCGCCGTTGGTTCTCAGGGCCTGCACTTCCTCTTCCCCAAAACCCATGGCGCCGAGTACATCGGCGGTATCCGCGCCGGCGGCGGAACCGCCATTGCGCACTTCAGACGGTGTGCGGGAAAAACGGGGGGCCGGTGCCGGCTGAGTCACGCCATCAACATCGATGTAGGTTTGCCGGGCCACGTTGGCCGGATGCGTGGGTGCATCGACAAAATTGAGCACAGGTGCAAAGCACACGTCAGTACCTTCCATCAGCTCACACCACTCGGCCTGGGTTTTGGTTTTGAATATCTCTTCCAGACGAACCTTCAGGTCCGGCCAGAGCGCGGGGTTGTTCTGGTCACCGAACTCCTCTTCGGACAATTCCATCTTCTCTTTCAGCAGCGCATAAAATTGCGGCTCAATGGATCCTATAGACACGTATTCGCCGTCGGCACATTCGTAGGTATCGTAGAAGTGAGCGCCGCCGTCGAGCAGGTTGGATTCGCGCGCCTTTTCGTTCCACATACCCATGGCCTGAAAGCCATGGAACATCCACATCAACTGTGCGGCACCATCGACCATGGCTGCATCGATCACCTGCCCCTTCCCGGAGTTGGCTGTTTCAAGAAGCGCGGCGAGAATGCCGTTGACAAGCAGCATGCCCCCACCGCCCATATCGCCCACCAAGTTGAGAGGCGCAACCGGCTTCTCATCCTTGCGGCCCATGGCATAGAGTGCCCCGGTGATTGAGATGTAGTTAATGTCATGCCCGGCCGCCTGGGCCAGCGGCCCCTCCTGCCCCCAACCGGTCATGCGGGCGAAGATAATCTTGGGATTGCGCTCCAGACAGACATCGGGACCAATGCCCAACTTCTCACAGACGCCCGGGCGCATGGGGTCGATAATCACATCGGCATTCTCGACCATGCGCAGCAACGTTTCGATGCCTTCCGGATCTTTCAGGTTAACTGCCACCGACTTTTTGCCGCGGCTGCTAACATCCTTCATCTGCAATCCGGGAGGGGTACCGGCGCGATCAATCCTGATCACCTCGGCCCCCATATCGGCGAGGATCATGCCGCCCATGGGCGCGGGACCAATGCCCGCCAGTTCCAATACGGTATAGCCGTTTAAAGGTCCCATAATGTGCTCCTTAGCGTGGCTGCATGCGAATGGCGCCATCGAGGCGGATGCACTCCGCGTTCAGGTAATCGTTCTCGGCGATAAACACTGACAGGTGCGCGATCTCAGCCGGCTTGCCCAGGCGTTGTGGGTAGCACACGGACGCTTCCAGCGACTTATAGGCCGGCTCTGGCAGCGATTCGAACAGCGGCGTATGAATCAGGCCGGGCACAATGGTGTTCACCCGGATACCGTAGCTGGCGAGGTCACGAGCCATGGGTACGGTCATGCCGATCACGCCGCCCTTGGTGGCGGAGTACGCCACCTGACCCACCTGCCCTTCGTAGCCGGCAACCGACGCGGTATTGATAATGACACCGCGGCCACCGTCATCATTAATCGGCTCATTTCTGGACATCTGCTCGGCCGCGTAGCGGGACACGTTAAAGGTGCCGGTGAGGTTGATTGCAATGACAGGGTCCCACTGCTCAATCGGGAATACGCCTTTTTTGCCATAGGTTTTCGCTGCGCTACCGATGCCGGCAAAGTTATTCACCACATGAATGGCGCCAAACTTCTCGACCACCTCGGCAATGGCGGTGCGCACGTTGTTTTCGTCGGCGACATTGACACTCCAGAACGCCACGTTGTCGGCCCCGAGATTGTCGATAACCGCCTGGGCCCGCTCCGCGTTCAGATCGAAGATTGCCACTTTCGCGCCTTTAGCCACGTAAGCCTCAACGGTTCCCTGGCCAAGGCCCGACGCTCCGCCCGTAACAATGGCTACTTTTCCATTCAAATCCATGAAATCTCTCCTCTAAATAAATTCTGGTGTTAAAAATTACGTGTATTGAAGGGCACGTAATCGTCGCCCAGGCACTCGCGGCCGATGATGAGCTTCATTACTTCAGAGCTGCCTGCATAGATCGTAGAAATTTTGGCGTCGGTGTACTGGCGGCTGATGGGGTACTCATCCATGTAACCGTGACCACCGTGCATTTGCACGCCCAGCTCTGCCATGCGCACCTGCAGTTCACTGGTGTACAACTTGGCCTTGGCAGCGTCTACCGCGGTGAACGAGCCGGCATTGAACGCGCTGACACACTGATCGATATACACCTGTGACATGTCGAGTTCGGTACGCATTTCGGCCAGTTTGAACTGCGTATTCTGGAAGGCTGAGACGGGCTTACCAAACGCCTTGCGCTCTTTGACATAGTCGGCGGTGAGATCCCAGGACAGCTGTGCCGCGGCGAGGTAACCCACGGCGCCCAGCAGTCGCTCTTCGGCCAGTCCCATCATCAGGTAGATGAAGCCCTTGCCGGGTTCACCGAGAACATTTTCCTTGGGTACCTTGACGTCGTTAAAGAACAGTTCAGCCGTGTCCTGGCCTTTCATACCCATTTTTTTCAGGTTGCGCCCCCGCTCGAATCCCTCCATGCCACGTTCAACCAGGAACAGGGTCATGTGGTGCGGATTGTTTTCCGGGTCCGTCTTGGCGGCCACCACCACCAGGTCAGCGTTGATGCCGTTGGAAATAAACGTCTTTGAGCCATTGAGCACCCAGTGGTCATCCTGCTCTACGGCATTTGCTCGCATACCCGCCAGGTCAGAACCGGCGTCGGGCTCGGTCATGGCCACGGCAAGAATACACTCGCCGCTGACACACTTGGGCAGGAATCGGGCGCACTGCTCTTCATTGCCAAAGCGCGTCAGGTACGGGCCGACCAGCCGGCTGTGGAGGGTATTAAACCAATCACCCACGCGGGCATAGTTGGTTTCCTCGATGATGATTTGCTCGAAACGGAAGTCGTCGTCGCCCATACCGCCGTAGCGCTCTTCGGGCCAGATCATCAGAAAGCCCTGCTCACCCGCCTTGCGGAACGCCTCGCGATCGACGACACCCGCCTCTCGCCATTCCTCCATATGTGGCACAATCTCAGCCGCCAGAAATTTGCGGTAGGCATCGCGGAACATGTTCTGTTCTTCAGTAAAGTCTCTCGGCAGCATTGGCTTAAACCCCTATAATTCATTGGATGGATCGGCGCACAGTATGGGGAGGGGGCTCAAACGCAACAATGACCACCCCCGACAAAAATATTGACTTAACCTGACAGCGGACTGAGCGGTAACGCATGGAGCAAATCTTCACGGAAAACTGGGCGACAATGCACCTCGGCTTGATCTTCTCCCTGACTCTGGCGCAGATGCTGGTGGTCTATGTGCTGAGCGATTCCTACAGCCCACCACAGGGGCTGGGACTGTTCACCGTGTACTTCATGACAGCACTCATCGGCTGGATTGCCCTCACGCTGCAACAGGGCAGCGACGCCTCCCTGGGCATTGATGTGCCCTCGGTCACAGCGCTGATCAACAGCTACATCCTGTTTGCCGCCGCCGGTCAGCGCGCGGGCATTTCCCGTGGAAGAGTTGTTTTCGGCATTGTCTGTGTACTTGCCACACTCAGTATCTTGTTCATTCCACAGGAACAAATGCTCTTTGTGCACTCTGCGGCAGTCGGCCTGTTTATTGCAGGCACAGGCATCATTTGTACACTGCGCAGCATTCAAGCCAGAAATGTCGGCGACGCCATCATCGCCTACGCGTCATTACTCACCGTCGTCGGCCTGCCGGTGGCCATGTACTTTGTCGCCGTCGACAACAATATTACGCTCGCCCAGACCGTCATCTTCGGTGTTTACAGCTGGTCCTACGCGTTGGTTACGATCGGCTTTCTGGCCAGCGTACTCATTGAATATCAGCAGCACCTGTCCCATCTAGCCACGGAAGATCCGCTCACGCGACTACTGAATCGACGCGGCCTGGAAGATGCATTGAAGATCAGTTTTGCCCACGCCTCGCGGCGGGGACACCAGACCGCGGCGATCGTAGGCGACATCGATCACTTCAAAAAGGTAAACGACAACTTCGGCCACGATACTGGCGACCATGTCATTCGCTTTGTGGCCAACTGCATCCAGCAGCTGTGTAGGGCCAGCGATGTGGTGGCACGCACTGGCGGCGAGGAGTTTTTGCTGGTGCTACCGGAGACAGATCTCGATTCCGCCCGTATACTTGCGGAGCGTATTCGCACCACTATTGGCGATCGTCCACTGCAGGTCGATGGCCAGCGAATCGCAATTACTATCAGCCTCGGGGTTGCGTGCCACGACGGCGAGATCGACCTCGATCAGTTGATCCAGGAAGCGGACCAGGCTATGTACCTGGCGAAACAGGGCGGACGCAACCAGGTTGCCTCTGTCGTCAATAAACCGGTGCGTATCAGCAGCACCGCGGTAAGGGAACAGGCGTAGAGCGTGCGCGACCTCTCCATTTCAGTGTATTTTGCCCGGGCCGTCCTGAAGAATGCCGTCGCCCAGGGACTGGACCCCATCAGCTTGCTGCGGAAATCGCGTATTTCTCCGCGTCTGTTGCTGGAAGAAGACGCGCTAATCTCCATTGAACGCCACGCTGACCTGCAGGTAAATACCATACTGGCCATGGGCGATGAAGCCCTCGGCTACGCCTCACGGCGCATGCCCATCGGCACCTGGTCGATGATGTGTCACGCGGTGATCAACTGCGAAACCCTGGGGCAAGCCATTTCCCGTTACTGCCGGTTTTTCCAGCTGTTCGAATTTGGCGCCCATCCCTGTCTGCTTATTGAAGGCGATCAGGTGCGAGTGCAGGTCAATATGCACGTGGATGAGGCCGACGCAGAGGCAGCGCCCTATATGACCGAACTGGTGTTGTTTAACGCCCATCGTTTTGCCAGCTGGCTGATTCAGGAGCACCTGCCGATTCAGCATGTAAACCTCCCCTATCCGCCGGCCGCGCGTGAGCGGGACTATCGCGCCATGTTCCTCGGAGCGCCCATGGCCTACGAGCAGGACGTGGCCGAATTCGTGTTCTCCGCCTCGCTACTGGATCGCCGGGTCACCCAGACCGAACAAAGCCTGCGACGGTTCTTACGCCACCCCGTTCTCATGCTAATGACCGAGTCCTACGCCCAGAGCAGCTGGACCGCCAAGGTACGAGAGCTGGTACACCACAATCTCGCCGACATGCCCGAACTCAACGACGTGGCCGCCATGCTCGAGGTACATCCCCAGACGCTGCGCCGACGCCTTTCAGCCGAAGGCACGACCTTCAAGGAAATCAAAAGCCAGGTGCGTCGCGATACCGCCCTGCACTTTTTGGGTAAGCAGGGGCTCTCGATTGAAGAGATTGCCCACCGCGCTGGCTTCTCGGAGTCGTCTGCTTTTATCCGGGCCTTCAAAGGCTGGACCGGGGTCACGCCCTACACCTATCGGAAAGGCCTGTAACTGCCGCTAGTCTCCCCGCGGAAATACGCTATATTTATTGTCGATCAAGGGGAGGGAAAACACGTGGTAAGGAAAGCAGCGCGAGTACTGATAGGCATTTACATCGCCTGGATAGCCCTGTCCGTTTTTGTCGTTTTACCCGCCCTGAACATTGTCCCCGCGTGGTACCTGAAAGAGCACTACGATCGCGATTTCAGCACCGACATCACGCTCTTCAACCCGTTCAATATCAGTCTCGAAATGCGCAACGCCACGCTACTGCAGCCAGATGGCAGCGATTTTGCGGCCCTCGATCAGGCCACAGTCAATTTTTCCCTGGCAACCCTGGCCAGCGAGGGCATTGTCTTCGACCGGATAGCCATCGAAGGGCTGGAGATTACGCTGCGCCAGGACAGCCCCGGCGAGTTCAATTTCTCCGACCTGTTAGCCACCGAGGAAACCTCTGATACCGCCGACTCGGATCTGCTGGGCGTCACGATAAGTGAACTGATTTTTACTGCCAAACGCATTACCCTGATCGACAACGCCCGCGAAGAACCTTTCAGTACTCACTATGATGGCCTGGACATTGCTGTTAAGGATTTGTCCACCATCGCAGAGGATGGCAAGCCCTACCAGATCAACGTGACCGCTGAAGCAGGAGGTTCGCTGCGCTGGGAGGGCAACGTCTCGGTACCGCTGGCCCAAAGCGAGGGCTGGCTGGCCATTAACGACCTGAGCCTGGCCGCCGCCTGGCGTTTTGCACGGCCCTGGCTCAACTTTGACCTTTTGGATGGTCGCCTCAGCATGGAGGGAAACTACCAGTTATCCTGGCGGGATGACGTTGCCTTCGAGATTGTTGAGGGTCAGGCACAGCTTCACTCGCTGGCGCTGGTGCCACGCGATACTGCTGCGCTTGCGGACACCTCGATCAATTTGAATCAGCTGGACATTGGCGACGTCAGTGTCGACAGCGGCACAAGCGCCGTCACTATCGGCTCAATCAGCGGCCAGGGTCTGCAGGTTCAGGGCTGGAGTGAGGGCGCCCAGGTGAGCCTCGCGGACATGTTCATCACCTCGTTCCCGGAAGTGGAGGCTTCAGAAAGCGCCGCTGCCGATGAGGCCAACCCATGGCAAGTGACACTCGTGCAGGCAGACCTGGCAGACAGCGGTATTCAATGGCGCTCGGAATACACCGACCCACCCCAGATGACCATAGCGCCGATCACCGCCAGCACCGGCAACATCCGCTGGCCCTTTGCGGGCAGCTCCCCCGCCAGCCTGGCACTGAAGGTGAATGGCATCGCCAGCATGCAGGTACAGGCGGATCTGGAGCTGGCCTCTGGCGGCGCCAATATCAGCTATGAACTGGCTGCGCTGCCACTTGCCTGGTTTAACCCCAACCTGCCTGCGGCACTCAAGGCCACCATTACCGACGGCCAGCTGGGTGTGAACGGGTCGGTAGAGCTTGAAGAATTCGCGCCGGTTCGCCTGAATCTGGACAGTCAGATCGAACAATTTTCCGGCAAAATAGCCGACGAAGAAGAGGCGATTACCCGCTGGGATAGTGTGCGCTTCAAACAACTGGCCATTGACCTGCCCAAGCGTCAGGCCAGCCTGCAACAACTCTTTATCCACAAGTACGAGGGGCGCGTGCATATTGCCGAAGATGGCAGTATTAACGCCTCCAAAATCTGGCAGGAGGAAGTGGGCGAACAGGCTGAGGAAATTGCCGAGGAACTGGAATTGGACAAGCCATGGGATTTCAGCGTGCCTGAGATCCTGATCTCCGGCAGTGCCATCGACTTTAAAGATGAATCACTGCCCATCTCCTTCCGCACGGTCATTGGCCAGGTTGACGGCCAGATTCTAAATATCAGCTCAGCACCCGGTGCAGCGGCAGACATCGACATCAGTGGCTCGGTCGACGGCTACGCCCCGGTGAAGCTCGCCGGCAGCGCAGAACCCCTGACCTCACCACCCAACCTCAATCTACTGCTGACCTTCGACGGTGTTGACCTGGTGATGATGACGCCCTACTCCGGCACGTACGCCGGCTACGCGATCGAACGTGGCCTGCTCAACCTGAAGCTGCAGTACAAGCTGGTTGACGGACGTATCGAAGGCGACAACCAGGTGCTGGTGGATCAGTTGAAGCTGGGCGAGAAAGTTGACAGCGACAAGGCCGTCGATCTGCCGCTGGAGCTGGCATTGGCGCTGCTGACAGACATTAACGGTGTGATCGATTTACAGGTGCCGGTGGAAGGTGATATCGACGACCCCTCCTTTGCCCTGGGTGGCGTCATCGCCAACGCCTTTTTGAACCTCATCACCAAAGCCGTCACAGCGCCGTTCACCCTACTGGCCAGCCTCGTTGGCAGCGAAGAGAATTTACAGCGCCTGGGTTATGGCGCCGGCAGCAGCGAACTGAATCAGGCCGGCCAGGTCAAACTGGACCAACTGGCAGAAGCGCTGCGCCAGCGCCCCGGGTTAACCCTGGTAGTGTCCGGCGCCATCGACCCAACGGCCGATGCGGAGCGCCTGCAACACCAGATCCTCGTACAGGAACTGGTAAGCGAAGGCTTTGATATACAGGCCATTGACCGGCGAGACCCTGCAGTGGTGAAAGCAGTCAAGGCACGCTATGTGGCCACTTACGGTGAGCCGCCGGAAGATATGAGCCTGACAGACCAGTATCGACAAGTTCTGAAGAGCATCCCGTTGCCGGCCGATGCGCTGCGCAATCTGGCCATCGCCCGGGCTGCGGCCACCAAAGACTATCTGGTTAACCAGCAAGGCCTGTCAGCGGACCGTGCGGTGGTCGAAGTCACCCAAAATCTCGGTGAGGAAACTGCCTACAGCGGCGTGCTGATGGACCTCGCCAACTGATTCAGCCGGCGTAACGCAAGGGTCCGTTGCAGTAGCGACATAGATACTGGCCAGCGCCCTTGAGCATGCGGTTGTGGCGCGTTGTCGATATCTGGTGATCGCGGCAATCGCAACGATAGGGATGGGTGCGCTGGCGGCGCTGGGGAATGTCCTCCAGATCCAGCTTGAATGTCACCTCCGGGTCGGCCCCGAAATAATGCATTAGTGCCTGCCATTCCTGGCCGTGGGGCTTAACCCTGCGCGGGCCATAGACTTCATGAACAATGTAATGCGCCACTTCGTGGGGCACCGTACCGTGCAGATTCACGTCCCAGTACTTGGCGAAAATCCAGGGGTTGTACCGGATCTCACGCTGGCGACCGTCTGCCCGGAACATACCCGCAGTAGTCCCGCGCAAATCAAAGCGCACAGGAATACGGTCGAAGGGGCGCTCCAGCGCCGCCTCGGCCTCAATAATGAAATGCTCGGTGCGCTCCAGCACCTGTTCGCGTCGACTCTGATCAATGGGTTCTATCACGGGGAACTATCGTAAAAAACAACGGCTTGAGCTTACCAGAATCAGGCGCGCCAGGCTGTCACCTGTGGTCTATTTTTTTGTCTCACCACGTCATTGGCACCGACCTCGACAAACCACAGACTTTGCCACTGCCTTCATGGCCCACCACACCCGACAAGAGCACAGTATGAGCGCACAAGATCTGGATACCTCCAGGCTCGAGCAATATCTCGCCGATACGATTCCGGGGCTGCAAAGCCCACTGACCGCAGAGAAATTCGCCGGCGGACAATCCAACCCCACCTTTAAACTCACCGCTGGTGACCAGAGCTTCGTACTGCGGCGCAAACCCCCGGGTGAGCTGCTCAAGTCGGCCCACGCGGTCGATCGCGAGTTTCGCGTCATCAGTGCCCTGTACAACACAGACGTGCCCGTGCCGCGCACCTATACCCTGTGCGAGGACGAGTCGGTTATTGGCTCCATGTTCTATGTCATGGAATACCTGGAAGGGCGCATCCTCTGGGATCCCTCCCTGCCCGACGCCAAAAGCAAACAGGAACGCTTTGAAATTTTCGACAGCATGAATGCCACTATGGCCGCCCTGCACAATGTCGACATCGACGAAGTGGGCCTGACCGACTACGGCCGGCCCGGCAATTATTTCGAGCGCCAGGTGAACCGGTGGACCAAGCAATACCGCGCCTCGGAACTCGAGAGAATTCCCGAGATGGACCGCCTGATCGACTATCTCCCGGCCAACATGCCCGAAGACGACGGGCGCCTGGGCCTGGTTCACGGTGACTATCGCCTCGACAACCTTATGTTCCATCCCACCGAGAATCGCACCATTGCATTGCTCGACTGGGAGCTGTCCACTCTGGGCAACCCGCTGGCTGATCTGGCCAACCAGTGTGCGGCCTGGCTGTTACCGGGTATGGGCGGCATCCAGGGGCTGCAGGGCGCGGATCGCGCCGCACTGGGTATTCCCTCGGACGAAGAATATATAGAAATGTACTGCGAGCGCACGGGCCGCAAGAGCATTGAGAACTGGAGCTTCTATATCGTGTTCTCATTGTTCCGGCTTGCGGCCATTCTCCAGGGCGTTGCCATGCGCGCTCATCAGGGCAACGCATCCAGCAAGGAAGCGCAGGCCCGTGGCGCCATGGTCAAGCCACTCGCTGAACTCACCGCCTCTCTCATCGATTGATTCACATCTTCAAGGAGCCACATCATGTCTGAAGAACAACCTGTACTCGTAGACGTCACCGACGGTGTCATGACCATTACCCTGAACCGGGGTAAGGCCAAAAACGCGGTTAACAAAGCTATGGCTGAAGGCGTCGCCGCCGCCATGGATGAACTGGACAGCAATGACGATATCCGCGTCGCAATCATCACCGGCGCGGACAATACGTTCTGCGCCGGCATGGACCTAAAGGCTTTTGTCACTGGCGAAATGCCGATGCTCCCCGGTCGCGGTTTTGCCGGCTTCGTCGAAGCCCCACCGAAAAAGCCGCTGATCGCAGCGGTCGAGGGTTTTGCCCTCGCGGGTGGCCTGGAAGTCATGATCGCCTGCGATCTGGTCGTCGTCGCCGACAATGCCAAATTCGGCATTCCCGAAGTCAAACGCGGCCTCGCCGCCGCAGCCGGCGGCCTGGTGCGCCTACCCAAGCAGATTCCGCCGCGCGTGGCCATGGAAATGGCGCTGACCGGTGATTTCATCGATGCAACCAAAGCCGCCGACGTTGGCCTGGTCAACCGCATAGTCCCGGCCGGGTCTGCATTGGAAGGTGCCAAAGAGCTGGCTGCCACCATTGTCGCAAACGGCCCCCTGGCCGTGCGCCTGAGCAAGCAGGTCATCGCCGAATCGGGTGACTGGACCGCCGCTGAAATGTGGGACAAGCAAAACGAAATCGTCATGCCGGTGTTTACCAGCGAAGACGCTATCGAAGGCGCCACTGCATTTGCCGAGAAGCGCGCCCCCAACTGGAAAGGCAAGTAAGGAGCACGACCATGAGTGAAGCCTGGATTATTGACGCATGCCGCACTCCCCGTGGTATTGGCAAAAAGGGCAAAGGCGCCCTGGCCAATGAACATCCGCAGCACCTCGGCGCCGTGGTTCTGGAAGCATTGCGCGACCGCACCAACCTGAACACTGCCGATGTCGGCGACATTATTTTTGGCACCAGTTCGCAACGGGGCCGTCAATCCGGCGACCTGGCGCGTATGGCAGCCCTGGAAGCCGGCTACGACATTACCTCCTCTGGCGTGACGTTGGATCGCTTCTGCGGCTCGGGTATCACGTCGGTGAATCTCGCGGCTATGAACATCATGTCCGGCAGCGAAGACGTCGTGATTGGCGGCGGCGCTGAAATGATGTCTACCTATGGCGAAGAAGGCGCGATGCCATCCATGTTCATGGACAACGGCAACATGAAATTGCGCGCCCTCCATCCCCAGCCCCACCAGGGCGTATGCGCTGACGCCATCGCCAGTATGGAAGGTATTAGTCGAGAAGACCTCGATAACAATGCCTTCCAGAGTCAACAGAAAGCAGCCCGCGCCATTGCCGAGGACCGATTCGCCAAGAGCCTGGTGCCGGTCTATAACATTGACGGTGAACTGGTGCTGGAAAAGGAAGAGTTCCCCCGCCCCCAGACAACGCTTGAAGGCCTCGGTGAACTGCAGCCATCCTTTGCACCGGTCGCTGATTACCCGTTGGACGAATCTGGCGTTACCTATCGCCAGCTGGTCAACCAGAAGTACCCGGACATCGACATTCAGCACTTCCATCACGCGGGCAATTCCTCCGGCGTGGTCGATGGCGCAGGCGCACTGCTGCTCGCATCGCCGGACTACGCGAAAGCGCAGGACTGGAAGCCCCGGGCCCGTATCGTTGCCATGGCCAACCAGGGCGACTGCCCTACCCTGATGCTGAACGCACCGGTTCCCGCGGCGAAGCGCGTACTGGCGAAGGCCGGCCTCACCGTGAATGACATCGACGTCTGGGAAATCAATGAAGCTTTCTCTGTCGTTTCCGAGAAGTTTATGCGCGACCTGAATCTGGACCGAGACAAGGTCAATATTAACGGCGGTGCTATGGCGCTGGGGCATCCCATTGGCGCGACGGGCTCTTTGCTGATCAATACCGCGCTGGATGAACTCGAGCGTCAGGGTAAGCAGTTCGGTCTGGTGACCATGTGCGCCGCCGGCGGCATGGCCCCCGCAATCATCATTGAGCGGATCTGATCCGCTCAGTGGTAACCACACGCGAATATCACCTCGATATTGGTGATATCGAACTCGCCGTCACTGAGTGGCCCGCNCCCGCGGGCCACGACGGCCCAGACACGCCGGTCTTGTTACTCCATGCCACGGGCTTTCACAGCCGCTGCTGGAATGAGGTTGTCAGACGCCTGCCGGGCCAGCATATTTTTGCCGTTGATCTGCGCCATCACGGCCGCAGCGGCAGTATTGGTGAGGTCGACTGGAACGTACTCACAACGGATATTATCAAGCTGGTCGAACGGCTCGATCTGCGCGAAGTTATCGGCGTCGGACACTCTATCGGTGGCTACCTCACTGCGCGTGCCGCCGCGGCCCTGCCCGAACGCTTTCGGGAGATACTGTTGATCGACCCGGTGATTACTGCCCCTGAAACCTATGAAATGGCAAAAGGTGTATCGGACAGCTTCAGCGCCAGTGATCACCCGGTGAGCCGGCGCAAAAATCGTTGGAAGGATGCCGACGAGATGTTTACGCGCTTCAAGGATAAACCGCCGTTCTCAAGCTGGGACCCCGTGGTACTGCGCGACTATTGCGACTACGCTCTGCAACCGGCGTCCGACGAAGCGTTTCAGCAATTGGCCTGCGATCCACTCAATGAAGCCTCGGTATACATCAGCCAGGCCTACAGCGATGCTGTGCTGGATGATCTGGCGCGGCTGAAGCTGCCCGTGACGCTGCTGCGTGCCCAGTTCAAGGGGCTGGACATCACCGATCTGTCGGGCTCACCCACATGGCCGGAACTGGCCGGGCAGATTGCCCAGTGCCGGGAAGTATACCTGCCGGAGCTCAATCACTTCATCCCCATGCAGGATCCCGCCCTGGTTGCCCGGCATATTGCCGAGGCACTGGGAACAACCGCCTCTGACTAGGGTTGGCGCTGCCGATACGCTTCGGCGAAGCGTATCGCATCCAGATTGTCGATCAGCGCACCGTTGTGCACCTCCTCGACACGGGCACTTATTTCGAACATCGCCCGGCCCAAATCGGTTCCACGAATCACCAGATGCCCCGGCGTGGCCAACCACTCGCCGAAGTACACCAACGCATTGGCGTATTCACTGGTGGGACGCACCCAGCCCGAACGGTGACCAAAGGTCCGCAGGCCAGTGCCCGCTGCCATCTCGGAGACCTCACGTTCTGCGCGGCCCTTGTCCTTGGCCCATTGGGCGCTCTCCTCCTCGCCCGTGCCCATTCCTGTGACGTAATGGAATGCCATGGGGCCCTCGGTGCGCGCATCCAGCCAGGCAGTCACAAACGCCACCGGGAAGTCCACGTGAATCCAGCGGTAAGTGTCCTCGTCCATACCAATGGAAGTCGTCCCCAGCCCCCACATCACCGTGTTCACCTCTGCCAATTGACTGGATAAGGTAGCGTAATCAGTGAAGTCTTCATGCATGATAACCTTGACCCGGCCCGTCGCCTGGCCTTCCTCAAGCCGCGGAGACATGCGCCGGGTTACAGCATAAACAGTGTCCACCTCCGGCGCGAGCATCGCCGCTTTCAGCAATCCATCACCGACTGAACCTGTCGCTCCGAACACCATCACGGTGTGGTTCGCCTCCTCTGCGAGCACCGGGTTTGGCTGCGGCTCCAGGGTGCCAAGCGTCAGCAACCCCCATAGGTTCAGTCCAACAATCAGCAAAACCAGTGCAGCAACGACGGCCAGCAGTAATCTGCGCAACATCACCATCAGGCGGACGCCTGACGGCGGGCAGCGCGCACCCGCTTCAATGCATCCTGCAATGCAGACATCATCACGGCCGTGGACACACCAATCATCAGCACGCCATTCACTGCCTGCAGCGGGCCCAGCACTCGATGCTCTTCGCTCATGACAATGTCGCCGTAGCCCAGCGTCGCGAAGTTCACCGCCGAGTGATAAAAGGCCGTCAGGAAATCAGTAAACTCACCCAGCTGAACAAAGACCGCCGCCCAGATCGCAATCTGAATAAAATTGCCCATGACCAGCACTACCATAACGCCACTGATCACCCCGAGCATACTGACAAACGTCGGCGCCTTACTGCTGTCGATATGCCGCGCATAGAACGCCACTGACAGCACCGCCAACATGGCCTGCACAAGCAGGCAGACGACCATGACCGCGAGGCCCACGAACAAATTAAGCATGCTTGAGTCTCCGTGCATGATTTTTCTGATATTGCCGCTGCCGCAGATACTCCAGGAACAGCATTGCCACCCAGGCGTAAAGCGCCACGAATATAAACAGACCGAAACGCACCGCGAACGCTGTAGCAGGGTCCTTGCCATTGGCGCTGTCGGCCACCGCCGGACCAATGAAAATCAACAGGGTCACCATAACGTTCTGCCAGTAAGTCGGCGGGTAGCGACTCGCCACCACGCCATACAGGCGCGACACGATGAATACGCTGAAGATCAGCATCCACAAAAAGAACATCCAGAGGTTCGGTGTAATCTTCAGGCACATCCAGAACACGATCGCCAGTGCGCCGGCCATAAACGTCGAGCCAAGCAACTCGGCGCCAGCGCCTTTTACCGACGTCAATTCAGTCTGCTGACCCAGCGTTACCGACTTCATGATAATCGGCATATAAAACGTGGGATTAGTCAGGCCAAGCAGGTAAGCGGGAAATACAATGAGCGTAGCGCGCGCAGACTGCCAGCGCGACTCCACAGGCTCTGGTGGCGGCGGCTGGGGGGCGGGCTCATCCGGCTCGGGAAAAAAGGGATAGACAATCCACTGGCAGACAATAGCAATCGCTATCGCGATCATCAGTTCCTGGATTAGGAGAACCGCGAGACTGTGCCCGAGTTGGCCCATCATGGTAATCATGGTCAACCCCATTGTGAGCAATGCGCCCACCGGGCCCTTGCCCATATTCAAGGTCAGGTAGTTCGCCAGAAACAGGCCGAGCAGCACCAGCAACAGCCCGACAAAGGGGTAGTGACTCAACAACGGTGTAATCAGAATACCGATGCCCAGACACAGGGCCACTGCCAATGGCAGACCGATCAAGCCTTTCACACCCGGCGGCGGTTTGGGTTGCGCCGCCAGCATGAAAGCAAAAAGCGGCGCCATGAACGGAAAGCTCAGCGCCATCGAATACCCGGCCACCAGAGCCAGCGAGATGTTAAAGCTGAGCCGGAATACGCGCCTGGTGCCGAGGTTCATGGGAGGGCCTTCGCTACGCTAGTAGGCGTAGGACATGATGCTCATGAAACGCACATAGAGGTGGCCAAAGAACCGTGTTAACCACGCCTCTTCGCTGTAGGCGATCACCGCCGCCTGTCCGCCCACTCTAAGCTGGCCGAGCAGTGCTTCGTCCTGACGAGGGTCAAACTTGACGACCACCGGGAAGCGCTGTGATTGACGCAACCAATCGCGATCGTTGTCGATACTGGGCAGCGTGCCTGGCTTGGCACTGCGGCCCGCGGAAATGCCTTTGCCGATATTATCAACCACACCGTCAAACACCCGGCCGGGCAATGAATCGAACACAATCTCCACCGGTGTACCGGACACCATGTGGCCCAGGTTATTCTCGGTAAATTCTGCCTGCACCCACACTTCGCTAAGCGAAATCAACGTCATCACCGGGTGTCCGGCACCGGCGAATAACCCGACGTCCACTTTAAGGTCGGTAATTTCACCGCGATCTGTGGCCGTCACCGTGGTGTGGGCCAGATCGAGTTCAGCTTTTTCTACGCCTGTTCTGGCAATCGCCAGAATGGTGTTGAACTCCTCATCGGAGTCGCCACCCTTGGTGTTAATCGCCTGCTGAATACCCGCCTCTGCAGCGGTGACAGCGGCCCGGGACTGATCCAGGGTTGCCCGAGACACCTCCAGGCGCCGGGTAGAAATGGTGCCTGGATCTTCCTTATAAAGACGCTCGAGACGATCAGTATCTTTCTGTGCTTTTTCCAGGTTCGCCTGGGCGGCCAGCAAATTGGCTCTCGCTGCTTCTACTGCAGCATCTCCGGCATCGACCTGACTCAGGGCATTCTGATAATCCGAGCGCGCCTTGGCGAGCGCAATCTCATACTGTGAGGTATCAATCTGGAAAAGCGGCTGCCCGGCCTCTACCCGGGAGTTGGTCTCTACCAGCACTTCGGTAACGATGCCCGACACCTGTGGGGCAACACCGATCACATAAGCCTGTACTCGCGCCTGGGTGGTATAGGGGGTATAGCGATCAGAGGCAAGGTACCAGCTGAGGCTAAGCAGAATGACCACCGCAATCACCAGCCCACCCTTTTTTACGCCGGCGGCGTCGTCGGCCTCTGGAGCTTCATCTTGTTGTGTTTCAGTGTCGCTCATAGTTCACCTGATTTCATCGCGAATTATTGTTCGGGCAGCGGTACCGGATCATCCAGCATGCCATCCCAATCGGTGCGCTCCTGCATAATCTGGCGCAGTTCTTCCGGCACCAGATCCTCGGCTTCGGCGGGCTGCCACCCACCGCCCAGCGCCCGGTAAAAATCGATCACCGAATTGATATGTTCACCCTGATTGCTCACATACGCAGACGACCTTGCAGCGCGCGACTGCTGCGCAGTCAGCACGCGCTGAAAGTCCGAGTAACCTTCCTGGTAACGCTTGGTAGACAGTGCCAGTGAGCGGTCTGCCGCTTCCAGTGCCGAACTGAGCAAGGCCTGTTGATCCCGAGTTTTCAGCACGCTCACCGCGGCGTTATCAATCTCCGATGCGGCAGCCAGCACCGTCAGCTGATAGGCTTGAATCGTCTGCTGCAGGCGAGCATCCTGGACGCGTACGCTGTTTTCAATGCGATCGTAGTTGAACAGGTTCCAGGTAAAACTGGGGCCAATCGCCGTGGCCAGGGTATCGTTGGTGACATCCAGCGAATTGCCCGACCAGCCGATGGTGCCAAACAGCGAGATCGACGGGTAAAGATCGGCCTTGGCGACACCAATCTGGGCGGACTGGGCAGCAACTGTCCAGGCCGCGGTGCGAACATCTGGCCGCCGCATTAACAGCGCCGCCGGGTAAGCTTCGATAAACAGCGGATTGAGATTGGGCAGGGTGGCGGGCACGGCATCCAGCTCAGGGACATTACCAGGCTCGCGTCCCAACAGAATTGCCAGCGCGTTTTCCAGTTGCTGCAGGGCGATCTCAAAGTTGGGAATGGACGACAACGTGGCCAGATACTGCGTACGGGCCTGCTGCACGTCAAGCTCTGCCGACTGGCCGCTTTCATACAAGGCGGTTGTAATCTCCAGGCTACGCTTTTGTAACGCCGCATTCTCTTGCGCTATATCGATCAGGCGTGCGGTTGTGCGCCAGGAGTAATAAGCCTCGGCTACTTGAGCCGCCAGTAACACCTGGGCATTCTGCTGGTTGGTCACAGACGCAAAAAATGCCGCGTCAGCAGATTCAATACTGCGACGGTACTTGCCCCAGAAATCCATTTCCCAGCCGATATCAAAACCGGCATCGTAGGCGTTGAGGTCGGAGTGATCGCCGGAATTGTCACCTTCTGTAGGCCAGCTGTCGGTGCGCGCCCAGGAACCACTGGCGCGTTGAACCTGCGGATATTGCAGGCCGGTGGCCACGCCCAATAATGCCTTGCTCTCCAGCACCGAAAGTCCAGCCAGGCGCAACGTCGGATTCTCTTTTCTGGCGGTCGAGATCAGGTCATTGAGTACCGGGTCACTGAAAGCCTCCCACCAGAAACTGAGATCGTCCATCTCATCAGACGTCGACAGGGCCTGGCCATACAGGTCGGTTTCCCAGGTGTCGATCCAATCTACTGCGGGTTCTTCATAGTCCGGTCCGAGATTGGTACAGGCCTGCAGCGCGAGCAGGCCGCAACCCGTCGCGAGCGCCCTCACCCACAGCCTCATTCCGATACCTCAGCCTCTTCATTTGCGGCGGCTGCAGCGGCGGCCTCGGCAGCTTCCTCGGCCTCATGCATCGCCACCCACTTCATGAACAGCTGATACCCGACAGCGAGAATAACCGCGCCAACAAACAGGCCAACAAAGCCCATGGACATCATTCCGCCGAGCGCACCGAGCAGTATGACCGGCATGGGTGCCTCGACGCCACGGCCCAACAGCATGGGCTTAAGCACGTTATCGGCAAGACCCGCCACGACCAGGTAAACCGACCAGACGATCGCCATGACTTGGGAATTGTCGCCATTTTTGAATATCCAGATGACCACAGGAATCACCACCAGCGCCGCCGGTAATTGCATAATCGCCAGAAACAACACCACCAGCGCCAACAGTCCCGCAGCTGGCACGCCTGCGCCAAGCAAGCCAATGCCTATCAGCACTGCTTGAATAAAGGCCACACCCAGCACCCCGGCAGCCACTGAACGCGTCGTCATGGTCGCCAGATTATGCACCTCCGCACCGTGTTTAGGACCAACGATCCGCGTCACAATGTTCTCCATTGCATCATTGGCGCTGTGGCCAAACGCCATCATAATGCCGGCGACAATCAGTGAACCCAGGAACAGCAAAACAGTGCCCACGGTACTCTTGGCCGCGGACATACCACTGGTTATCAGGGATTCCAAGGAAGTCTTATTCGCCTGAATAAACGCCGGAAGGTTTTCCGAAGCAGCAGACCAGGCGTTATAAACATCCTCGCCAACGACCGGCCAGTTCGCCACATTTTCCTTGGGCGGGCGCAACTCCAGCGTGCCCGCGTGATAGCGGTCGGCAATGGATGTTGCATGCTCAGCCAGCGAACCGCCCAACAACACCACAGGAATACCAATACCCAGCAGGCCGACGATAACGATTACCGTCGATGCGCGCCCCTGATTGCCACCAAGGCGCGCCGCTAGTCCCTGATGCAATGGATATATTGTCACCGCCAGAATCAATGCCCATATCATCAGGCTGAGGAACGGGCTGAACACCCGGAAAGACGCCACAACCATCAGGGCCACAAGGCCCACTCTGATAAGTGCATCGGTGAATTCCTGCACGGTCATCGCGTGACCGGGCTGTTCGTTATCGCTCATAGTGCCCCCTTTGTTTGCTCTACAACCACGCACAGTCCGAATATCTTTATAGTACCCTCGACATTCGCAGCGTAGATTGCATTGCAATAGTTATAGTTAGTGAAACCTGCTTAAGCAAATTCATGGCGGCTACGATAGCACAGCTGATTTGACACAACTGACCACACCCCGCAGACTCCCCAACAGCCGTAAATTCTAACAAAAAGGTGCTACACAACAGCATGCTGGTCCATCATTATCTCGAGTACTATTCACGCAATACTCCCGACCTTCCCTGCCTGACCACCGAAGGCCAAACCTACACCTATGGCAGCATCAACACCCGCGCCAATCGACTCGCCCATGGATTGCTCGAGCTCGGTGTTAGCGTTGGTGAGCGCGTGGGAATTCTCGGTGAAAACAGCCTGGAGCACCTGCTTCTGTATATGGCCACCAGTAAGATCGGCGCCGTCAGCGTCTCGCTCAACTATCGACTGGCACCCGCCGAACTCGCCTACATTATCGGCGACGCCCAGTGCCGCGCACTGCTGGCGCTCGATGGTATGGACGAAACACTCGTAGACCTGCGCCGCCAGATCGACGATGAAATCCAGATCATTTCCCAGGGATTTGACAACACCCTGGTGCTAGACGACTGGAGCGCCGACTTCCCGACCACAAATCCCGATCAAGATGTAGCCTCTGACCAGCCTTTCGTACAGCTTTACACCAGCGGCACAACCGGCAACCCAAAAGGTGTGGTGAGCTCGCACTTTAATATGCTGTCGCTCGCTGCCATGAATACCACGGCGACGCCGCACAGACCGAGCCCCGGCTACTCCACCATTCTCTGCGCCCCCATGTTCCATATTGGTGGCACCGGGTCGATTGTGTACAACATTACCCACGGCATACGCACACTGATGCACCGCGTGTTCGACCCGGTGCGGATTGTCGACGACATCGAGCAGTACGGTGTAAATAACGTGTTCATGGTGCCGGCCATGATTATGGCCGTTCTACAGTTACCGGACATCGAGCAGCGGGACTTCAGCAAACTCAAGCAGGTGTTCTACGGTGCGTCACCGATTTCTGAATCGGTGCTGCGCCGTGCCCTGGAGATTTTCCAGTGCGACTTTATTCAGATGTACGGCATGACCGAGACTACCGGTACCGTCGTCAATCTGACCGCCGACGATCACCGCAAGGCACTGGCAGGGCGCCCTGAACTGCTGCGCTCATGCGGCCGCCCCTCGGTGGGTGGGCGCGCCAAAGTGGTCGGTCTGGAGGGCAATGAAGTTCCACGGGGCGACATCGGAGAAATCTGGTTGTACTCCGATACCAATATGCTGTCTTACTACAATCTGCCCGACGCCACTGCGGCCAACCTCACCGACGGCTGGGTACATACCGGTGACGCAGGTTACATGGATGATGAGGGCTACCTGTATCTAAAAGATCGTATGAAAGATATGGTCGTCAGCGGCGGGGAAAACATCTACCCGGTAGAAGTGGAGAATGCCCTGGCCAAGCACGAAGCGGTACAGGATGTCGCTGTGATCGGTGTCCCCGATGACAAGTTTGGCGAGGCGTTGCTGGCCTTTGTCGTACTCAGTGACGGTGGGCAGCTTGACGCTGAGACAATGATTGCATTCCTGCGGGAGCACATTGCCGGCTATAAGATTCCGCGCAAACTGGAACTCATCGAAGAACTACCGCGCAACCCGTCGGGCAAGATACTCAAGAAAATTCTGCGCGCCCCATACTGGGAGGGCGCAGAGCGGCAAATCGGCTAACGGGCGTCGAAAATTTTGCGCCGCGAATGCTCCATCAGGGCCCATAGAATATTGCTGGAACTCACCTGACCAACCAGCTTGCCGTCCTCCAATACCGGGCGGCGGCGCTGGCGGGTATCGAGCATGGCCTGAGCCACTTCAACAATACCGTCTTGCGGCGACACGGTTGCCAGATCGGTGCTCATGGCATCCCGAACGAATGATTGCTCAGGATCGCCATCGTTGTAGACCGCGGTGAGCACCGCCTTGATGCAATCGAGTTCAGAGAGAATGCCCACAGCGCGACCCTCGTCGTCGGTCACCGTGAGGCCTGTGAGCTTGTATTCGACAATCTTCTCAATAGCTTCCACCAGATTGGCGTCGCTACCAATCGTCAGTGGATTGCGGCGCATACAATCGCCGATAACGCTGGGTCCTGGCATAGAGATTTTCCTCGTGGTTGCCTGTCACCCTACTATAGCAGTGTCAGGCTGCTTCAGCGGGCGCCTCAGGCTTTTTTGCCGGCGGCCTGCGCCTGGTTGCCGGTTTCTTTTTGGCCGCGGCGCGTTTTTTCTTGGATGTAGCAGGCTCTACCGTGGCCCGCTTCTCACGCAAGGCCTCGCGATCGGTACGGGTGGGTGGCGGCCGGCGACGCGATGCCCGTGGGCGGTTCGCCTCGACCGTATCCGGGCGCAGATCGCCGGATTCAAAGCGCACCAGTATTTCTTCCATCGTGCGGCTGATGCGGGTGCACAGACGAATCTGTTCCACCTGGGGATAGGCTGAGTGCTCCCCGCCTTCCATCAATTCAATCAGATCATTTTCAGAGATATGCGCCAGCAGTTTGGTAGGGTTGTACCACTTGAAGCTGGGGACAATATTAATATCCCCGCTGTAGTCCTGGTCCATTAAGGCGTGGACGGTATTAAGCATCCAGTTGAACCGGGGCCAGTTGTCGCCCTGCTTCTGGGCAATGCCGCGATAGAAATTAAGTAATTCCCGGCCGACACCGACACCGAGCGAACCGAGGGCCCGGGTCAGGGGACTGCGGTCCTGATCCGCATCGAGGAACGGCGTAGCGATGGGGTTCACCATGCTGACGATATAGTGGTTGGTGCTGTAGAGGCGCGACAGGCGTTTGGCCGGCAGGTCGTCGGCAATAGAGCCGTCCACCCACTTGCGAGTGGGCAGATAGGTCTGCGCTTCCCCGTGCATGTTCTTGGCCATCAGGGTTACCGGAGGAAAGACGCCGGGCACAGCGCACGAGGCCATGACGGCGGAGCGAATCAGCACGTTCGGCGAGGTAATGGCGTTGAGCAGGCGCGAGCGTTGATGCGGCTCAGCGGGCGCCACAGTGATGCTGATCTGACGACCTGTCTTTTCATAGGCCTCCTGAAACGTCATATCAGGGACCATGCGCGCGATCAGCCGCTCGAGATCACCGGCATCAATCTGCGGGTTGGCGCCGAAGAACATACGGGTAAAGGCACTGGCCTCGCTCTCCGCCTCGAAGTGCACATTGGCGGGCTCAAAAAAGTGTTCGAGCTCGGTGTCAGAATGGGTTCCCACGACACCGGCCATGATTGAACCGGCACTGGAGCCGGAAATGACCCTTGGCAGCAGGTTTTGCTCCTTGAGAGTTTTGACGACGCCCAGATGGTAAAAGCCGAGTATCCCGCCACCTGAGAGCATGAGTGCGGAACGGCCGAAGCAGATGTTCGCGCGATAGAAGAAATCCAGTTTTTCCTGTACATCGATCACGTCAGCGGGCAGCTCCGCTAACAGTCGCAGGCACTCGTCGATTTCGTCAATGTACTGCTCAATCAGGCGCTTGGTACCGAAATTGGCCCGCCGGTATAAACTGGCACGTCCCATGCCACCCATATTGCCGTGGATACCTTCGTTCAGGGTGTAAAGCAGACCGTGGTAATCGTGGCGGGCACGCAGTGTGCGCAACCGGTCCAGACGCAGGCGAATCTGGGAAGCATCATACTGACTGCTCTGGTCCACCTCACGCCAGCGCTTGGCGCCGCTAATCTCGTCGTGCTCCAGAGCGGCCTCGCGCCACTGCTCGTAGCTGTCAGCCTTATACATTCGCTTCTCGAGCTTTTTCAGCTTGCGGGATTTGCGCACCGGGATACCTCTATTGCGTTTTGAAACCACGTGGAGAGCCCAAGCATAAAACATTCGCTGCGCCGGGCATACCCGTTTTATCGGTCGCACCCGGTCGAGATTTGACCACAATCAATCCAATTACCCGCAGGATCGCGTACCATCTTTGTCCACATTAGTGACTAGTTGGTCAAGACTGCGTAAACAGTTGAAAAGCACCTAAAATACAGATACTTACAAACCGAAATACAAACCGAGGTCCAATTTGCGCGCCTATCTGTACGTTTCGCTCATTCTGCTGGTGATTTTTGGTGGTATTTCAGGCTACCTCTATAACAAGTTCAGCGTTCTGGCGAACACTGACTTCAGTCCTCCGCCGGTTACGGTCGCAGCAGCGACCGCAAGAATGGAAACCTGGCCCTCGGTGCTACAGGCGGTAGGCACTATTCGCGCGGTCAATGGTGCTAACCTCGCTGCGGAAGCCAGCGGTGAAGTGACCAACATCAGCGTGGCCTCCGGACAGGAGGTAGAGGCAGGCCAACTGCTGCTCACCCTCAACGACAGCCTGGAGCAAGCCAGCAAGCGCCGGGCAGAAGCCAACCTGGTACTGGCGCGACAGTTGTATGAGCGCGATGAAAGTCTGATCAAGCAGAAATCTATTCCCCAGAGCCAGTACGATCGCTCCCGAGCAGATCTGGATGCAGCGGTGGCGAGCATTGCCGAGATCGAAGCACAGCTGGACAACAAACGCATCGTGGCTCCCTTTGCCGGCCGCGTCGGCATTATCGAGGTCAAGGCCGGCGACTATATCGATTCCGGCACATCGATTACGACGCTGCAGGACTTAGCCCAACTGGAAGTGGACTTTTCGGTCCCGGCCCGCCACTACCCCGAACTTCGCGCCGGCCTCGACATTGCCTTGCGCACAGCTTCCTCAGAGCAGACCTTTGCGGCAACGCTGCAAGCCGTCGACGCCGCCGTTGACACCGGCACCCGCAACCTCGCGCTGCGGGCCCTGCTCAGTGACAGCGAGGGACTGCTGCCCGGCATGTTCGCGCAACTGGATATAGACCTCGATCAGGCACGCGACGTGGTCACCCTGCCCGAGACTGCCGTCACCTACTCTGCCCAGGGCGATACCGTTTACGTGGTCACTGACGACGGCGAAGGCTTGCTCGTCATGCCCCGGGTAATACGCTCCGGTGAAGTGCGAGATGGTCGAATTGAGATTCGCAGCGGGGTGGAGTCCGGCGAGCGTATTGTCAGCGTCGGCCAGAACAAGCTGTATCGCGGCGCCCGGATTGTGCTGGAAGAAAATCCGGCGGACTTCACCCAATGAGGTTTACCGATCGCTTTATCCAACGCCCGGTCCTGGCCATTGTCGTCAGCAGCCTGTTGCTGCTGCTCGGGGGTGCCTCCCTGTCAAAGGTCGGTGTCCGTGAATTTCCCGAGCTTGAGCGCAGCGTTATCTATATCGAAACCTACTACCCGGGCGCCAGCGCGCGCACCGTGCAGGGGTTCGTCACCAACCCATTGCAGATCAAGATCGCCGGTGCCAAGGGCATCGAGTACATGGTGTCTGATAGCCAGCCAGGCGTGTCTTCGATTACCGTCCATGTACGCCTGGGTGAGAATAGTACCGACGTGCTCAATGAGGTCATCGCCAAGGTGAACGAAGCCCGGGGTGACCTGCCACGGGAGATCGAAGATCCGGTAATCTCCAATGCATCAGGCGCCGAAGCAATGATTTACATCGGCTTTTACAGCGAGCAGATGACCGCATACCAGGTGACGGATTTCCTGTCTCGCAATGTCCAACCGGAACTGGCAACACTGCCCGGCGTTGGCCAGGCTGGCATCTTCTCCCGGCGCCTCGCCATGCGCGTCTGGCTAGACCCTGTGCGCATGGCCGCTCTCGGTGTGACAGCGGAAGACATCAACAACACTATTCGGCGCGACAATTTCATTTCCGCTGCAGGGGCCACCGAGGGCCAGCTGGTGCGGGTAACCGTAGATGCCCGCACCGACCTGCAATCACCGGATGATTTTGCCAATCTGGTGGTGCGCCAGGTCGACGACGAGCGCATTCGTCTGGGTGACGTGGCCGACGTGGAAATGGATGCCGAGTCGCGCCAGTTTAAATCGCTATCCAGCGGTCGTGACGCGGTATTCATGTCCATTACACCCGCGCCCGATGCCAATCCACTGGAAGTCTCGCGGGCGATCCACGACACGCTGCCACTGATCGAGGCGATGCTACCAGCAGACATGGAAATGTTGCTCGACTGGGACGGCTCGGTTGTCATCGACGAAGCACTGTCAGAGGTTATCGCAACGCTGATCGAGGCGGTGCTCATTGTCATTCTGGTGATCTACCTGTTCCTGGGTTCTTTCAGGGTCGTGCTCATTCCCCTGGTAGCCATACCACTGTCGCTGATCGGCGTGGTGTTCCTGATCTGGACCATGGGCTTCTCCCTCAACCTGCTCACACTCCTGGCCATGGTGATTGCCATCGGCCTCGTCGTGGACGATGCGATTGTGGTGGTGGAGAACGTGCACCGACATATCGAGGAAGGTGCCACCCCCTACAATGCGGCACTGCTGGGGGCGCGCGAGGTTGCCCTGCCGGTCGTGGCGATGACGCTCACACTGGTAGCCGTATACGCCCCCATCAGCTTTATTGGCGGACTCACAGGCGCCTTGTTCAGTGAATTCGCACTGACGCTTGCCGGAGCAGTTGTTATTTCCGGTGTAGTGGCACTCACTCTCAGTCCCATGATGAGCTCGCGGGTGCTCAAGGACGCCGAGCACCAGGGACGTTTTGCAGACTGGCTGGACCACCGTTTTGAGCAATTGGTCGCAGCCTATCGCGGCATCCTGGATGCCTGCCTGGCCAACCGTGGGGCTGTATTGCTGCTGGCGTTCTGCCTGCTCGCCAGTCTGCCCTTGCTGTTTACCCTGGCCCAGGAAGAATTGGCACCAGAGGAAGATACCGGCGGTATCTTCATGGTGGGCAATGCCCCGCGCTACGCCAACCTGGAATACTCCGATTTCTACCTCAACAAGGTGGTCGATATCTGGCGGGAAATTCCTGAGTTCAGCCACTCCTGGCAAGTCATTCAACCCGGCAGTAATTTTGGCGGCATCACTCTGCACCCCTGGGATGAGCGCGAGCGCACCCAGCAGGAGGCCATGAAGGAATTGCAGGCCAATCTCGGCGCGGTCGCCGGTATGGAGATGTTTGCGTTCTCCTCGCCGTCGCTACCTGGAGCAGACGCCGGCCTGCCGGTCAGTTTCGTGGTCGCCTCCACGGCTGACTACCGCGATGTAAAACGTGTCGGCGACGAACTACTTCAAGCAGCCAGAGAATCGGGCCTGTTTGCGTTTGTTACTCAGAGCCTCGACTTTGACCGACCGGAAATCGTTCTACACGTTGATCGAGAACGCGCCGCACGGCTGGGTATTTCCATGCAGTCGATCGGCGAAACCCTGGCCGTCATGCTCGGCGAAGCGGAGGTCAATCGCTTTACCCTGGAGGGACGCAGCTACAAGGTGATCCCCCAGGCGGGACGCAACTTCAGAATGACGCGCGAGGAGTTGGCTAGATACTACCTGCGTACCGGCGGCGGGGACCTGGTGCCCATGTCGGCCGTGGTGCGCCTGGACAGCCAGGTGGAGCCCAATTCGCTGACCCAGTACCAGCAACTCAACAGCACGGTGATTCAGGGCATCGTCATGCCCCCCAATTCACTCGGTGCCGGCCTGACGTTCCTGAACGACACCTTGGCGGAGATCGCCCCCGCGACATTCCGCGCCGGCTATACCGGAGCGTCGCGTCGGTTTATCGAGGAAACAGCCTCATTCCCTGTATTATTCAGTTTGTCGATGATACTGATCTTCCTGGTACTCGCGGCCCAGTTCAACAGCTTTAGAGATCCGCTGGTGGTATTGGTCACCGTGCCGCTGTCCATCTTTGGCGCCATCGTTCCCATTGCCCTGGGTTTCGCGACGCTCAATATCTACACCCAGGTGGGCCTGCTCACGCTGATTGGTTTAATCAGCAAACACGGTATTCTCATCGTGGAATTTGCCAATAAACTGGCAGAGCAAGGCGTGGATCGGCGCGAGGCGGTGCTCACGGCAGCCAGCCAGCGTCTGCGGCCCATTCTAATGACCACATTTGCGACGGTGCTTGGCGTATGGCCGCTGGTGATTGCATCCGGTGCCGGCGCTGAAAGCCGTTTCAGCATTGGGCTGGTGATTACCGCCGGCATGCTGGTAGGCACACTGTTTACGCTGTTCGTCGTACCTGTGTTCTATCTGCCCTTCAGTAAACGCAAACAGGCATCCACAACCGCCCCTGTCCCCGCAGCAGAGGCGGTAAGCAATCCCTAGTCGATTTTATCGTCTGCTCTGGCGCCGCCCTTGTACTCTTCCATGAGGTGGCGCTTGTACAGCTTGCCGTTATCCATTCGCGGTAACTTGGGATGGAAATCCAATGCCCGGGGCAGCTTGATATTGGAGATGCGCTCACGCAGCCATTCCATGATTTCGATGGCCGTCTCGTCAGTGGCATCAGCCCAGTTCATGGGTTCAACCACGGCCTGCACCTTCTCGCCAAACTCTTCGCAGGGAATGCCGAACACCGCCACGTCAGCAATTTTTTCATGGCTGATAAGTGCGTTTTCAATTTCCTGCGGGTATATGTTCACGCCACCGGAAATAATCATGAAGTTCTTGCGGTCGGTGAGATAGAGGAAGCCGTCTTCGTCGACATAACCCACGTCACCGGTGGTGGCCCAACCCTTGTCATTGTAGGCCCCAGCGGTTTTCTCCGGTTCGTCGTGATAGGTGAACGTTGCCGCCTCACCGCCAAAATAAATGGTCCCGATTTCCCCGGTAGGCAGTTCGTTGCCTTCATCGTCGACAATATGCAATTCTCCGACAAATGCCGGGCCGACCGAGCCCTTGTGGGTCAACCAGGCATCGGAGTCAATAATCGTCGCGCCGATGCCCTCGCTGGCTGCGTAGTATTCGACGATGACCGGGCCCCACCAGTCGATCATTTTTTCTTTGACTTCCACGGGGCAAGGCGCCGCCGCATGAATAGCAAACTGCATGCTGCTCACATCGTATTTGGCGCGCACCTCATCGGGCAGTTTAAGCATACGCACAAACATAATGGGCACCCACTGACTGTGGGTAACTCGGTGCTCGTCAATTAATGCCAGAGCACGCTCGGGATCAAAACCCTGCATGACAATTGAGGTGCCGCCCTGAAAAATATTCATCATGTTGTAGTAGAGCGGCGCCGCGTGATACAGCGGCGCAGGCGACAGATAAACCGTTTCTTCAGCAAAGCCGAAGGCCTGCCCCAACGTGGTGGCAAGGCCCGGGGCCGCGTCGACATCGGTATCAGTCGGCGGCACAAATACGCCCTTGGGCTGACCGGTGGTACCCGATGAATACAGCATGGCCGCACCCATTTCCTGATCGGCGATTTCCGTTTCCGGCTGCAGGCTCAGCGCCTCTTCCCAGGACTCATAACCCTCACTGATTCCGCCCACCATGTAGTAGTGGTCGACTCCGCTGGACACGGATTTGACATCACTGGCGACCGCCTCCAGTTCGTGCGAACCGATAAACAGACTGGCACCGCAATTGTCGAGAATGTAGGCCGTCTCATCGCGTTTGAGGTGGGTGGAGATCGGGGTATAGATCAAACCAGAACGCTGCGCCGCCCAGCAGATTTCCAGAAACCGGGGATTGTTCTCCATCATCAGGGCAATATGGTCGCCCGCTTGCAAACCCAGGCTGCGGAACAACTGCGCGCCCTGATTGGAGCGCTGGTCGAGCTGTCGATACGTTACCATCTCCCCGGAGTCACCCATAATATAGGCAGGCTTGTGGGGATACAGGGCGGCGGTGTGGCGTGGATGTGGCATAGCGTCTCTCTAATATTTATAGGCGTTTGCTTTAACTAGTATAGGCCTTATCCGCGTTGTTAAGTGGCTAGTTTTTGCGCATAAGACCCTGTTGCATAACCGTGGCCACGTGGCGGCCCTCGCGCGTAAAGAAGCGCCCCCTGACCAGGGTTCTGCCGCCGCTGTTGCGCTCAAGGTCGGCGGTATGCAGCAGCCAGTTGTCGGCCCGGAAATCGCCGTGGTACCAGATCGCGTGATCAAGGCTCGCCACCTGCAAAGAGCGATCCCAATAGGAGCGGCCGTGCTGAATCAGGCCGGCATCGAGCAACATAGTGTCGGAAAAATACGTGAGCAGCGATCGGTGCAAGGTAGGGTCATCGCCCACCGGGGCAGTGGTGCGCATCCAATTGTACAAACGCCCGGGCATTTGCTCGGGCTCTCGCCAGTTAATGGGTGTACCCATACGGACGTCCAGATCTTCGCCGTCGGTAATCATGAAGTCCTCATTCAGCACGTTCTGCTTTAGCGCGCGCTCGCGCTCTGAAGGCAGGTCTTCGGGGGGTGTAATACCCTCGGGTAACTCCGGCTGAAAGTCGAAGCTGTCATCCGCGAGCTGAAAAGACATGGAGCTCACTAGTATTGGCTTACCCTCCTGCAGGGCCACTACCCGACGCGAGCTGAAGCTGCCGCCATCGCGAGCTCGCTCCACCTCGTAGGTGACGGGTTTACTGCAATCCCCGGGACGCAGGAAGTAGGCGTGCTGCGAGTGAATGGGCCGTTCCTCGGCCACCGTCTGCTGGGCTGCGCTCACCGCCTGCGCCAGCACCTGCCCCCCATAAATTCGAAAGCCCTTGGGGTGCATGTTTTCGCCGACGAAACTGTCCTCGCCAACGGCTTGTGGCTCGAGTACCCGGAGTAATTGTTCCAGCATGCTTAAATCCAAAAAATCACATGGATGAGAATTGAACGGCCATTATCCAGAAATCCCATTCTGTGCCAAACTTATCCGGCAAATTTTCAGTGGAACCCTATAAATGAATCAGGACACCAGCCCCCAGGCTCTGCGCGAGGCCATCCGTCGCGGCGACTTTACCGGCAACACCTCGGGCTACTCCGCAGGTTTCGTCCAGTGCAACCTCGCTATTCTACCCGCTGACTGGGCGTCGGACTTTTTGCGTTTCTGCCAGGCCAACCCCAAGCCCTGCCCGCTGGTGGGCATGTCGACATCGCCGGGCGATACCGCTTTACCACCTTTGGGTAGTATTGACATCAGAACCGATGTGCCAAGCTACCGTGTTTTTCGCGATGGTGAATTCACCGAAGAAGTAAACGATATCACCGCGCTGTGGCGCGATGATCTGGTGGTGTTTGCGCTGGGTTGTTCTTTTTCTTTTGAAGAAGCCCTGCTGGCCGATGGCCTAGACGTGCGCAACGTCAGTGAAGGCGTGAATGTACCCATGTATCGCACCAATATTGAGTGCACACCGGCAGGCCCCTTCAAAGGCAACATGGTGGTCAGCATGCGTCCTTTCAAGGCCGCCGACGCGATTCGCGCTGTACAGATTTGTACGCGCTTTCCTTCAGTTCACGGAGCACCGATTCATCTCGGCGATCCAGGCCTGATAGGTATAGAAGATATTAACCAGCCGGACTACGGCGACCCGGTCACCTTGGCTGACGATGAGCTGCCTGTGTTCTGGGCTTGCGGCGTTACACCGCAAGTGGCGCTGGAGGCGGCAAAGCCGCCCTTTGCCATCACCCACAGCCCTGGCCATATGCTGGTAACGGATTTACGCAACAGCCAACTGGCGGTGCTCTGAGGACAACACAATGCTGCTCAATTGCGACCTGGGTGAAAGTTACGGCAGCTGGACCATGGGTCTGGATGCCGAGGTTATGCCGCATATCGATCAGGCCAATATTGCCTGCGGCTTTCACGGCGGCGATCCGCTTACCATGCACAAAACCCTGCAGCTGGCCGCCGAACACGGCGTATCCGTCGGCGCCCACCCCGCCTACCCCGACCTGGTGGGCTTTGGTCGCCGCTCCATGGCCTTGTCCGCAGAAGAAATTATTGCCAGCGTACAATACCAGGTAGCCGCCATTGACGGCATGGCTGCCAGCAGCGGCGTTACCCTGGCCTACGTAAAACCCCACGGCGCTTTGTACAACGACATGATGGCTAACGCCGAGACCCGCCGCGCCATTATGCAGGCTGTCGCGTCTTACCACCGCCCCTTGAAGCTCATGTTGCAGGCCACACCCGACGCCGACCTGCATCGCAGTGAGGCTGCCGAGTTTGACCTCGAGCTATTACTCGAAGCTTTTGCAGATCGCTGCTACGACGACGACGGCAAACTGCTGTCACGACGCAAGCCCGGTGCTGTGCACACACGTGAAAAGATGCTGGCGCAGGTCAGCCAACTGCAGCGTGAGGGCACACTGACGACTGTCAGCGGCCATGCATTGCCCCTCGCGGCGGATACCTTGTGCGTACACGGTGACAACATCGAGGGCGTCCAGGCCATCCGCGAGATTCGTCGCTTGGTTGCCGGGAACTGATTGGTCGTGGAACTGCAAAGTGCCGGCGAAAACGCCCTGATACTTTACCTTGGCAAAGAGACCAGCCCGACGGTGTCCGCCCGGGTACAGGCCGCTGCCGCAGCCATCGAGCAGGCGCTGGGAGTTGATCTGGTCGATCTCGTACCCTCGTACGCGTCGCTGCTCATCATCTATAACGCATTAACTACCGACCACATGGCGGTTGCCGCGACAGTACGCGATTGCATCGCCGATCTCAGTGCAGACGATGAAGCTGACGGCAATACCGTGGTACTGCCCGTTTACTACCACCCGGAAGTGGGCGAAGACCTGGAGGCCCTCGCTGCGGCAGCGGGCATGAGCACCGATGATGTCATCGCTATTCACAGCGGCACCGAGTACCGTGTCTACGCTATTGGCTTCGCGCCGGGATTTGCCTATCTCGGGCAGGTGGACGAGCGCATTGCCGCCCCCCGCCAAAGCACACCACGCCTGAAAGTGCCGCGCGGCGCAGTGGCCATCGCCGATCGACAAACCGCCGTGTATCCGGCGCAATCGCCCGGCGGCTGGAACCTGATCGGCCGCTGCCCACAGCGTATGTTTGACCCCCAGGCTACGCCTACCATGCCCGTTAGCGTGGGCGACAAAGTGCGCTTTGAAGCCATCGACCGCGACCGTTTCCTGGCACTGGGAGGCGAGCTGTGAGCGTCAAGGTTATCCAGCCCGGATTGCTCAGCCTGCTGCAGGATGGCGGCCGCCTTGGCCAGCACCGCATCGGACTCACGAACGGCGGCCCTCTGGACCCCGAGGCTTTCCACACTTGTAATCGGCTGCTGCAGAATCCCGAGGGCAGCACGGCAATCGAAGTCAGCTTTGGCGGACTGCAGCTGGAAGCTCAGGTTGATACTTTTATCTGCCTGACCGGCGCAATCATGACCCTGCGCATCAATCAGCAGGAACAGCCCCGCTGGGAAGTACTGCCTGTAACAGCCGGTGACAGTATTCACATTGAATTTGCCGAACAGGGATGCCGAGGTTATCTGGGCATCGCCGGCGGCTTCGACGTCGAGCCGAGCTTTACCAGCACCGCCACGGTGATGCGCGAGGGCATTGGTGGCCTCAACGGCGACAAACTCGCCGCCGGAGATGTGCTTCCCTGCCCTGCTGGCGAAATACGTCAACGGCTGTATCTCGAGGAACACCTGCAGCCGAAGTATCATGATATTACGACCGTAAGGGTTATCCCCGGATACCAACAGAAGCACTTTAATCGCTATCAGCAACGCCGTTTTTTCTCCCATGGTTACACCGTCAGCGACCGCTGTGACCGTATGGGATATCGCCTTGAGGGCCCCGCGATCGAATGTGATATCGAAGGCATTCTGTCGGAGGGCATCTGCTTTGGCGCCATTCAAATCCCCGCTGACGGCCAGCCTATCGTCCTGCTCAATGATCGCCAGACGATTGGTGGCTATCCGAAGATCGGAGCGGCACTGTCCCTGGACTGTGCCCGCCTGGCCCAGCTGCGCCCCGGTAGCCAGGTGCACTTTGCGCCGATTACCCAGCACGCGGCTCACAATGCGCTGCACCTGGCAAACAGCTTTCAACAGCGCCTCACTTTGAAGGAACGCCGCGCATGAATGATCCCGATCTCAGTATTGCCATCGAGAATATTCTCGTCGCCCGCAACCTGCGCAATATGCAGGTAGCACAGGCGGCGCTCCAACCCGGCTATTACCTGCGTGCGGCCAGCATTCTGCGCAACATTCAGGGCACCGTTATCATTGGAACCGGCTTTCCCGTGACCGACACCTTCGAGACCGACGGGCCGGTAGGTGCAATAGCACTCTACGATGCGCTGGTCGCACTGGGCGCGGAACCCGTGTTCGCCTGCGGCGCGCCACTGGCACACTGCCTACAGGACGACTACGCCGTGATCGAGTTGCTTGCCCGCAATGTCGACGCGGCACGTGACGAGGCTCGAATCCGACTTGCAGACCTAAAACCCTCTGCAATTGTGTCCATCGAGCGCCCCGGACTCAGCGACGACAACTGCTACTACAATATGCGTGGCGAAGATATTTCAGCACGCAGCGCGTATTTCGACCCTTACCTTGAGCTTGCAGAGTGCCCGACTATTGCCATTGGCGACGGCGGCAACGAGATCGGCATGGGCAACATCCGCGATGCAATTGCCACACTGGATATCAACGCCTCAGCCACCACCTGTGACGAGTTGCTGGTGGCGGACGTCTCAAACTGGGGAGCGTACGGCATCATCGCCTTGCTAGCCCGCTGGGCAAAGCGCGACCTGCTTGGCGACATAGATCCGTTAGCCATACTTAATTACCTGTCCAGCCACGGCAGCGTCGACGGCGTTACGCGAGAGAACACCCTGACAGAGGATGGTCTCGAGGCAGAGGAAGGACAACACATTATTCGCGAACTGCGTGACGTATGCGGATTCACCCCTAACTGAAAACACCTGGCCGGGTCCTGCGACGACCCGGGCAATTGCCGGCGATCACGCATCGCAGCGGCACAGATACCGAGGAGATTGACAATGAGTATCGTATATTTGAATGGCGAATACATGCCGATGGAAGAAGCGCACATATCCCCGATGGATCGCGGCTTCCTGTTCGGCGATGGTATTTACGAGGTTGTGCCCTCCTATGCGGGCAAGCTGGTAGGCTTTAAGCCGCACCTCGATCGCATGCAGGATGGTCTGGACGCCATCGAGATCCAGCTTAAAGTCGACCAGGCACAATGGCGCGAGATTGCCGATCAGCTGATTGCCAAAAATGGCGGTGGCAATCTCGGCATCTATTTTCATGTGAGCCGTGGCGCAGACAGCAAACGCGCGCACGCGTACCCGGAAAATATTGACCCAACGCTGTTCGCCTTCGCCTTCGAGATCCCCCCGGCACCCCAACCCGCCAAAAGCGACGCGACGCCCTATACGGTCTCTACTGCCGAAGATCTGCGCTGGAAGCGTTGTAATATCAAGTCCACGGCCTTGCTCGGCAACGTCATGCATTACCAGCAGGGCCATGCCGCAGGCCATTCTGAAACACTGCTTTACAATCAGCACGGCGAACTCACCGAAGCCGCTGCCTGCAACGTGTTTGTCGTCAAGGACGGCGTGATTGCCACGCCGGAGCTGGATCACCAGAAATTGCCCGGCATTACCCGCCTGATGCTGCTGGAAATCCTGCGTAAAGACGGCACCCTGCCGGTAGAAGAACGAGTGGTAAAACTCGAGGAACTGGACACCGCTGACGAGGTGTGGATTACCAGCTCGTCCAAGGAAATCGCGCCGGTGATTGCCATTGAGGACAAACCCGTGGGCGATGGCGAGGTGGGCGACATGTGGCTCGCCGCCCAGACACTTTATTCCGCGCACAAATTCGATTTCTAATGCGCGCCAACCAGGCCAGACTGGATTTCGACGCACTGCGCCACAATCTGGCGCATGCGCGCTCACTGGCGCCTGGAGCGCGCACCATGTGTGTGGTCAAGGCGAACGGTTACGGTCATGGTGGGCTGGCTGTTGCGCAAGCGCTGGAAGCTCACACCGACGCACTGGCTGTTGCCTGCATCGAAGAGGCGTTGGAACTGCGCGAAGGTGGTGTTCGCTGTCCGATACTGCTGCTCGAAGGTGTATTTGCAGCCGATGAACTGCCTCTGGCGGCCGAGCACAATCTGTGGGTGATGATAGATAATCACCAGCAGCTCCAATGGCTTGAACAAGCGCAACTTACCGCGCCCATAACCTGCTGGCTGAAAGTCGACACAGGTATGCATCGCCTGGGTGTGCAGCCGGAGGAAGCTGAAGCTTTTCACAGCCGGCTGATGGCCTGCGCCAACCGCACGGGCGAATTGGTTACCTGCACTCACTTTGCCTCCGCTGATGACTTGAGCAGCGACCAGACGCCACGGCAGATTGAACTGTTCAACGCCATCACCGCATCATTACCGGGGCCGCGCAGCGCCGCAAATTCCCCAGGGCTACTGGGCTGGCCAGACTCTCACTTCGACTGGATTCGCCCGGGCTACATGCTCTATGGCAACAGTCCATTCGCGCAGGCGCATGCCAACACCGAAGCGCTGCGCCCGGTAATGACACTCGCCTCGGCGGTTATTTCACTGCGCGACTTGGCGCCCGGCGACAGCGTTGGTTACGCCGCTACCTGGACGGCTGAGCGCCCCTCCCGAATTGCCACTATCTCAATAGGCTATGGCGATGGTTATCCGCGCCTGGCAAACAATGGCACCCCGGTGCTGATCAACGGCCAGCGCGTTCCACTGGTGGGCCGCGTGTCCATGGACATGATTACAGTAGATGTGACAGACCTCAGCGAAGTAGCAATAGGCGACGAGGCGATACTGTGGGGCCCGCAGCTGACTGCTGGCGAAGTGGCAGGCCATGCCCAGACGATCGGCTATGAATTGACAACACGCATGCCGGCGCGCACACCGCGGGTGATCACAGCGCCCTGATCGATTACCATGGGGCTACTGTTGCGACAACGAGCCCTCACTTTGGCGAATCCAAACCCAGACCAGTTACCCGATGGCAGCCTGCTGGCAGCCATCGACATCGGCAGTAATTCATTTCATCTCATCATTGCCAAAACCGAGCATGGCGAGATGCGCACGCAGGAAGTGCTGGCGGAGAAAGTACAGCTGGGTGCAGGCCTGGAAAATCACCACCTGTCCCAGGAGGCCATTGATCGCGGCCTCGCGTGTCTGGCACGGTTTGCGCAATTGCTGTCCAGTGTCGAACCACTGCGAATTCGCGCCGTGGGCACCAATGCGCTACGCCAGGCGCACAACCGACTCGACTTCACCCTGCCCGCAGCAGAAATTCTCGGCACAAAAATAGATGTTATCTACGGGCGCGAAGAAGCGCGCCTAGTCTATCTCGGGGTAGCCCACACGCTGGCCGATGACGCGCAATCGCGGTTAGTGGTCGACATCGGCGGCGGCAGCACCGAATTCATCATCGGTGAACGCTTCGAACCGAAGCGACTGGAAAGCCTGCAAATGGGCTGTGTTTCCTTTGGCCGCGATTGCTTTGCCGATGGCGTGATCAGCAAGGAAAACTATCGTCGCGCCTATGATCGCGCCAGAGTCGAGGTCGCCCATATCCACTACCGCTACAACGCCAAACACTGGGAAGAGGCGGTGGGCTCTTCCGGCACCCTGAACGCCATTAACACCATCGTCACCCAGAATGGCTGGAGTGAGGGCGGCATTACCCGCAAGGCATTGGAAAAGCTCGAGAAAAAGCTAATCACATTTAATCACTTCGACGACATTGATCTGGACGGCCTGTCCGAAAATCGCCGCAATGTCATCGTCGCCGGAGTGGCCATTACCTCGGCACTGTTCGATATCCTGGGCGTGGAACATATGCGCACCTCACCGGGCGCACTGCGCGAAGGCGTCATCTACGACTTAATGGGAAGGCTCAGCCATGAGGACGTGCGCGAGCGTACCGTCAACGCGCTGGTGCAACGCTATAGCGCCGACCAGGAAACCGCCGACATTGTCGAGCGACGCTGTGGCATGCTGTTCAGCGCCTGCCGCGGGGCCTGGAAACTCAGCGATGAGGATGGCGATTTATTGCTGTGGGGCGCGCGCTGCCACGAGATAGGCATGGCGATTTCCCACAAACACGCCAACCGGCATACTGCCTATCTGCTGCGCAATGCAGACCTCCCGGGTTTTTCACAGGAGGAGCAGGAAAGCCTGGCTATTCTTACGCAGGGCCAGCGTGGCAAACTGCCCGCCAGTCTGCTGGAGGATTTACCCAAACAACAGCGTCGGAAGATGCTGTATCTGCTGGCCATACTACGCCTGGCGGTGTGCCTGAAACACGTTGAGTTCCTGGAAGCATTGCCCGCCTTCGGCATCGTGGCGGATAAGCTCACTCTGTCACTGGGGATTCCCGAAGGCTGGCTGGAAAGCCACCCGCTGACGGCCGTCGAACTTGAGCAGGAGCAATCCACCATGGCCAAGCTCGACTTCACCCTGACCCTGAACTAGGCAATGCTTACTGGCGGTGAATATCTGCCAGAAATTCCAGCAATATGGCGTTGACCTCGGCCGAGGCCTCCAGCTGGACCATGTGCCCGGCTCCGGGAATCATCTTCACCGCCCGAAGGTCCGGAAAAATAGCACGCATCAATTCGATTGGATCGTCGCCGTGAAAGCCCTCCAGGTCGACGTCATGTTCGCTGCCGAGAAAATACGCGGGAACAGCACTCTGCACTCCCTCGAAGGGTCGACGCTGTTGCCACTTCAAATCCATGGAGCGATACCAGTTCAACCCACCGGTGAAACCCGAGCGGCTGTATTCACTGACGAAAAATTCCATCTCCACTTCCGACAGCCACGGCCAGGGCAATGCTGGCGGCTCGGCCATGGCGTCGATATAGGACGTGCCCGGCGGATGCTTGAAGCAATCGAAGTAATTGCCCGCTCCGCTCAAGGTATGGAATACCTTGTGTAGGAATCGTCGCGGCTGTGCGGCCAGTTCTTCATCCGCACGAGGAGGCACCCGGAAGTATTCAATGTGCAGGAAGTGTTGCTCGCCCATCCGCTGGTATTCGCTGAGCGGTGCTTCTTCGGGATTGTGCGGAGCAGCTGGGTTTTCCAGGCCAATCACCGCAACCACGCGTTCCGGATGGCGTAACGCCAGGTCGTAAATGGCAAAGGCACCGAAGTCGAGACCGGCAAAGACGGCCGCGTCAATATTCAAATGCTTGAGCAATCCCAGTAAGTCGCCCGTTATCGATTCCACATCATAGTCGCTGGGCTCTGGCGGTGCGTCGGTCTGGCCCATGCCACGCATATCGGGCGCAATCACCCGGTAACCGGCCTCTGCCAGCGCCGCAATCTGGCGGTGCCAGCTAAACCAGATATGGGGGAAGCCATGACAGAGCACAACAGGCATACCCTCACCCTGCTCCACATAGTGCATACGAATGCCGTTAATCGTGGCGTAGTGATGCGACCAATTCATGTATCGTCTCCCTCGTGATGCAGCCATATTGCAGAACTGACTGCACGTTCTTGTATCCAGCCCGGTTCGGGTGCCGGCACACCTAGCGTAACCGCGTCGTAAGTCGACCAGCGCGGCGTGGGTATCTCCAGTACGCGTGCATAGTAGAGTGCTTGCTGGCCCGGCTGATAGTCGGGATCTCGCCACAGCACTCGCAGCTCAGTCGCACCGATGCTATTGCTGTAGGTGGCGCGCGCAACGTCTACCGTATTACCCACCGGCGCCAGCGGTTCTGTACCGGCCTGCCGCATACGATCACCGGAAGCTGCGACGTCGTAGATAGCTTCGTGACTCTGGCCGCTCGCATCGGTCCAGGCTTTAATCACCTGTATGCGGTCGAGATTGGCACCCTCGGGATCCTTGCTCGCCCACAGCAGAAACGCCGGCGGCCGTTCATGAGACACGTGCAGTTCACCACCCATGGGCACGCCCCGCGCATAAGCAACTTCGATGACATCCGCCGCGTCAATCAATGTGTCGGGATAGTCGCCGGCAAAAAAGCGAAGCCTGATTCGAGATCCGCTGGTGGCATAGGTCTCCTTGCGATTCATCGCGGCAAACAGGGCACTGCGAGTGTTCTCAGGGGCCCAAACGGCGGCCAGCCCCATGGCACTCCAGCGATGCATGGTTGTCTGCTCATGCACGTCTTTGGAGTACGCTCCCAGGCGGATGCCGGGAGTACCGTCGAGCAGCGGCAACTTGCCGTGATATGTCGCCTCGTTAACCGGACTGGTTGCATTGTGACTGTCGCTGCTGCCGATAACGCCGAATCGATACGGATTAATCCCGGCCGCGTGATTCATTTCCATGCCCAGTCGCAGCGCATCGCGAGCATAGCTGCCCCGAGTTTCCCTGGCCGGAGCCGAGGCCATCACGGGTTGCTCAACCAACTCAAAATCAGCGAACGTATCATCGGGACTCAACGCCGGGTGGGTTTCCGACTGCCCCTTGACCTGGTAGATCTCGACCACCGGCTCGATACTGCGACGCAACGCAGCCAGAGCCTCTTTATAAGGTTCGCCGCTGTGTTGGCTGGCGCTGAACATCAACCCATTGCTGAGGTTGCTGTTATGCGGGATGGCAATCACCTCATGACCCGCATCGCGCTGGCGCTGCAGCTCTTTCCACAAATCCTCAGGATTCTCCGACTCAAGTGAAGACCAAGGCAACCCGGGTACCTTATCGTCACCGTAAAGCACCACCCGGTGCAGGTGCTGGTCCTCCGGCATCGAGGACCATTCGTAAGCCACAAAGGTCGTAAAACGACCCGGCGCATTATGCACCTGGGCCGCGCGCCGGATATCCGCCCAGGCATTGACACTCGCCTGGGCCAGTTCCGGCACACCGAAATTGCGCTCCCTCGCCTGCGCCGATGAAGAACGTATCCCCTCGCGCATGAAATGCCATAGATAGCGCCAGGCCCGCCCGGCAAGGGCCGTCGCCAGCACCTCGTCGTAGGTTTCCTGTACTTTGCCCGGATCATCGAGTTCAGCCTGACGCCGGGCGATGCCTAGATACTCAGAGTGATCACTGACTGCAGCAAAATCCAACGGCCGATCAATCTGCACGGGATACCCAACACCATGACGCACCTGCCCACCGCGGGCAAAGCGATAAGCATCCTCGGGAAAGGCACGCACCCCCATCGTATAGGCATCAAAAGAGTAGCTGGAATGGATATGCAGATCGCCAAAAAACACCTCGCGCTGCGGATTGGCAACGATCAAAGGCAGATCAATCGGCGGCGCCAGTTCAGCCTGCTCCCACTGTAGCGTTGGATCCTCGACGCGATGACAGGCCGAGAGCGCCAGTATCGCCAGGAATGGCAATGTAGTTTTTTTCATTATTGTCCGCCGCTATTCCCTATAGGCAAAACCCGATCGCTGGTGTTCGGGTCGCGCATCCAGTTTAACAAGCCCGTGCTTTCTGTACCGCGCTCAGATACAAAAAGGGCGACCGGTTGGTCGCCCTTGCTTAATCGCGATGGTTTAAAGATCGTAGCCGCGCTCGTCGTGGAGCACCAGGTCGAGACCCTGGGTCTCTTCCTCTTCATCGACCCGCAGGCCAACCATGACATCCACAACCTTGAGGATAATCCAGGAGACAACGGCGGTGTAAACAAACGTTGCCACCACACCGGTGGCCTGCACCATGAGCTGACCGCCCATGCTGTCAATGCCGTCAGAGAAACCATTGCCGCTGAAGATACCCAGCTGCTGTGAAGCGAAAACACCGGCCAGAATAGTACCGAGCATGCCGCCCACGCCGTGTACGGGGAATACGTCGAGACTATCGTCGATCTTGAGCGTATTCTTGATCCAGTTGGTGGCGAAGTAACACACCACACCGGCACTGAGGCCGATGACCACTGCCGCAGCAGGACCAACCGAACCGGACGCCGGAGTAATGGTGCCCAGGCCTGCGACCATACCGGTGACAATACCCAGTACTGACGGCTTGCCGTGGCGAATCCATTCCATGGCCATCCACGCTAGTGAACCTGCGGCTGCAGACAGATGCGTCACCAGCATCGCCATGGACGCACTGTTGTCGGCAGCGACGGCGGAACCGGCATTGAAGCCAAACCAACCTACCCACAGCATGCCAGCGCCGGCGACGGTCAGGGTCAGGTTGTGCGGGGGCATAGCCACCGTGCCAAAGCCCTTGCGCGGCCCCATCATCATGGCGGCGACAATCGCGGCAACAGCGGCGGTAATGTGTACGACGGTGCCGCCGGCAAAATCCTGCAAGCCCATGCTGCCCAGCCAGCCGCCACCCCAAACCCAGTGACATACCGGTGCATAGACCACCAGCAGCCAGATCGAGCTGAAGATCAGCATTGCCGAGAAGCGCATCCGCTCGGCGAACGCACCCACAATCAGCGCCGGAGTAATGATGGCAAACGTCATCTGGAAGGTTGCGAACAGTGTGGCGGGAATGCTGCCGTTGAGGCTGTCCATGGTCATGCTGGCAAAGAACACATTGCCAAAGTCACCGATAAAGGCACCCTGCTCCACGCCGTCTGAGCCGAACGCAATGGTATAGCCCACCGCAAACCACAGCAGCGACATGAGACAGGTCAGCGCGAAACACTGCATCAGCACAGACAACACGTTCTTGGCGCGCACCAGGCCACTATAAAACAGCGACAGGCCGGGAATGGTCATAAACAGCACCAGAGCGGTGGCTGTCAGAATCCAGGCGGTATCCGCCTGGTTAAGTTCACTGGCGCTGGCGGTGTTAGCCACCAACGCCGTGCTGGCGAGCACCGCCAGCTTGGAAAAATTACGCATGGCCGCGCTCCTTAAAGTGCTTCTTCACCGGTCTCGCCGGTGCGGATTCGAATACTCTGTTCCAGTGGTGCGACGAAGATTTTGCCGTCGCCGATTTTGCCGGTGCTCGCTGCTTCACAAATCGCATCGATAGCCGCATCTACTTGCGCATCGGCAATCGCGATCTGGATTTTGACTTTCGGCTGAAACTCCACCAGGTACTCTGCACCTCGGTATAGCTCGGTATGGCCCTTCTGGCGGCCGTAACCCTTCACCTCTTCCACTGTCATGCCCGCAATCCCTATCTGGTGCAGGGCTTCGCGAACATCGTCCAGTTTGAAAGGCTTGATGATGGCGGTCATCATCTTCATTGAAATCACCTCTAATTTCTTATTTGTCGGGCGCTGTGCGCCACCCCCTCTGCCGCAGCCCGCGGAAGCTGAACCGGACAGGTCGCAAATCGTGCCACATATCGGGGCAAAATTTAAGCATCGGGCGTCCATATCGGTGCGCGAGCACCAAATGCGTGCAGCGGTAAAATTTACTAGGCTCTCGGACGCAAAGGCCGCATAGGCTCTGGGCATCGCTAGAGGCTTTGTGCTATCAATGACGCCGCTATTTTGTCCAACGACTTGCCAATAACAGGATTGAGCATGAACAAAGCTGTGTCTGCGGCACTCGCCGCACTTGCCATCGCCATCCCAGGGGCGCCGTTGCTGGCGGAAACCGCGTCGCAGGAACCTCGCCAGGTGATTCTCATCATCGGCGACGGCATGGATGAACAGCAGGTCACCATTGCTCGTAACTACCTCAAGGGCGCCCAAGGCGAACTGCTGCTGGACTCCATGCCTGTGCGGGGTGCCTCCCAGATTCTCACCATTGAGGACCGGGTCAACGGCAAGCCGATTTACGTGGCTGACTCGGCAAATACCGCGACCAGCCTGGCGACGGGCGTAGTGACCAGCCGCGGCCGACTGGCGACCACCGCCGGCAGTGACGAGGACATTCCAACGATTATCGAAATAGCCGAGGCGGCAGGTTACCGCACCGGTATTGTCTCAACGGCCAGCGTGACCGATGCCACACCGGCCTCTTTTGCCGCCCACGTCAGCCAGCGCTTTTGCGAGAACCCCGACCAGATCGAGCGGGTCGAATTCAGTGGCATTCACATTGGTGGCTGCCCGCAGGACATGCAGAAAAATGGTGGTCCGGGAGCGATCTCCCAGCAACTCGCCGAGTCGGACGTGGATGTGATTCTCGGTGGTGGCGCCAAACACTTCACCCCCAAGGCAGAGGGCAGCCAGCTTTCGGTCGCCGACCTGGCGCGCAGCAACGGTTTCAATGTCGTCGAAACTGCTGATGCGTTGAGCAAGACACCAACTGGAGAACGCCTGCTGGGCCTGTTCTCTGAGAGCACCATGCCGGTGCGAATGCAGGGCGAAGACGGCCGCGCCTCAGAGCAGCCCGCGCCGAGCCTGCTCAACCATGTCCATCAGTATCTCGGCGATGTCACGCTGCCAGAATCGATGGAATGCCAGCCCAACCCGGAATTTGCCAGTGTTCCGACACTCAAGCAGATGACGGACGCGGCCCTCACCCACCTCGCAGCGGACAATAACAAGGGCTTTTTCCTGACCATTGAATCCGCCTCTATCGACAAGCAGTCACACGAGCGCAAGCCCTGCGGGTCGATTGGTGAGGTGGAGCAGCTCGATGAGGCACTGGCCAGCGCCCTGGCATTCGCCGAGCAGCACCCGTATACCCTGGTCCTGGTGACGGCGGACCACTCCCAGGCCGCGCAATTGATTCCCCATCCCAGCCTGTTTGCGGCCTACCCCATTCCCACCTACAGCCCCGGTTATGTTTCGCTTATCGAGACACCGGAAGGAGGGGTCATGATGGTGAACTACGCAACCACCAACTTCATGATGGAAGAACACACCGGCGCGGCAGTACCGTTATACGCCAATGCCGAGGGCCAGGGCCTGGTACCGCCCTATCTGCGCCAGCCGGAGATCTTCGACATTATGAAAAACTACCTGGGCCTGTAATCAGAGATTGACCCAGCTGTTCAGGGCCCGCAGACGAAACGTGGTGCCCTGATAGGAGAGGACGGTGGAGTCGGCGAGGATCTCGTCGACCCTGACCCCAACGACCTTGCCACCTTTCGCCAACTGGTTGCCATTCAACGTGACACGCGACCGTCCCGGTTTACCGGAGTAGTCGTGACGCTGGTAGTACAGCGTGGGGATAGTGTCCTTGACCTGTTGCGATAAGGACTCCAGAAACGGTGCCGGGTGTTCTTCCAGGCGTGCGTTTTCCAACTCAGCTTCCGCCTGACGCACCATCGCTTCAATATTCACCTCTTGCTCAGCCATCCGCGGTTCTGGCTCGACCGAGAGCGCAGGCGTTGGGGTAGTGGAACGAGCAACCGGTTTGGGGGTCGGATCGGGTTCGGCCGCGGGCTGTTCCTGCTGTGCATACAGCGCACTCACTTCAGAGCGAGCCGCGGGTTGGGTTGCCGCCGTTAGCACTCCGGTGTCACGCGAACTGACTTTGGGCGGCGGCGCCGAGGAAACCTGCTGACGTGAGGCTGCAACCGGAACGGTTCCTGTCGCTTCACCGCTAATCGACATGGATTCAGACGTTGTCGATTCGGGCGGCACCACCACGGGGGCCTGCTCGCCTACGACGGCCGCGGGTTGCGTTGGCTTTTCAGTGGTAATCCGCTCCACCAGTAAAATGACAATCACCAGCAGGGCAACGGCCAGCGCCAGCAGCACCGGCCAGCGGCGTACATCGCCCGGCTCGGCAGCATGACTGTGCTGGGTTTCAATGTTCGGCACTGCGCCCTGCTCCGTACGCGATCGATTCAGGGCGTCGAGAATTAGTGACAAGCGATGTTCCTCATTGCGCGGCGGAGCCGTCCGCCAATTGCTGGCGCAGGGCACTGGCCACTGGATCTATGCCCAGCGCTACATTCAGTTGCTGCAGGGTCTGTTCTCCCACGACACCGTCAGCCTCAAGCCCACGCGCTTCCTGGAAATAGATGACACGCTGGGTCAGCGCGCGATTGAAACGACGCGTGGTCAGTGGGCGTGACTGCCCGTCCAAACGTGCAAACAGGGCCGCTACATCAACCACCGCCGGTCCTTCATCGCCCTCGGCCAGGGGTTGCTCAAAGGTAGCCGGGGCGCGCCAGAGAAAGCGGTAATTGCCGTCCCACATCGGTGCCAGCTCCGGGAGTGCGAGGCTTTGCACAGAGCCATTGGCATCCACAACCCATGCCTCGCGACCCTGCACGCCCAACAACAGGGCCGCGGCAGCAAACCGCTCCGGCGTCACCAGGTTGATCAGAATCGGGCGATCATAAATAGTGAGTTCATCCCAGGTGGACACCACGCCGTCGCCGCAGCGCAGGCCAGGCTCTTGCCGAGACTCACACAGTGATCCGAGGTAGGCTTGACGCGAATGCATTGACCACAACAGGCCCTCGGCCTCTTCGGGTGCCAAGAGCCAGTTAATCTCTGGCGTGGCTTCAGGCTCAGGCTCAGGCTCGGCCATCGGCTCCTCGACAGGGGCAGTAGCCACAGGCGCCGCCATCGGAATGGTTTGATTGGCTGTTGGTGACTGCGCTCGGGCTGGCGTCTGGGCCAATTCCCCGTAATACCACCAACCTCCGGCACACAGCATGACCATCAGCGCAGCGGCGCCCGCCCAGGGCCACCAGCGACCCGCCGATGTCGACGTCATCTCTTCGCCCATGACCTCGCGCGTGGCCAGGCGCAGCATCGCCATATCGGCGCGGCTCTTATTGCGGCCATAGGCACCGAGCATAATACGGTCACAGAGTACGTTGATCAGCCTGGGGATACCCCGGGTCTGCCGATAAATACCCTTGACCACCGCCGGTGGAAATATCTGCCGATCCGCTGTCATGCCAGCCACCTGCAGGCGATGCTGGATATAAGCGCCGGTCTCGGCGAGGTTCAGCGGTTCCAGGTTATAGCGTGCGGTAATGCGCTGGTTTAGCTGGCGCAGTTCTGGTCGCGCGAGCAGCTGCGCCAGTTCCGGTTGGCCGATGAGAATAATCTGCAGCAGTTTCTCGCTGTTAGTCTCGAGGTTGGTCAGCAGGCGAATCTGCTCCAACACCTCAAAATCCAGGTGTTGTGCCTCGTCAATCATCAGCACGGTCTTGCGCCCCTTGCTGTGATTCTCCAACAGGTAGGCGTGCAGGGCATCGGTGAGGCTCTTCAGCGTATGCCCTTCCCGATCGTACTCAATTCCCAGCTCATCACAGGCTGTAGCCAACAGCTCCATAGCATTGAGCGCGGGGTTGAGAATAATCGCGAGATCCGTGTCCTCGGGCAGCTGTTCGAGCAGGCAGCGATTGATCGTGGTTTTGCCGGTACCGACCTCGCCAGTAAGCAGAATAAAACCACCGCCCGCGCCCACTCCATACAGCAGATGCGCCAGGGCATCGCGGTGCCGCGCGCTCATAAACAAATAACGCGGATTGACGGCGATGGAAAATGGAGCCTCGTTGAGTCCAAAGTACTGAAAATACATGCAGGGCATTATGCACCATCGTCCGCTATATCACACCGACAACTGTCGATTGCGCTCGAGCATGGACCGCTTCAGATTGTGCTGGGATAATGCAGGCCACTCAAAGCAACGATTCGGAATGACAACTATGTCTGCCTCTGCCGTTTTCTCTCCCCGCTTTCTGTCACGCCTGCTGTCTTGCACAGCGGTCATCAGCCTCAGCGGTTGCATCACCACCGTGATCACCCCCGAGGCAGAAACCTCTGCCGGGCAGGCCATGTCACAGCAGGTGAGCGAGCAGATCGGCCTGTATCACGACCCCGCGCTGACAGCCTACGTTAACAAGGTTGGACAACGCCTGGCCTCGCATCTGGTAGACACCCCGTACAAGTTCAATTTCGCCGTTGTGGACCAGTTCGAGCCCAATGCTTTCGCCACACCCGGTGGTTTCATTTATGTCTCGCGCGGCCTGCTCTCGCAAATGAACAGCGAAGATGAGCTCGCCGGCGTACTGGCTCACGAGATCAGTCACGTGACCCGCCGCCACCATGTGCGCCAAATGGGACGCTCGCTGAGCACAGGCCTGCTCACCCTGCCCGGTCGCGCTGTCGGCGTGGTCAGCGAGGATCTCGGCAACATGATTAACTCGCCGATCGAGCACGCGGGCAAGGTCTACCTGTCGGGCTATAGCCGTGGGCAGGAAACCGAAGCGGATGAGTACGGCCTGCGTCTGGCTGCCGATGCGGGCTATGACCCTCACGCCCTGGCGGCTGCGCTGGAAGGCATCGAACGCACCCTGTACCTGCTTACCGGTGAGCACCACGAAGCTGACTACATGGACACCCATCCCACGACGCCGCAACGCGTTGAGGATATTGCCAAGACCATCGCCGGCCTGACCTATTCCACCACCGCACCGATCGCCACGCGTGATGAGTTGTATCAGACGCTGGACGGTATGTGGTGGGGCCCCCAGAATCCGCAGCAGGGCATCTTTGTCGATGACAACCAGTTTCTTAGTTTCGATATGGATCTCACCATCACCTTCCCCGAAAGCTGGGAGACAGTGAACACGCCCCGCTTCGTCGGCGCAGGTGAGCAGGACGAGCAAGGCGCCTATATTGCCCTGGGTTCCAACGCCGGCGAATTCAGCCCGGAAGGCTATGCAGCGGCTCTGGTGACCCGCATGCGCGACCGGGCAGAAATCAGCCCCGACATGAATCGCCCAGTGACCATCGGCGACTGGCCTGGACACCAGCTCACGTATACCGACAGCAGCGGCGAGGCGCCGGTCAGCCTGCACTATGTATTTTTTGCTACCCCGGGAGGCAGTTACACAATTATGGCCATGGGCCTGGAGAAGTTCCGCCCACAGCTCCGCGAGACCGTCGCCAGCATGCGCCCACTGACAAGCTCAGAGCGTGACAGTGTCGGCGGTTTGCGACTGCGTACCGCCAGCATCGCTCCGGGCGAATCGCTGACGGCCTGGACCCAACGTCTGGGCAGCCAGTGGGTCCCCAAATTCAGCGCCTCCATGAATGGCCTGAGCGACGACTATAAAGGCGAGGGAGAACGGCGTAAGTACGCGCGGGAAGAACGCTACCAGGGCCTCGAGTGACCACAAGCCCCTCTAACGTCAGGCGGGCGATATACCTGTCCCTGCTCATGGTGACCATTGCCAGTACGGCAGCGGTCGCCACCAAGTTCGCCTCCAGCCAAGCCAGCACGGAAGCCATTGTAACCGTGCAATACCTGATCTGCCTGTTACTGTGCCTGCCCATTACCCTGCGCCCCGGACTGCACAATCTGCGCACGCAAAAGGCAGGCCTGCACCTGTTTCGCGGCGCCGTCGGGGTACTGGGGTTCTATCTGTTCTATGCGGCGCTCGACAACATCCCCATGGTCGATGCCATGTTGCTGCGCCAGAGCGCTCCACTCACCGTGCCCCTGGTCGTGTGGGCCTGGAGTCAGGAGCGCATCACTGCCAGTTCGTGGCTGCCCCTGATTATCGGCTTTATCGGTGTGGGCGTGATTCTCCGGCCCAGCGCGGAAGGGCTGAGCTGGTGGCACGCCGGCGGATTCCTGTCGGCGCTCTGCCTGGCGATCTCCATGGTCGCCACCCACAAACTGGCTCCCACCGAGCCGGCCTCGCGCATCCTGTTCTACTACTTTGTGCTGTCGCTGGCCTGCGTCGCACCCTTTAGCGTCGGCGATTTCAGCGGGCTCGACTGGCAGATCTGGCTGGCCATGCTTTACGTGGGTGTCGCCATCTACTTTACATTACGCCTGTATACCCTCGCCTACTCCCTGGCGCCGGCCCACCATATTGCACCGATCAACTACTTCGCTGTGGTGCTCGGCGGGTTCTGGGGTTGGCTTATCTGGGGCCAGGTACCCGACGCCTGGTCGCTGCTGGGCAGTACGCTGGTCATTGCAGGCGGCCTGTTAACGGTACACCTCGCCCGCCAGCGGCACGCCAGCGTCCGCTAGCCGAATATTGGCCAAATTTAACCCCTTGCTGCTTTTTTGACCTGTTTCGCAGTAATTGCAGAAATGTCGAGGTTTTAACGGACATCCCCCGGACCATGGGATATGTTCAATGCTGCAATAGTAGTTGAGTTGGGCTGGGCGCCATGCTCCAAACCCTGAAAGTCAGTGTTTCCGATCTCGCCTTAGGCATGTTCGTCAGTGGACTGGACAGGCCGTGGCTGGGAACACCGTTCTATACCCAGGGGTTTCTCCTCGAATCAGACGATGACTTGCGCCAGGTGCGCGAGTTGTGCAACTTCGTCTATATCGATACGCGCAAGAGTCGCTACATTTCCCCTAAGATAGCCCGTCAGGGCCAGGTGGGGCGCAACCGCATCCCACTTGACGCTATTTTTACCGGCCGCAATCTCACCCCCTACCGCGACGCCAACGACTGGAAAGACGAGCACCCGCGAGCCAAGGCCGCGCTGGACAAGCTCGTGGTCGACATCAGCGACATTTACGACCAGGCAGCGGTTCGCGGCAAGATCGATGCGGTGCGGATCAAGAAAGTTGCCAGCCCTCTCATCGACAGTATCAGTCGCAACCCGGATGCCTGTCTGTGGCTGGGGCGACTGAAACAGCACGATGAGTACAGCTATCACCACTCCATTAGTACCACCATCTGGGCGATTGCCCTGGGCCGCCAGCTCGGTATGCAGCGCCACGATCTGCGCTCGCTCGCCGTAGGCGGCATGTTGATGGACGTGGGCAAGCTGCTGGTGGACCCGGAATTACTGCGGGCCGAGCGTACCCTGACGCCGGAGGAAATGCGCGAAGTGCGGCATCACGTGGCCCACGGTGTGCATCTGGTGAAAAAAAGCGGCATTCAGAATCAGGATGTACTCGACATGGTGGGCTTCCACCACGAGCGCTGGGATGGCAGCGGCTACCCGCGCGGCTTGAGCGGCGACAACATTCCCCCCTTTGCCCGCCTCGCGGCGATTGTCGATGCCTACGACGCCATGACCTCAGAGCGACCCTACGCGCCAGCCAAGGCACCCGCAGATGCCCTGCGCGAGCTCTACCAGGAGCGCGACCAGTTGTTCCAGAGCGAATTGGTGGAGGCCTTTATCCAGGCTATCGGCATTTACCCCGCGGGCACCCTGGTGGAACTGACCAGCGGTGAGGTCGGCATCGTAGTAGCGGACAGCCGCACCCGTCGCCTGCTGCCCAAAATCATCCTGGTGCTGGACCCGCGTAAACGCGAGTACGACACACCAAAGCTGGTGGATTTACAGGAAGCGTCGGGGCGCAGTCGAGGCGAGCCTGTGGCGATTGCCTCCAGCCTACCCCCCGGTACCCACGGTATCCACCTGGGCAACTATCAGCTTAATCTCTAGGCCTCGCGGCCCACACAGGCATAGTGGAAACCATGGTCACGCATGGTCTGTGGTTCGTAGACATTGCGCAGATCGACAAAGACATTGCCCCGCATCAGCTCTCGAACCCGCTTGAAATGCAGGCCGCGGTAGGCGTTCCACTCAGTCATTAACACTACCGCATCGGCGCCTTCTATCGTGGCATAAATATCATCGCTGTAGCTGACCTGCGGGGGCAGCAGCTCGCGAGCCTCATCAATGCCCTGGGGGTCGTGGGCAATAATATCGGCACCGCGGTCCAACAACTGCGGCAGAATCGTCAGGGCCGGGGCGTCGCGCATGTCGTCGGTACCGGGTTTGAAGGTCAGTCCCAAAACCGCAATACGCTTACCCGACACCGTATCGTCCAGGGCGTGCCGAATCTTGGTCACCATGCGGGCTTTTTGCGCCGCATTCACTTCCACTACCGCCTCAACAATGCGCGAGGACACACCGTACTCCTGGGCTGTACGCACCAGAGCCAGAGTGTCCTTGGGAAAACAGGAGCCCCCATAACCCGGACCGGCGTGGAGAAACTTTTTGCCGATGCGCCCATCGAGCCCCATGCCCTTGGCCACCGCGTGTACGTCGGCCCCCACCTCTTCACAAAGCTGGGAGATTTCATTGATAAAGCTGATCTTGGTGGCCAGAAAGGCATTGGCAGCGTACTTGGTGAGCTCGGCGCTCTCCAGGTCCGTCACCAGAATGGGCGCCTCTATCAAGTTGAGGGGCCGATAAAGCTCGCGCAGCGCTCGCTCGGCGCGCTCAGACTCAACCCCGAGCACCACCCGGTCGGGCCGCATGAAATCGCCGATCGCCGCCCCTTCGCGCAAAAATTCCGGATTAGAGGCCACATCGAAATCGGCTTCCGGGTTGGTCTCCGAAATAATCCGCTTCACTTCCGCCGCGGTACCCACGGGCACCGTGGATTTGTCCACAACAACGGTATAGCCACTCAGGTGAGGCGCTATGTCGCGGGCGGCCTGGTACACGTAGCTGAGGTCCGCATAGCCCTCACCGCGCCGGGTCGGTGTACCGACGGCAATAAACACAAGATCGGCCTCACTCACCGCTGCTGCCAGGTCTGTGCCGAACTGCAGCCTCCCGTCATTGAGATTCCGCTCCACCAGGTTTTCGAGGCCTGGCTCATAAATGGGCATTTCGCCCGCCGCCAATCGCTCGACGCGCTCCGCGTCGAGATCGATACACACGACACTGGCGCCAAACTCCGAAAAACAGGCCCCGGACACCAGCCCGACATAGCCGGCACCAATCATGACTACATTCATTCCTTAAAACTCCTTGGATTCCTGACCAGCAGATGGCGGATGATCGCTGATCATTGTGACATTTTTTATTGGCCCGAGGGAGCATTGCTGCAGCATTCGCGAACTGGTGTAGTACGCCCCCCGAAAACATCACGGATTTAGTAATGCCTGACTATCGCGCGCCCCTGACCGACATGGCCTTTGTTAACAAGGAACTGTTGGGTATGGATCACTACGAGCAGCTCGACGGCTGTGAACCGCTGACTGAAGACCTATGGGACGCCATTGTCGACGGTGGCGCCAAATTTGCCGAGAACGTGCTCGCCCCGCTCAATCGCAACGGCGACGAACAGGGCTGCGATTTCGACAACGGCCAGGTCAGCACGCCGGATGGCTTCGCCGAGGCCTTCCGCCAGTACGGCGAAGCGGGCTGGCAGAGCCTGTCCATTCCCACGGACGAAGGCGGCCAGGGCCTGCCAGGCTCCTTGAGCACCCTGCTCACTGAAATGACCGCCGCGGCCAACTACGCCTGGAGCATGTACCCGGGCCTGGCCCACGCTCCCATTACCTGCATACGCGCCGGCGGCACCGAAGCGCAGAAAGCCACCTACCTGCCCAAGCTGTATTCGCTGGAGTGGGCGGGCACAATGTGCCTGACTGAGTCCCACTGCGGCTCCGACGTCGGCCTCCTACGCACCAAGGCAACCCCCAACGGCGATGGCAGCTATACCATTACCGGCACCAAGATATTCATCTCCGGCGGCGAGCAGGACATTACCGAGAATATTATTCACGCCGTGCTGGCACGTGTGGAAGGCGCTCCTGAAGGTACCTCGGGTATCTCCCTGTTCCTGGTACCCAAGGTCATGGTCAACGACGACGGCAGCCTCGGCGAGCGCAACGCAGTTCACTGCGGCTCGATCGAGCACAAGATGGGCATTAAGGGCAGCGCCACCTGCGTGATGAACTTCGACGGCGCTACCGCCTTCCTGCTGGGCGAGGAGAATCGGGGTCTGGAAGTGATGTTCAAGATCATGAATACCGCCCGCCTCGGCACTGCGCTGCAAGGTGTGTGCCTGGGCGAAGCGGCATTCCAGGGCGCCCTCGCCTACGCCCGCGAGCGCCTGCAGATGCGCGCCCTCTCTGGCGTGCAGAATCCCGACGGGCCGGCCGATCCGATCATCGCCCATCCGGATGTACGGCGCATGCTGATGACCCAGAAAGCCCTGATCGAAGGCTCGCGCGCGTTTATTTACTGGCTGTCGCGTCTTAACGACCTGACGCAGTACGGCAGCGAAGAACAGGCCGCAGAGGCAGACGACCTCATGTCGCTGCTGACACCAATCGCCAAAGCCTTCTGCACCGAGACCGGTGTCGAGGTCACCAATCTCGGGGTACAGGTGTTCGGCGGCCATGGCTACATTCGCGAACACGGCATGGAACAACTGTTGCGCGACATGCGCATTGCCACCATTTACGAGGGTACCACCGGCATCCAGTCACTGGACCTGCTCGGGCGCAAGGTCATGGGGTCTGGGGGCAAATTGCTGCGCAACTTCACCAAGCGTATTCACAAATTCTGTGAAGCCCAGGCCGGCAAAAGCGCCATGAGCGAATTTATTGAGCCGCTGGCTGCCGTTAACGCCCAATGGGGTGAGATCACCATGCAGGTTGGCGAGAAGGCCATGCGAAACGCCGATGAAATCGGCGCCGCAAGTGTTGATTACACGCTGTTTGGTGGCTATGTTGCCCTCGCTTATATGTGGGCCCAAATGGCGGAGATTGCCCTGCAACAAGACGGCGACTTCTACACCGCCAAACTCGCCACAGCACGTTTTTACTTCCAACGCATTCTGCCCAGAGCGGAAGCACATGCGCGAGCAGCCGTGGCCGGCGCGGGATCCGTCATGGATCTGGAGGAATCACTGCTACACCTGTGATGTTCCTTTTATGCAAAGCTCAAGAGGAGTAAGCTGATCGCTGACGCACAGGAGATCAGCCATGCGCATGCTCCGCAAGAGCCTGGAAGCACGCTTTAACCGCACCCCGTTACCGGACGATATCGATTTGCTCATCGATATCGACTCCGCCAACGAAACCGACCCGCAAGACGTCGGCCTGTCCCAGGCCGGCGTTGACGCCATCTGGCACGACACGCTCAGACTGTTCCGCACCGGCATGCATCCACTGCTCAGCCTGTGTATTCGCCGCGGTGGCAAGATCGTGCTGAACCGCAGCCTCGGCTACCAGCGTGGCGACGCACGCAGCGATGATGCTGTGATTGCCAGCGTGAACACGCCGGTCTGCCTGTTCTCGGCCTCCAAGTCGGTTAGCGCAATGCTCGTCCACCTGCTTGAGGAGCAGGGCAAAATCCACCTCATGGACCCGCTCAGTTATTACATCCCCGAGTTCGCAGCGAACGGCAAAGGCTATATCACCATCTATCAACTGCTGGCCCACCGCGCCGGCGTGCCCGGTCTCGGCGAAAACGTCGATCCGTCACTGCTGTTCGACCGCAAAGCCGCAGTGGCGGCCATTTGCGCCGCAGATCCGATCGACCCCTTGGGTCGCACCTCGGCCTATCACGCCATTACCGGCGGCTTTCTGCTGGATGAATTGATTCGACGCACCTCCGGCAAAACGGTTTCCCAGTACCTGGACGCTCATGTGCGCAAACCCATGGGCATGCGTTACTTCCGCTACGGCCTGACCGCACGGGATATCCCCCGCGCCGCTGAGAACCGCTTCACCGGCCTGCCCCTGGGAGGCTATATCGGCGAGACCCTGAAAAACGTGCTCGGTCTGGACTACATGGAAATCATGGAAGTGACGAACTCCGACGAGTTCATGAGCGCCGTCCTACCCTCGGGCAACATGTACGCTACTGCCGAAGAGGCGAGCCGCTTTTTCCAGATGATGCTCGACTATGGCAGGTATGACGGCAAACAGATCATGCAGCCGCTAACGGTGCACCGCGCCATCCAGGAAGCGGGCAAAGCCGAGATCGACGCTTCACTTAAAGTGCCCATGCGCTACAGCCCTGGCTTTATGCTCGGCGGCAGCCCCGCCGGAATCTATGGCAAGAACAGCCACTACGCCTACGGCCACCTGGGCCTGTCGAACGTTTTCTGCTGGGCCGATCCCGAGCGGGATATCTCCGTCGCCATCCTCAACAGCGGCAAGCCGGTTATTGGCAGCCATCTGCTAGCGCTGCCGCGGCTACTGTGGGGGATTTCACGTCACTGCCCGCCAGTGAGGGATATGCACAAGCAATCACTGGATTTTCTGGCGTCTAGCTAGGGGCCTTTTCCACCGTCGCCAGCAGTGCGAGTGCTTCGTCGCACCAGGTCAGAAACTGCTCGCCCTGGTGAATACCCGATTGCAGGGCGAGAAAGACACCTTTGTGGCGCACCGGCAATTCTTCGGGCGCATCGTAGTGACGTCGACGAATGGCCTCGTAAAGATACAAGCGCTGCATCACCTCTTCGCGGCGGCGGCTGATCTCACCGACCAGGTGCTCCACATTGTTTTCGGTCAGATTATAGAGTTTGAGCAGCAGCTCATCCTTGGTGGGCTGCACCTTGGTAGGGCCGAACACCCAGTCGGCCAGGGCCTCGCGACCGGCCAGGGTCAACCCGTAGACAATTTTATTGGGCTTACCGCTCTGGTTGACCTCGCGCTTGTTAAGCCAGCCCTTTTCCGCCAGCTTACGCAGCTCCTGGTAGATCTGCTGATGGGATGCCTGCCAGAAAAAACCCATGGACTTTTCAAAGTCGCGAGCGAGCTCCGACCCAGACAGGTCAGCATCCAACAGTGATGTCATGATTGCCTGGGCGAGTGCCATGGCAAAACTCCAACGGCGTCAGTTCTATATTATCTCGTGATAAGCATAGACCTTCGCCGATGGAGTGCAAAAGATTGCAACGTTTTACACGGCTGCGGCCAGGCGGGTGCCCTGATCGATGGCGCGCTTGGCGTCCAGCTCCGCTGCCACATCGGCACCGCCGATAAGGTGCACGGGCTTGCCATTCAAGCCTGCCGCCAGTTCGCGGTTGGGCTCCTGNCCGGCACAAAGAATGACGTTATCGACCTCCAGTACCTTGGCTTCACCGCCAATGGAGATATGCAGGCCCGCGTCATCAATCTTGTGATACTCGCAGCCGGGCATCATGCGCACGCCCTTCTGCTCAAGACCCGCGCGATGAATCCAGCCCGTGGTTTTACCCAGGCCGCCGCCGACCTTGCTGGCCTTGCGTTGCAGCAGGCTTACCTGACGCGGTGAAGGCGGCACCACTGCCTGCATACCCTCAATGCCGCCGCGGGCCTCGAGGTTCATATCCACACCCCACTGCTGCATAAACTGCTCGATGTTGGTGGAGGGCGTTTCTTCGCCGTGAGTCAGGTATTCCGACACATCAAAACCAATGCCTCCAGCGCCAATAACGGCAACTTTTTCACCCACTGGTTTTTTGTCCCTGAGCACATCAAGGTAGCTCAGCACCTTGGGATGATCGACACCTTCAATCTCGGGCACACGTGGCGTAATGCCTGTCGCCAGAACCACTTCGTCAAATTCGCCATCGGCAAGGTCATCAGCAGATACCCGGGTACCCAGTTGCACGTTAACCCCGGTACGCTCCAGTTCGCCCCGGAAATAGCGCAGAGTCTCGTAGAATTCTTCCTTGCCCGGGATCAGCTTGGCGATATTGAACTGACCACCGATTTCATCGGCGCCATCGAACAGGGTTACGGTGTGGCCTCGGCTGGCAGCAGTGGTGGCAAAGGCCAATCCAGCAGGGCCGGCACCGACCACGGCAAAGGTCTTTTTCTCGGCCGCCGGCTCAATCACCAGCTCAGTCTCGTGGCAGGCGCGGGGGTTAACCAGACAGCTGGTCATCTTGCCGGAGAACACGTGATCGAGGCAGGCCTGGTTGCAACCGATGCAGGTATTAATCTCATCGGCGCGATCTTCGGCCGCCTTTTGGACGAAGAACGCGTCCGCCAGGAACGGTCTCGCCAGGGAGACCATGTCCGCATCGCCGCGCTCCAGGACCTCTTCAGCCACCTCCGGTGTATTGATCCGGTTGGATGTCACCACTGGCACTGATAATTCTTTGCGGAAGCGTGCAGTCACCCAGGTAAACGCAGCACGGGGCACCTTGGTGGCAATGGTCGGAATGCGCGCCTCGTGCCAGCCAATACCGGTATTGATAATCGTCGCCCCGGCCTGTTCCACCGCCTTGCCCAACTGGATAATTTCCTCGGTCGAGCTGCCCCCTTCCACCAGGTCGAGCATGGACAAGCGGTAAATGATGATAAACGCCTCGCCCACAGCTTCGCGTACCCGGCGCACGACCTCTACCGGCAGGCGCATACGGTTTTCATAGCTGCCGCCCCACTCGTCGTCACGGTGGTTCGTGCGTGCCGCCAGGAACTGGTTCAGGAAGTAACCTTCCGAACCCATGATTTCAACGCCATCGTAGCCCGCCTTCTGGGCGAGCACTGACATGCGGACGAAATCTTCAATCTGCTGCTCAATTTCGTCTTCCGTCGCGGCCTTGGGCTTGAACACATTAATCGGCGCCTGCACTGCCGAAGGCGCGATCGGATTTTCGTTAAAGGCGTAGCGCCCCGTGTGCAGAATCTGCATGCAGATTTTGCCGCCCTCGGCGTGCACAGCATCGGTAATGATCTTGTGGTCTGCGCAGTCCGCCTCAGAGGACAGCATCTTGGTGTGCTCGTGGGTCGCGGCACGCTTGTTCGGGCCGAACCCGCCCGTAACAATGAGCCCAACACCGCCTCGAGCCCGTTCGGCAAAAAACGCGGCCATACGCTCGTGGCCATCCGGGGCCTCTTCAAGGCCAGTGTGCATCGACCCCATCAGCACGCGGTTGCGCAGCGTGGTAAAGCCGAGATCAAGGGGTTCTAGCATCTTGGGGTATGCGGACATGTGAATTCTCCAAGCGTGTGGCAATGGGCCCATCTGGACACCGTCAAGTTATGACAAGCCATTCTAGCCTCAATTTTGACACTGTCAAGATTAAATGTATGATGCCCCCATGACTGAAAAGACGCGCTATCACCACGGCGACCTGCGCCGTAGCCTGCTCGATGCCGCCGCAGAATTGCTGCGTGAAGAAGGCGAAGCGGGGCTGTCCATGCGCCAGCTGGCGGCCCGGGTGGGCGTCTCGCGCACGGCCCCCTACCACCATTTCAAAGACAAACAGGAACTGCTTTGTGCCATTGCTGAAGAGGGCTTCCGGCGCTACATCGAAGTCCTGAGCCTGGATGCCGGCAATCTTTCGGAACAGCGGCTACAGCGCTTCGTGCGCGAGTATCTGGATTTCGCACTCGATAACGTCGAATACTACGACCTGATGTTTGGCAGCCGGCTGTGGAAGTCCCCCGGGATTACCGAAACCCTGAAGCAGGAGGCCTACAGCGCCTTTAAAATGTACCTGGAACAGGTGCGCCACTGGCTCGAACAGGGCGCGGTCTCGGTGCACCTCGACCCGCTGCGCTACGCCCAGGTGAGCTGGAGCACGCTACACGGTATGAGCCGTCTGCTCATCGACGGCATTTACCTCGATCGGGAAGCCATGGGCCCGGCCTGTGACCAGGCGGCGGCCATGTTCTGGCATGAACTCAAACTGGATTAGTCGCGTCCGCCGCAGCCTGGGCCTGCTCCTGCTGGCTCTCGCCGTAGTGGGCTGTGCCCCCACAAAAACCCGACTCGACCCCGCGTCAATTCAATCAGCCAGCGCGCCCGTCTCCAGAGAGAAAACCATCGCCCTGCTCGGCGGCACCGGCATGACCGGGGGCTATCTGCTGCGCGAGGCCCTGGCTCGAGGCTATCGGATACGCTTACTCAGCCGCGCCAGCGACAGGTTCACCTACCTGTCCGATCGGGTTGAAGTTGTGGTCGGTGACGCCCTTGATCCGTCGACTATTGCCACCCTGCTCGAAGGCAGTGACGCCGTTATCAGTGCCATTGGCCCCGGCGCGAACGGGCCTGAAAATCTAAACAGCCGGACGACGTCCAACGTGATTGCGGCCATGAGCAATACGGCGACGAGGCCGTACCTGGTCGTCAGTGGTGCAGCTGTGAAGTTATCGGTCGATGAGCGCAATTTCAGCGGGAAGGTGATGAGGCGACTGGCGCTGTGGCGCTATCCGACATTGGCGGCCGATCGACAGCGGGAGTATGAGTTGCTGGCAGAAAGCCCAATCCCATGGACCTTGCTGCGGTGTCCCCTAATCGAATCGGCCATGGGTGAAAACGTGGCGGATATGTCGCTTTCGACGCCACCGAGCTGGCGGGTCCAGGCGGGGGCGCTGGCCCGATTTGCGCTGGATGAAATCGAGGATGGACAATTCAGGCGGCGCGCGCCTTTTCTGGCCAGCGACTGAAGCCTAGGTAGCGAACAACTCGGCTTCGATATCCCGAAACGCCTTAAATTCCAGCGCATTCCCCGAAGGGTCCGCAAAGAACATCGTGCCCTGCTCGCCCGGTTGCCCTTCGAAGCGGATATAAGGTTCGATGATAAAGTTATCCACGAGCGCCCGGGCCCGCGCCGCCAGTTGTTCCCAGTCAGGAAATCCCAGCACCACACCGAAGTGCGGTACCGGCACACTGTGGCCATCGACGGCATTGCTGATCTGGGCGATCTGCCCGTCGAGCCCCAGTGCGGGATTGTGGTGCACCACAAACTGGTGCCCGAACATATCGAAATCCACCCACTGCTCGGCGCTGCGTCCCTCGGCAAAGCCGAGACCTTCACCATAAAAACGGCGTGCCTCTTCGATATCCCGCACCTGCACGGCCAGATGAAACGGCGTCAGCTTCATACGTTCACCTCTTGTCCTTGTGCTTCCGGCCCGACAAACAAGTCGCGAATATCGCGCCCGACAAAATACAGTACAGGCACCAGTACCAGCGTGACACCAGTGGCAAACAACACGCCGAAGGCCACCGAGGTCGCCATGGGCTTCACAAACTGCGCCTGGATGGCTGTCTCAAGTTGAATCGGCAGTAGGCCGAGGAAGGTCGTCATTGAGGTAAGCACCACGGGACGGAAGCGGCGCACAGCGCCGGTAATCACCGCCTCTTTCCAGTACTCGCCGCGATCCTTGAGGCGGTGATTCACGTGATCGACAAGCACCAGGCTATCGTTAACGACAATGCCGATCAGCCCGAGTATGCCAATGGCAGAGAGCATGCTGACATCTGCCCCAAGAATAAGGTGCCCCAGAATGGCCCCGGTAATCCCGAACGGTATCACCGCCATAATCAGCAGTGGCTGCGTATAACTGCGTAGCGGTACCGCCAGCGCGGCATAAATCACCAGCAGGATGACAACCAGGCCCAGCTCGAGCGAACTGGTGGTTTCCGCCTGCTCTTCGGCTTCACCAGCAAGCCGGTGCTTCACACCGGGATGGCGAGCCAGGACATCCGGCAGAATCTCAGTGACGATTTCAGCGTTGACCTTGCCCGGCTCCACCAGGGTGCGATCGACATCGGCCCGCACATTCACGACACGCTGACGATTAAATCGATTAATGACGCTAATGCCAGTGTGCTCGACCGCCTCGCCCACCACATCAAATGGCACCTTGCCGTGGCCCGGCACATCGATCCAGAGCAGCCGCAATGCGTCGAGGGATCCTCGCTCCTGGGCCGGCAATCGAACGTAAACCCGCACTTCATGACGCTCGCGCTGAATACGCTGCACCTCTGCACCGAAGAACGCCTGGCGCACTTGGCGGGCCAGCTCTACTTGCCCCAGACCAAGGGCTTCGCCTTCGGGCGTCACCCGGATATCCAGTTCCGGGCCGCCGGCATCAAAGGTATCGCGAACATCGGAAACGCCGTCAAAATCCACCAGCGCCAGTTTCAGGGCCTGTGCGGCAGAGCGCATCTCGTCAAGATCGTCGCCCGACAACTCCACGTCAATCGGTGACCCGCCCGGCCCCGCGTTGGAATCAAAAGTCAGCGACTGCACGCCACTGACTTCGCCCAGCGCCTCGCGTATCCAGCCGGCGAGGCGCATGGAGGTAATATCGCGCTCGGTACTCGGCAACAGCTCTACCTGAATCCGCGCCTCGGTATCGGCGCTGGAGGTGGTCAGCAGCTCCACTATCACGCCGTCGGCCTCGCCGGTTTCCTCCCGGTAGCGATCATTCATGGCCATGGCCGCCTGTTCAATGTTCAGAGCGTACTCATGGGTTTGCTGCCAGGCCGTGCCATTGGGCATTTGCAAATCGATATTAACGCTGTTGGACGGCACGTTGGGGAAAAACACGAAGCGCACAATGCCCGAGGGCACAAGGGCGATGGTGATCAACAGCGAGCCGATAAAGATCGCCACCGTGACATAGCGAAATTCCACTGCGAGCTGCAGCACCGGCCGGTATACATTCTCGCTGAAATTGACCATGCCCTCGGTACAGCGACGTTGGGCGCGCTGAAGCCAACCGAGCGGGCCGCGGCCGGGTTCGCTGTCGTGATCGATGCGAATATGGCGGAGGTGGGCGGGCAGGATCAGCTTGGTTTCAATAAGGGAAAACAACAAACTGAACACCACAATCGGCGTAATCACCGAAAAAAGCCGGCCAATCCCCTCGGTTAGACCGTAGGCCGGCGAGAATGCAATCATGGTGGTCAACGCGCCAAACACGGTGGCCACGGTCACTCGCCGGACGCCGCGCACCACACTGTCAACGCCCTTGCGCTCCTCCTCCAGCTGCGCGTAGGCACTCTCGGCGGTGACAATACCGTCGTCCACCAGCATACCCAGCACCAGGATAAAGCCGAACACCGACATTACGTTGATCGAGATACCGATATTGAGCACATCAATCGCCAGCAGCGCGCCGAGGAACGAGAACGGCACGCCCAGAATCACCCAGAAGGCGAGCTGCGTATTGAGAAACAGCGCCAGGGTAATCATCACCAGAATCGCACCCTGAAAGGCACTATTCAGCATCAGGTTGATACGCCCCTTGAGAATCTCACTGCGATCCGCCCAGGCGGTAAACTCCACACCCGGTGGCAGCTCGTCGAGTTTGCTATCGACAAATTTACGCAGGTTGTCAGTCATTGCCAGCACGTCCTGGTCGCCGACTCGATCCACCTGCAGGGTGATCGAGGGCTGGCCATTGAGCCGGTTAAGAATCGGCTGGTCCTCAAAGCCATCGATAACCGTGGCCACATCACCCACCTCCAGCACCGTGCCATCGACCCGGGTAATCAGGTTGAGGCGATCGAATTCTTCGGCTGTATAGGCCTGCCCGACCGAGCGCAGGGTGATAGATCCTTCGCTGGTGCGCAGTCTGCCACCTGGCAGGTCTCGCGAGCGCACCTGTATCGCGTTGACGACATCATCAAAACTGAGGTCGTAACGCCGCAGTGCCTCGTCGGACACCTCGATAACAATTTCATAATTGCGCGTGCCCACGACGACCACCTGGGTGATCCCCGGCAGCCCGAGCAACTCATCGCGCATATCGTCGGCCATCTCCTTGAGCTGATGCTCGTCGAGGTTGCCGTACAGGGTAAGATTCATCGCCCGGGTACGCGCCAGTACTTCTTCCACCACCGCCTCTTCAGCATTGGTGGGAAACGAGGTGATGCCGTCTACCCTGGTTTTAATCTGCACCAGAGCCTGGGCCATATCCGAACCGGTCTCCATTTCCACCGTCACGACACCGGCACCTTCCCGGGCCACAGAGGTAATTTCCTCTACGCCAACAATGTCCTGCAACTCTTCCTCGAGCACCCGCACAATGCCCGATTCCACTTCCTCGGTGGCACCGCCTGGATAGGGAACGGTAACGGTGACCAGCTCGGTAGGAAACGTAGGAAAGACTTCCTTGGTGAGGTTGTTTATCGCCGCCAGGCCGCCGATAAACACCACCAGCATAAGCAGGTTGGCGGCCACCGGGTTGTTCGCCATCCAGGCGATTGCCCCCGTCTCCTCTGATGGCTGCATACTACTCACTCGCTTCGACCGCCATGCCCTCAACCATCAGGTCGAGACGACTCAATACCACCCGGTCACCACTGTCCAGGCCATCACCGATTACCACCGCGTCACCCTCGCGCCGCAACACGGCCACGGAGCGCCGCACCAGCTTGCCCTCCTCCACCAGGTATACGTGGGCATTATTGTGCACGGCGGAACGCGGCAGCCGCACCGCATCCTGCACGGCATCGCCGGGGAATACGGCTTCTACAAATAAACCGTGTGCCAGTATCTGCTCATGCAGACTCACATCGTAGGGGTTGCGTACCTGGGCCACGCCAAAAAACACCCGGGTCTGCTCGTCGACCCGCCGTTCGACACGTGCAAGTTGTGCCTCCCAGGACAGCTGCTGCGTACCGAAAGACGCGGTCAAGGTGATGGGTTGACCAGACCCTGCGCGTACAAACGCGATGTCAGAGCTCAAAATCGGCAGACGCACCTCTGCAATATCAGTGCTTAGCAGCTCCATTAGCGCGGCGCCCATCGTCACGTACTGCCCCAGATCCACACGCTTTACATCGACTACCGCGTTATAGGGGGCTCGAATTTCTGTGTTGGCCAGATCGACTTCGGCCTGACGCAAGCGCTCTTTGGCAGCAGCCACTCTGGCTTCTGCCTCCGCCATCGAGGCTTTCTGTACCAGCACGGTCGCTTCTTGAAGTGCCAACTCCGCGGTGGCCACCGCCGATCTGGCTTCAGACACGGCCACCTCGTAATCAATCGGATCTATGCGCAGTAAAATTTGGCCAGCAGTCACCTCCTCGCCCTGCAGGAAGCCGGGATCAACCCAGACCACTCTGCCATTAACCTCACTCACCAACTCAATACTGTGCTGCGGCGTCACAATACCCCGCGAGTGAATCTGCACCGCCACGGGCCCGGGCTCAACCACCACCGTATCGACATGTGGCAGCGCTGCTACGCGGTCACGTCGGGGCAGATCTGGCCGGCTATTGACCATAAGAAAAGCAATCAAGGCTGCCAGGGCGATCACTACCAGTGGCAACAGCAGGTTTTTGGCTAGTTTGGGCATTCCAGACACTCAAAAGCGGCACGCCCGTCCCGGGTGCGCCTTTCAAAAAGATAGCTAGTTTACGTGAGATCGATAATTTACAGATTGAAAAAAGCGAAAGAATTGTAAATCTGACCATCGCCTGCCATGCAGACGCTACATCATAGACCGCAAAGATAGCATTCCGTTCCTACTGCGATGCGAGGCATGTGCAATCAGTAATTCAGCGGTTGCCAGGGCATCCAACAGCGCATTGTGGCCGTGAAAGTGTGGCAGCTGATAGCGTTCCCTGCATGCCTGCAGACGCAGCGCACCTGGCAACAAAGGTGCGTCCCGGCGCCGCAGCAGTAATTTCTCCTGTGCCAGCGTGTCGACGACCGGCATCAACATCGGCGCATTAAAGTAACGCCGGCTGATCTTGTTCAAAAACGCCAGGTCCAGTGCCGCATTGTGGAACACCAGTACCTTACCCGCAGCAACCTCAAGGAAGTGGGTCAGGATGCGATCGACACTAGCGGCGTCAATAAGATCGAAATCTCGCAGGTAGTGAATGGTCGCACTCTGGCCGACGGAGCGTTCAACCCGGATCGGATGGTGCTCTGCCATTCCCAGCACAATCGAACCGCTCTCGACCACGACCCAACCGACACTGAGCAGCTCTCCGGTGGCCGCGTCCAGCGACGACATCTCCGCATCGACGACCAGATACGACACCCGCCGCCAGTCGCTCGAGGTGCACGGCAAGGGCGCCTACCAGCACTAATGCCGCGCGTCTGGCCATCAATCTTGACCGGCAAATGGTGGAAACGGCGCTGGGTCATCAACAGCGTGGTGGCAAAGATCGTGGTCGATCCATCAACCCATTCGATATCCGATGACATGATCTCGCGCACCGGGGTGTCCGTAGGCAGGCCCTCGGCGACGAATCGAACCCGCAAGTCCCGATCAGTAACAATGCCCAGCAGCGTGTCATTCTCCACCACAAAAGCGGAGGATACACGCCGCTGGGATATCGCTTTTTCCGCTTGCTGTACCGTGTCATCAGGCAGAACCGTCAGCAATTCGGTGCTCATCACCGTACTCACTTACTGCATCATGGTATTGGGCTCGGGTTGGTAGCGCGCGGCGCGTCGCAAGCGCCGATTGCGCTGCCCGGAGAAATAGCGATCGAAGTTGCGATCGCTATCGCGCAGCTGACGGTAGATGTCGTCGGGAACAAGATAGAACAGAGCGTCCTCGATAACCGTGGCGATAACCTCACCCCACTCGGCATTAAGACCCGCTATGTGGAAGCTCTCGCCCTCCCCCAATCGGTCAAGCAATTTATTGTCGCTGTCGCGCAACTCGACCGCGCCACTGCGAAGAATGCGCAAACCGCGCTCGGGGTTCGCGGCCGTAAAACTGTCTACCTGACAGTGATACTGAATGAGTATTTTACCCACTATTGGGTACAAGAGCGCTTCGTCCAGCGCATTGAACGGAAGCGTTTGCTGAATGAATTCCGCAAGTGAGACCAGCTCAGGCGTCTCCAACTCCGGAGGCGTTATATCGTCTTGCTGATGGTTTGCCTGCTTATCTTGGTAGTGGCCAGACATTTGGATTGCCTACTGGGCCGGCTGCAGGAACGCCGTTGAGGCCTCGGCGTAAAAGCTGCTGCCATCGGCACGAGCGACCAACCGAATCCTGTCAGTGGGCTGGGGGGTCCGCTGCAGAGGCATCAGCCAGCTGAGACCCTGACCATCCAGTGCACGCATAGCCTCTGGTGCTCCCTCGACTTCTGTCGCAGCGACGGCCAGAACAACCCCCTCCAACGGGTGGGATGCGCTGAGCAGAAATTCCGGCCCGGAAGCGCCGTCCTGAATAGTGAGACGCAATTTGAAACTCTCGTTCTCTAGATCGCAGGCACCACTCGCATAGCGGCAGTTGCTCTTTTCAACCAAAGGATAGGATTGCCCCTCCACCGCGGCCCGAGGCTGCTCGCCCGTCAGTTGCCCCACCGCGATCCAGGCGAGGACTGCCAGAATGGGGGCCACGATCATGGCGATAACAACGTGCTTGTTACTCAACATTGCCTGGGTTATCTCTCATTCGCCGGTTGATTCACTGTTGCACGATCCACACTTAGTGGGAACGTCATCGAATGTAGATTGGGCAAAAGTGACAGAAAAAGGAGGTGCCTATCGGCACCTCCATCAAGATGGACGCTGGATGATTCAGTGGCCAGTGGCCTCTCCGGCCCCCACCGGCACACGGATGTGTTCGACCAGTTCCTGCACTTCTTGCGGGGGAGCAGCAGTGACTTTGGATACGCCATAGGCCACTGCAAAGTTGACGATCGCACCGACACAGCCGAAGGCGTTGGGCTCGATACCCATGAACCAGTTCTCGCCACCAGGCTGCACCCAAGCAGTACCGGGGATAAACATGATGCCCTTGTGCTGGAACACGTAGTACAGGGTGATGCCGATACCCGCCACCATACCGGCGATAGCGCCCTCCTTGGTAATACCCTTGGAGAAGATACCCATCATCAGCGCGGGGAAGATGGACGATGCTGCCAGGCCAAAGGCCAGGGCCACCGTACCGGCCGCAAAGCCCGGCGGATTAAGACCGAGATAACCGGCACCGGCGATCGCCACGGCCATGGCGGCGCGCGATGCGTTGAGCTCGGTTTTCTCACTGATATTCGGCGCAACCATACCCTTGAGCAGGTCGTGTGAGATTGCCGAAGATATTGCGAGCAATAGTCCTGCAGCTGTCGATAGTGCAGCGGCAAGGCCACCGGCGGCCACCAGGGCAATCACCCAGTTTGGCAGCTTGGCAATCTCAGGATTGGCGAGCACGATGATGTCATTGTCGACCTTGGTCATCTCGTTCACTTCAGGGTCGGCGCTGTATTGAATGCGACCGTCGCCATTCTTGTCTTCAAAGCCCAGCAGACCGGTGGTCTCCCAGTTCTTGAACCACTGCGGGCGCTCATCGATGGCCAGGTAGTTACCGGGCTCAGGCTCAATCGTCTGCATGAGATTCAGGCGAGCCATGCCGGCAACCGCGGGCGCCGTGGTATAGAGGATGGCGATGAACACCAGCGCCCAACCGGCGGAGGACCGCGCGTCCTTGACCTTGGGTACTGTGAAAAAGCGAATAATGACGTGCGGCAGCCCCGCCGTGCCAATCATCAGTGACAGTGTGTAGGCGAACATGTTGAGCCCACTGAGGCGCACATCAGTCGTGTATTCCTTAAACCCAATCTCCATCACGACCTGATCGAGGCGGTCGAGCAGATAGACATCAGTGCCCACCATGGTGCTACCAAGGCCCAACTGCGGAATCGGGTTACCGGTCAGTTGCAGGCTGATGAAAATAGCGGGGATAGTGTAAGCCAGAATGAGTACACAGTACTGGGCGATCTGGGTGTAGGTAATCCCCTTCATGCCGCCGAGTACGGCGTAGAAGAATACAATCGTCATTCCCACATACAGGCCGGTATCGTAATCCACTTCCAGGAAACGTGAGAACGCCACACCGACCCCCTTCATCTGGCCAATCACATAGGTGACCGAACAGATGATGAGGCAGACCACCGCCACGGCGCGAGCCGCATTTGAATAGAAACGATCGCCGATAAACTCCGGCACGGTGAATTTGCCGTATTTGCGCAGGTAGGGTGCAAGCAGCATCGCCAGGATCACATAGCCACCGGTCCATCCCATGAGGAATACCGAGCCACCGTAACCCATAAAGGCAATCAGGCCCGCCATCGAAATAAAGGAGGCCGCCGACATCCAGTCTGCCGCCGTGGCCATACCGTTTTGAACTGGGTTAATCCCACCACCGGCGACGTAGAAATCCTTGGTGGATCCAGCACGCGCCCAGATCGCGATACCAATGTAGAGGGCAAACGTAATGCCCACTACGATATAAGTCATTGTTTGAAGTTCCATGGCCCGGGCTCCTATTCGTCTTCGTCGACGCCGAACTCACGGTCCAGGTCGCCCATTTTTTTGGCGTAATAGAAAATAAGCCCCACGAACACATAAATAGAACCCTGCTGGGCAAACCAGAAGCCCAACTTATACCCGCCGATCTGGATGGTATTGAGGACATCGACCAGGATAATGCCGCAGCCATAGCTGACGACGAACCAGATCACCATCAACTTGACCATTAAGGCCACGTTGCGGCGCCAGTACTCCTTCGCCTGATCTTCATTAAGTGGAGACATCGCACACCTCCTGTGGTGTTTTTATCGTTTGATGCTGCCTCAGATACTATCCAAGACAGCCAGGTTAATCATTTAGACCTTGGTCGACGCATTCAGAATGCGTACTTCACGGCGAACTGCAGGCGACTCATATCGCCATCGCGGCCGTCTTCCAGCTCTTTGGTGGCGTAAATGAGTTCGCCGCCCACAGAGTACTTCGGCGCCGGGTGATACCACAGCGACGCGTGCGCCGACTGGTATTCCCCCCCAGCGAGCCGGCTGGGGCAAAATCGCCGCCATCCGGGTTATCCGCGGCAGCCATCGACAGCGTGAACGAACTGGACCACTCTGGATTCCAGAAATGCTGGTATGACAAGAGAGCTCCCCATTGATCGAGGTTTTCGATATCACCGTCGGCATTCACATAGCCATCGTTAAAGGCATTCAGGCCCAGATAACGACCCAGCGCATCGCCGTAACTCATCATAAAGCGCAAGTCGTCTTCGCCCAGCAGCCACTTGCCCGACAGGCTCAGCCCGTAGCCCATCTGGGCATCAGCGGCGCTGCTGCTGTCATAGCTTAACTCGCGCAATATCCCCGCTACACTCCAATTCAGGTCACCGGCCTTGCCGTTGTACCGAGCGACCAGATCCGGGATACCCGCATGAAAGTTATCTACCGGGGCCGACAGGCCAAATCCGCCCTTCCCGTCAGAGACGGCATAGTTAAGGCGGGTGGTGGCATTCTCGGCCGCGAGCTTTAGGCCGCCACTGGTCCAACGCACCATGGGCTGGCGATTAAACAAGGTACCGACCGGGCCAACGAAATCGATCTGGTTGGGCAGGGCGCCCACATTAAAGAACGTCGACCAGGTCTGCCCCGCCAGCAGCGACTTGCCCTCGTCGTAGTTCCACCTCACAAACGCGTGGCGCAGGCGAGAATTCCAGGAGTTCGAGATACGCTCATCTCCGCTGTTCCCCAACAGGAAGTCGAGTTCTACGCGCGTGGATATCTTGCCCACATCAGTATCGGTCGCCGTGGTGAGGAAGAATCGAGAGGTTTTCGCGTGTAAATTGCTGGAGCTATAAGAATCGGCTGAGCCGTCGGACACGGGAATGAGTGACGGCACCAGGAAATCCTCGATGAGATTATTACCCGGCTTACCCTCGCTGTAACTGAATGTTGCGCCGCAACCACTCACCTAAACTTCGCAGTGTGTTTCTCACCCTCAAGCCCCCCTGGGGCCGATGTGTTGAACCGGACCACGGCCCGGTTTTTTTGCTTTACACAAGCGGTGATAGACCGTACAACTAAATACAATAATAAGTCGAGGCGTATTTCCTTTGAGCAATGCACCGCACTCCATTCTGATCGCCGATGATCACCCGCTGTTCCGCAGCGCCCTGCAGCAGGTGCTTGGGCCCTTGTTTGCCGAAGCCACTCTCCATCAGGCAGCCAATGTCGCCGAGCTGCAATCCCAGGTGGAACAACACCCCGACCTCAACCTGCTGCTGCTGGACCTGCATATGCCGGGAGCGCTGGGTTTTTCAGCGCTTTCGTGGTTCGTGGGCCACAAGCCAGCCACGCCGGTCATTATGATCTCCGCCAATGCCCACCCCGAAACCGTGCGCCGGGCAATCGACCACGGCGCCGCAGGCTTCCTGTCCAAATCGGCAGGTATCACTGATATGCAGGATTGTATCCAGCGCGTCATCGCCGGCGAGCGTGGTCTGCACCCGGGGCTGGACGCGCGAGCGGACGGCGCCAGCCTGCAGTCACTGGACGTTGCGGAGGCATTGGCCAGTCTCACACTACAACAGTTCCGGGTGGCGTCTATGCTGGTAGAGGGCTTGCTCAACAAACAGATTGCCTATGCGCTGGACGTCAAGGAAGCCACGATTAAGGCCCACATGACTGAAATTTTTCGCAAACTCGGCGTACATTCGCGCACCCAGGCGGTCCTCGCCCTGAGCAGCCTCCAGGTGGAACTGCCCCAGGATTTGAACGAGCCCCCGTCAGCTTAAATGATGGCCGCGAGCGCGGCCAAAAGCGGTATACTGCGCGGCCATGAAAGACGCCTTATCCCTGCTCAACACCGTATTCGGTTACGACCAATTCCGCCCGCCCCAGGACCAGATCATCGACACCGTCATCAACGGCGGCGATGCCCTGGTACTCATGCCTACTGGCGGCGGTAAATCACTCTGTTACCAGATTCCGTCGTTGGCCCTTAGTGGCTGTGGCATCGTGATCTCTCCGCTGATTGCCCTTATGCAGGACCAGGTCAGCGCACTGCGGGAGCTCGGCGTACGTGCCGCCTACCTCAATTCCACCCTGGATCCAGGACAGGCCATGCAGGTTGAGGAAGACCTGCTGCGCGGTGAACTCGATTTGCTCTACATCGCCCCCGAGAGGCTTAACCAGGAACGCAGCCTGGCACTACTTGAGCGAGCACCAATCGCGTTGTTCGCCATCGACGAAGCCCACTGTGTGTCCCAGTGGGGCCATGACTTTCGCGCCGACTACCTCCAGCTGAGCCTGTTACATCAACGGTTTCCGGCCATTCCGCGTATCGCCCTGACCGCCACCGCTGACGAGCGTACCCGCGCAGAAATCATTCAACGCCTGGATCTCGGCGAAGCCCGCCAATTTATCGCCGGCTTTGATCGGCCCAACATACGCTACCGCATTGCGCTCAAACACAACGCCCGTCAGCAGCTATTGGGCTTTCTTAGGGAGGAACACCCGCAAGACGCGGGCATTGTGTATTGCCTGTCGCGCAAGAAAGTCGAGGACACCGCCTTCTGGCTGCAGGAGCAGGGCTTCAACGCACTGCCCTATCACGCCGGCTTGGACAGCTCGATTCGCGCTGACTATCAGGCGCGCTTCCTGCGGGAAGAGAACATCATCATGGTGGCAACCATTGCCTTCGGCATGGGCATCGACAAACCGGACGTGCGCTTCGTCGCTCATCTCGATATGCCGAAAACCGTCGAGGCCTACTATCAGGAAACCGGCAGAGCCGGGCGCGACGGCGACCCCGCCAACGCCTGGATGGTGTACGGCCTGCAAGATGTCATCAAGTTGCGGCAGATGCTCGACAGCTCCGAGGGCAGCGAGACCCACAAGCGCGCGGAGCAGCACCGGCTGAACGCCATGCTCGGGCTATGCGAAATCACCAGTTGCCGCCGCCAGAGTCTGCTGGCGTATTTCGGCGACGATCTCAAACAGCCCTGCGGCAATTGCGATACCTGCCTGGAGCCGGTAGACACTTTCGACGGCACGGAAGCCGCGCAAAAAGCCCTGTCAGTGGTGTATCGCACTGGTCAGCGGTTTGGCGTGAATCACCTGGTGGATGTCTTGCGCGGCAGCGAAGGCGAGAAAATCTATCAGTTCGATCACCACCAGTTGCCCACCTACGGGGTCGGCAAGGATCTCGACAATAATCAATGGCGCTCGGTGTTTCGCCAACTGGTCGCACGGGGCTATTTGAGTGTTGATCTGGAACGCTTCGGGGCGCTGCGCCTTGAGGAGCAGTGCCGGCCACTGCTCAAGGGCGAAGAGCGGATAGACCTGCGTCGCGATGTGAAGAAAAAAACCGCCCGGCAAACCACCCGCACCTCGTTGCCTCAAGACATCGACGTTGCACTGTGGGAAGCCCTTCGCGAGTGCCGCAGGGAACTGGCGGAAGCACAGGGCGTGCCACCCTACGTTATCTTCCACGATCGCACCTTACAGGAAATGTGCGTTGTCCTGCCGCGCTCCAAAACCGCCTTCGGGCGCATTAGCGGCATCGGCGAGCGCAAACTCGACAAGTACGGGGATGATTTTATCGCCGTGATTGACCGCCATCTGGAGCAGGCCTAACCCGCTCGCTCACTACTTGCAAAGGCCGCCGCCAGCAAACTTATACGGCTCGCAGTTGTAAATAAGCCTGCCAGCTTCACCGTGCTGCCAGTCCAGGGGTTTGAGCGCATAGGGCGGCGGCATCCCCGGGGCCGATGTATCCTGAGTCTCTTCAATGGGGCGCGGATAAGTCGCCCAGTCTTTGGGAGCGCGCCAGCCCGGCGGTGGCACCAGTTCAGAGCGGGTACCTGCGACAGGGTAAAGGGTGCGCCAGTAGTGAATTTCACCGGCCAGTTCCTCCACAACCTCCGGGTATTCACTCGCCAGGTTGTTGTACTCATTCGGATCCTCGGAAATCCTGAACAGATGATTGGTCACCGTGGCTGACAATAGCCCCTGCTCCACCTCCTGCACCAGCTTCCAGTGATCGTTGAACGCCGTGAACATGAAGCGGCCGCGAATCGGGGTTTCCGAGGTGAAGAACAACAGGTCTTCACGAGGCTGACGCTCGCCGTCGGCGATAGCGGGCCACATGCTGCGCCCATCGAGTTCAAACTGCTCATTGCCCGGCGTTATACCAGCAGCCTCAGCGAGCGTGGGAAAAACATCCATAGCACTCATGATCTGATCCATCTTGGCACCACCCTCGAGCGCAGCAGGCCAACGCAGCAGCGATACCACCCGGATGCCTCCCTCCCAGGTTTCGCCCTTGCCGCCGCGCAGCGGTGCGTTATCGGCGCCACCGGATGCGTAAGCCGCGCCGCCGTTGTCACTGAAGAACAACACAATGGTATTGTCGGCAATCCCCTTCTCGTCCAGGGTGTCCAGCACCCGGCCGATGGCCTGATCCATGCCGTCCACCACGGCGGCAAACATAGGTCTGGCACTGGGCTGGCCGGTCAGGCGACTGATCTTGCGGGACTCATCGGTATTGCGACTGCGTGCCGGACCGCGCTTGTCCTCCAGGTCAGCATACTTGGCCACCAGATCGTCGGGGGCTTCCAGCGGTGTGTGCGGTGCAATGAACGGCATGTAGATAAAGAAGGGCTTGTCCTGTTCACGATCGCGGATATAGCGCGATACCTCATCGGCGAGGATGTACGACTCGTAGCCATCTTTTTCGATGGAGACACCGTTTTGCTGGAAGTCTTTACCGCCCTGATTGGCAAAGGGCGGGAAATAGCCGACTTCCGTATGCAGGTGACCGTAGAAGTGATCAAAGCCCCGTTCGTTCGGGTGATAGGCCTGCAGCGAGTGTCCCAGGTGCCACTTGCCCACCATGGCCGTCTGATAGCCGGCCGCCTGGAAACTCTGGGGCATAAAATGTTCTTCGGGATGAATGCCCGCATTCGTCCAGGGCCAGATCACCGCGTAAGCGACGCCAAGGCGAATCGGGTCGCGGCCTGTCATCAGTGCGGCCCGGGTCGGCGAGCAAATCGGGGTCGTGTAGAAACGACTCAATTCCACACCCTCGGCGGCAATTCGGTCCAGCGACGGCGTATCAATGTCGCCACCGTGGAAGCCAACGTCTGCCCAGCCTAGGTCATCGGCGACCATAATGATAATATTAGGACGGTCATTCGCCGCGGCTGTCATTGGCAGCAGCACAGCGGACAGCATAATTATCAGCTTGCGCATTGGGGAAATCCCTCCGGGGAGCATCAAGAGTCCACTATGCCATAAAATGTAATACCACCGTATTACTTAACGTTCATTTTAGGCGCCAAACACCGCGCGGCGCAGTTTGTTAAACCCCGGATCACAACGCAGTCATGACGACCCAATCGCCTAGCGACAATACCCTGGCCATCTCCAATCAGGTCCACCTGCCACTGGAGGAGATCGACATGCAGGCGATCCGGGCCCAGGGCGCCGGCGGCCAGAACGTCAACAAGGTGTCCTCGGCTATTCATCTGCGTTTCGACATCAATGCCTCTTCACTACCGCTGTTCTACAAGGAGAAGCTACTGGCCCTACGTGATCGTCGCATTAACAACGAGGGCGTTTTAGTCATCAAGGCCCAGCGCTACCGAACCCAGGAAAAGAACCGCGAGGATGCGCTGCAGCGTCTGCAAACGCTGATCCGTTCTGTCGCAGTGGTACAAAAAACCCGCCGCCCCACTAAGCCAAGCCGCGCCGCCAAACGTAAACGTATGGACAGCAAGACAAAACGCGGCCAGGTGAAATCACTGCGCGGCAAGGTAACGTACTAGCTCATGTATCTGGATATCGCCCTTATACCCGACGAAATCGCCTGGGCGGCGACGATTCTGGCAGCCATTGGGCTGGCTGCTCTGGTGCGAACGGCCGAGTGGCGAGCACTTGTCGTTCCCTTGCGTCAGCACCTGGTACTGGGCAGCCTGCTGGGGCTGGTAGCACTGTGGATGATCTCGGTGCGCACCTTTGACGGTCTCTGGCTGCATTTACTGGGCGTCACAGCCGTTACGTTGCTTATTGGTTTGCGATTTACCCTGATGGTGGGCGCCATAGCGTGTGGCGTTCACGCACTGTTAATTGAGCAACCGCTGGCAGGTGCGCCAGTGGCGTGGCTGGTAAATGTCGTCGTGCCTGCAGGGGTTACCCGACTGCTGGTGCAGTGGCTCAGCGAACGCCCCCAGAGCAACCTGTTTATCTACTTGCTGGGCGCAGGGTTCGGCGGCGGTGTGCTCGCCTCATTCGCACTGGTCGCCGCAAGCCTGTTCATCCTCAGCATGGCCGGCCAGACCAGCTACGTCCGAGGCGCGCTGGAAAACTGGCCTATGATAGCGCTCATTGCGTTCCCAGAGGGCTTCATCAACGGCATGATATTGAGTGTCATTGTGGTGCTGAATCCGGAAGCGGTAAAAAACTTTGATTCTGACAAATACCTCGGAGAAGGGTAACTTTGACCTCACCACATTAAACGGATCTTTTTGCGGTGCCCCATGTACTGTTCCACCAAACCCCTTGTAAGCCTTATCACCCCGACCCTGGACCGGGAAAAATGTCTCTCGCTGCAAGCGCAGACTCTCATAAACCAGACCTATTCCAACATCGAGTGGCTGGTTCACGATAGCAGCGACGCTGCGAGCGAAACGCTCTCGACAAGCGACGATACGCGCATCAGGTATTACCACCAGCCGGGTGACATGAGCATCGGCAGAAAGCGTAATTTCCTGATTGGAGAAGCTCAAGGCGACATCATCATCCACCTGGACGACGATGACTTTTACGCGCCAACGTACGTGGAAACCATGGTCGAAGCACTCGAGCAGGGCCACGATCTGGTCAAACTCAGTGGTTTCTTCCTGTATAGCAGCGTTTACCGCAAGCTGGGTTACTGGGACCTGGGCAGCGAAGATGACTATTGCCAGATCTGGTCTACGGGCCCTCTGGGCTGGCACGTAAGGACCTGAGCAAGACACAAGTCCACAAAGAGGCGTACTGGGGTTATGGCTTCAGCTATGCCTACCGGCGACACGTCGCCGAGCAAATTCCTTTTCCAGACAAAAACTGGTCAGAGGACGCGACCTTTATTCTCCAGGCGATCGAGCAATTCAACTGGCACGCGATGAAGGACGAGGAAGGCCTGGTGCTGCACGTACTGCATGAATCCAATACCAGTAAAAGCTATCCACAGCACTCCATGCCCGGGTTTGCCGTAGCGCAATTTTTCCCGGGCGTTCATCCCGGCTTTCTTTAGGCCTCGGATGCGCCGTCAACTGCCGGCGCAACACTCTTCCTGCAGGTAGTCGATGAGCGCGTCGAGCTCTTCATACTGCGCCACACAATGAAGCGTTCGTCCCTCACGGCGTTGCGTCACCAGCCCCGCGGATACCAGCCCCGAAAGATGATGGGTAAGCGTTGAGCCAGGAATATCCAGTTGCGCCTGCACAGTGCCCACTGGCGTGCCATCGGCCCCCGCTCGCACCAGTTGCCGATAAATGGAAAGCCGTGCCGGGTGGCCCAGCTCTTTGAGCGCCTTGGCAGCCTCCTCGAGGGAGAGAGTCTTGTTGTTTTTCATAATTCGATATTACTAGAAATTTCTTGACAAGAGAACACGGCATCACTATATTTCGATTTTTCTAGAATTATAGATATTAAACCCATGACATTTGATATGCAAATGCTTCAAGAAGCCATACACATGTTCCTGTTCCTCAGTGTGGAATTGACCCTGTTGTACCTGATCATCAGCTACGGCGTGGGATTACTGCAGCATCACCTGGGACCGGAGCGTATTCAGTCCATCCTCGCCTCGCGGGGCGGTCGCGGTTACTTTATCGCCGCTTTACTGGGTGCAATTACGCCCTTCTGTTCCTGCTCGACCATTCCCTTTCTCAAGGGACTGCTGCGCGCACAGGCCGGCTTTGGCACCATGATGGTGTTCCTGTTTGCCTCGCCGCTGCTAAACCCGATCATCATCGGCTTGTTTGTGGTGACTTTCGGTATCAAGGTCGCGACCACCTATTTCGCCATTGCCATGGTGTCGTCGATTATGGCCGGTATTGTCCTGGAGAAGCGGGGATTCGAGCGGTACATCAAGGCAGAGGCCTATATGGCACCCCAGGCTTCCGGATGCAGCGCCAGCTGCGGCGCTCAGCAGGTAGTGCCCAGTAAGTGGCGGCTCATCTGGGATGCCACCTGGGCTGACTTCAAGAAAGTCCTTCCCTACCTCGCGGGCGGCATCGCGGTCGGTTCCTTTATCTACGGTTTCATGCCCTCAGACCTGGTCGCCAGTGTCGCGAGCGAAGACAACCCCTGGGCGATCCCTGTCGCCGCGGTCATCGGCATACCGCTCTACATCCGCGCGGAAGCCGTCATCCCCCTGAGCGCTGCCCTCGCGGCAAAAGGCATGGGGCTGGGTGCGGTAATGGCACTGATTATTGGCAGCGCAGGGGCCAGTCTGACAGAGGTTATTCTGTTGAAGTCACTGTTCCGCAATGCGCTGGTCGCAGCCTTTGTCGCCGTCATTCTGTCCATGGCCATTGGAGCAGGCTTCTTCTACCAATGGGCATTCTAAAGCACCTCAGCAACCGCGGCCAAGCCGCGATCCACACTATTTGGCTCCGTCGAACCAGTCGTCAAATCCGTGTGTCGGCGAGGGGCCAATGTGCATTTGCTCGAGCACACCGTGGCCAACCTTGTCGCCACAGCGCGCCACCACAATCTGTTGTACGTGGATATTTTCCAGTGCCAGGGGGTCGAGCTCCGCGTCAGTCCAGCTTTCGCCACCAATCACCAGCTCACCGTGCCATTTGCCATGTCCCCACTCGGGGTGCTGATAGCCCAGGCCTTTCATGCGATGCACCAGCACCGGCTCCACGCTGATCTCCATACTCTCGCCCGACTTGTGGTGCATGGTAATCACGCCGCTGCGCGCTCTACGAGTACCGGGAATGAAGTCGAGTTTATGCTGCACCTTGCCCTGCCAGAGTCGCGTGCCGGGATCGTTGGTGCCGGGCACATCTTCCACTCCGGCATAGAGCGGCAGGAAACCCTGGTCTGTATGCCACTGATGGCCTTCGCCGTCTTCAAACCAGCCTGCCAAACTGCAGTGGTCTTCCCAGAAAATGGGCAACCAGTTGAAATGCACGGCCTGAAAGTCTGCCATGGGGGCTCCGCCGGTATAGGCATCGCCCACCGGGCGAATTCCCCAGGAGCGATCCTTGAGACCGAAGGTGGTCGCGCCATCCACTTTGAGCCCCTTGCCGTCATAGCGGATCCAACCCGACCAGGCGCCGAATTGATCCAGGCGAGTGGCATCCATCACGATGTGCCGCTCGTTGCGCAATGTCTGGCGGCCTTCCTCGATACAGGCCGTGCGCGGCGTAAAAGTCAGGTCACAGCTAATGCCGGTTTCGTTCTCGCCAATCACCAGGCGATGACGCCCCATGGGCTCCAGAATCTGCAACTCCATAGGGCCAATGCTTAGTTCAGTAGGCTCCTGGGGCGCACGACGCGAACCGTGAAACGCATACTGACGGCCATCAATTGCCAGACTCAGGCTGCCGTCGAGAATGCCGAGATTGGGGTAACGGCAAAGCCCGACCCCGAAGTAAAAGCTGCCATCCAGCGCATGGGCGTTGTACCAGAAGCGGTCGTATTGGAAGCGATCGCTACTGGCGGTATGAAACACCGGCTCAGCGGTCTGATGGATTGGATAGTCATCGAATTTGGACAGCATTAAACCTCCCGGGGTGTATGCCTGCAACTCACTGTACGACCGTATAGTACGAGAAACCGACAGATTATCTCTAGTCCCGTTTTCAGGCTGAGGGGTATGCTCGGTTATCCGTCTCACAACTATTGACGGCTGCAGCCGGGCGACTGGGTAGCCGTGCGCGGCCTCGAACGCCTGCGCGACGGGCAGGCAATCAAACGACAGGACTCTTAACTTCCCGCGCGATGCAGAATTCGGTTACTATCTCAGGCTGAAATAACAACAAAAAGTCTGTATGAAACGTACAACATTACCGCCAGTTCTGCTCAGTCTAGCGCTCTCTCTTGCCAGTGGCCCGATCGCTGCGCAAATACTCGAAGAGGTGGTGGTCACCGCCACCAAACGCGCCACTGGGTTAATGGATACTCCCTTGGCCGTGTCCGCCTATGACAGTAGTGCGCTGGACAACTTTGGTATCGACAACGGTCAGGACCTCGCATCGCGCACGCCTTCCCTGAGCATTACCGGCACCCCAAGCAAAATCAGCCTGCGCGGTGTGGGTCGCCCCAACAACGCGCTGGGCTCAGACCCGGGGGTCGCGATTTATACCGACGGTGTTTACAACACTGAAGCCGGGTTGATGGAATACAACAACCTCTTCGATCTGGAGCGCGTGGAGGTTCTGCGCGGCCCACAGGGCACGCTTTACGGCCGCAATGCCGTGGGTGGCGCCATCAAGCTGGTAACCATGGGCCCTACCCCTACCTGGCGCAGTAAGGTGATTGCCGAACTTGGCAACTACGACTATCAGGTACTGCAGGGCGTGATGAGCGGCCCAATTACCGACCAGCTCTCCATGGTTGTCTCAGGGTCGACGATTACCCGCGACGGCTATCAGGAAGAGGTCACCCGGGGCGAAGAGTTTGATGACCGTGACACCCAGACACTGCGGGCTTCGTTCAAATTCCACTGGACTCACAACTGGTACTCACAAATTCAGGCCACCAAGGTCAAACTCGACCGCACCCCCTCAATTGGTTACCGCCCCCTGGACTTCAGCACTGACTACGTGCAACCCGTTACTGACATCGACACCGGTGCCGTACTCAACCTACCGGGCACATTTCCCGGCCAGAACTTTGTCAATCCTCATCAGGATTATCCGCAGCCCAACGCCGCGGTGCGCGACGAGAGTAAAACCCAGGCAGATGTAACGCCCTCTGAAGCGACCGATACCCAGGGTGCCTGGCTACTCAATGAGGTAGCCTTTGGCGACTACCGCGTTAAGTACCTCGCTGCCTACTCAGAGTACGAATACGACCGCTACGTCGACAACGATGCGATAAATGGCGATCTGTCGAATTTCAACTGGGACAATCTGTTTCTGTTCGGCCTGCCGGTATCGGCGCTCACCGGCATCAGCCAGACCAGCCCGCGCATGACCGATACCATTGGCCAACAAGCCGACTTCACCTCACACGATTTACAGCTGTATTCGGAATTGCCCGGCAACCTCAATTTTGTGGCTGGTCTTTACTATTATCGCAGCGATGAAAACCAGTACTTTGCCGTCGAGGAAGAAAACGACGACATGATGGCGGTCTACCAGTTTCTCGGTGGCCTGGTGGGCCGCAATACCAGCGACGAGAACTGGCTTTACGAGGGCCAGTCGCAACTGATTACCACATCGAAAGCGGCCTATGGCCAGGCAGACTGGGACTTTACTGATGCGCTGAGCCTGACTGCGGGCCTCCGCTATTCACAGGACGACAAGCGCGGCGGCGATACCACCTTCGTTCAGTGGGTCGGCGACGGCTATATCTCCAGAGATGTCGAGGACGACTGGGATAGCGTCGACTGGCGCCTTGGGCTGAATTGGCGTCCCCTCCCCGGCCAGCTGTTCTACTCCACCCTGGCCACGGGATATCGCAGCGGTGGGTTCAACCTGATGAAACCCACCGCCTCCACAGACGTGGACGAGGTCGCGCCCGAGGACCTGCTTTCTTTTGAGGTCGGTTATAAAGGTGCACTGCTCGACGGGCAGCTGCGCCTGTCCGGAGCGGCGTATTACTACGACTATCAGGATCTGCAAGTCATCCGTCAGGATGTCGTGAATGGCGTGGGCGTGCGGACATTTGAAAATGCCGAGGAGGCCACCGCCTGGGGGCTTGAACTGGAAGCCGCCAGCCAGCTGAGTGAACTGATCAGCGTGGGCGGTAACTGGTCCTACAACCGGACCCGCTACGGTGATTTCTATTCCAAGGATGCCAACGCCTGTGCGCTGGGGCCGCTGGCCCAGGGCAACAGCCAGAATCCATTGTGCACCGATGAGCAGAACCTCGAGGGCAATACGTTTCCGCTAACCCCCGAGCACAAGCTCAATCTCTATGCGCTACTCAACTGGACCTGGAACGACATAGACATGCAGTACATGCTGAACTACATGTATGTGGGTGAACAGTACATGTCGCCATTTAACCTGGATGAATACGATCTTGTGGATGCCTGGGACCGCTGGGACACGCAACTGGGACTCAGCTGGGACACCTGGACGGTCACCGCGTGGGTCAGAAACCTACGCGATGAACGCAACTGGGTATTTCGAGAGCGGCCGGGTACTGTCAGCCGCAATCTGGGAGTGAGTAGCGAGCTCACCCCGCCGAGAACCTACGGGCTGCGGCTGGAATACCAGCTCTGATCAGGCAGTGGGCATCCCATTGCCGAGTTGACCGGCAAACCAGCCGCCATCGGCGACAAATTCAGACCCGGTGCTATAGCTGGCCTCATCCGTGGCCAGGAACAGAGTGACTGCCGCGACTTCTTCCGGCTGTCCCACCCGGGGAATCGGCATCTTGTTGTAGATGGTGCGATTGATGTCTTCTTCTTCAATAGCACCCTTGCCGCCCATCTGGGTAAAGATGCCACCGGGATGAACGGTATTCACACGAATATTGTACTGGCCCAGTTCAATCGCTGCCGACTTGGTCAGACCGCGCAGAGCCCACTTGGTCGAGGAATAGGCGCTAATACCCGCTTGCGAATGCAAGCCGTCAATGGAGGATACATTGATGATGGAACCGACACCCGCGGCCTTCATCGAAGGAATCACCGCCCGGATTCCAAGGAAGGCGCTGAGCTGATTAACGCTCACCACCCGCATGTAGTCTTCCGGCGTGGTATCAGTGATCGAGGCAATGTGCAGAATTGCGGCGTTGTTTACCAGGACATTGAGGGTGCCCAGTTGTTCGGCGGCGACAACCGCTGCAGCCCAGTCTGCCTCTGAGGTCACGTCCATGCGCAGGAAGACCGCAGCGTCTCCCAACTCATCGGCAAGGGCCTGTCCCTGCTGCTCGGCGATATCACCGATGACAACCTTGGCGCCGTTCTCGACGAACGTACGCACTGTCGCTTCACCCATACCATTGGCGCCACCGGTGACAATGGCGACCTTACCTGCTAAACGCTGCATAGTTATTCTCTCCTGCAAATCAGCGAGAGATTATACGCGGGGGCCGGTAGCAGGCCGGTCCAACAGATTGGACTAGCCCGACCGCGGTGTTACTCAGCGATAGTATTCGCCGGTATTTGCCGCCAGGTATACGAAACTCAACCAGGCCGCCACGTTGTGGGCCAGATCGTCGGGGTCGATCTTATCCAGGGTGTCATTGGGCGTGTGGTGCAGGTCGAAGTAGTCCCAGCCATTCTGCTTGAGCGTGACCACGGGAACACCGGCCTGACGCATAAACAACAGATCCGGGCCACCACTGGCGGTGTTGCCGCCGGGCGCAGCACCGAGCTTCTTCACGCCGTGGCCCAGCGCCTGCGCGGCTTCGATGCGGCCTTCACCGGCACGCGTTTCGAAGCGCCAGATACGGCCGGCGCCAAAGTCTGACTCGGAGGCAATCACATGCTGGGCCAACTCGTCCTTATGGGCCTCCACATACGCTTTCCCCCCCACCAGACCGACTTCTTCGGCGCCAAACAATACCACCCGCACAGTGCGATCAGGGCGCTTGGTCTCGTCCATCAGGTGCTTCGCCGCAGCGACCACAATACCTACACCAGCGCCGTCATCCACAGCGCCGGTGGCCATATCCCAGGAATCCAGGTGCGCGCCAAGCAGCACAATCTCTTCTGGTTTCTTCTTGCCGGGAATTTCGGCAATGACATTGCCCGAGCGCCCCGCGGGACGGCTCTCAGGCGTCAACAAAAAATGAATTCGAACGGTTTCGCCGCTGTCTAGAATGCGCTCCAACTGGTCGGCATCGGGGGCGGCCAATGCCGCCGCGGGGACGCCATCAGGAATCGGCTGACTGGTTACCCGGCGCATTTGTCCGGTATGGGCGAAGCGATTGCTGGTAGTCCCGACGCTGCGGATCAGCACGGCAACTGCGCCCTTCTCCTTGGCAACATAGGCGGCTTCACGGCGTTTCTGCCCCGCCACGCCATAGCCTGAGCCATCCTGGGTGCGGGTCATAACCTCGCCGATATAAGCAATCTTGCCCTTCAACTCGTCTGCTTTAGCGGCTCTGAGAGCGGCGAGGCTGGGATAGCCGACGACATCGCCTTCAACGCCCTGGTGCCCTGTTGAGGTGCTGCCACCAAGGCCAATAATGACCAGCGGCTGCGGGTAAGGCTCAAGGATTTCAGCTCGCTCCAGCCCGCGCTCCCACACAGGAAGGTCGAAGTACTCCACCCGAACATTTTTAAAGCCCAGCTTTTTGAGTTTGGCCACCGCCCAATTCCGGGCCCGCTCTTCCGCCTCGGTGCCGGCGAGCCGTGGGCCCACTTCCGTGGTCAGCGATTCGACGATTTCATAGCCGAGGTGCTGCCCCAGCGCCCACTGCGCCAACTCCTCTGACTTGGCCAGTTGGGCCGGTGTGGGCCCCTGGGCCAGAGTTTGGCCTGTTAACAACAGTCCGGCCGCCAGGCCAGAGAAAAGCTTGAAGTAACGCATAGTGGATCCAGAATCAGGTAAACAGCGACATTTTACTGCGGTTGGCGCCGTCTTTCGAGCCGCCGGAACCGGCGGCCAGATTCAGTCTGAGGATACGGTGGAGTCTGAGGCAAAGTATTTTGACGTTCTACCAACCAGGTAATAGGTCACACCCAGCGCCAGCACCACTGCAGCAATACCAAAGACATAGATAGCGTCGACGTTGTTCAGGTCGAGCACAATGACTTTCCGCGCAATCGCCATCAGGGCGGTGGCCAGCACGAGTTTGATCGGCAATGTATTGGTACCCAGGTAAAGCCGGATGTTGATAAATATCTCGATGGCAATCAGCACCACCATGAAGGCACCGAATACCTGGAAGATATCCGCAACTTGCAGCAGTCCATAGGGCGGTGTGCTCAGGCGCTCGTATAGCACCCAGATCACATCGGCGACGCCCAGCAGAATGACGATAGCCATCAGCACCGACATGAATTTAACCGCCACCCGGATAACATGATGCAGCTGACGGATCAGCGGGTCAGGATGCTCCTCGGGAAATTCCTCGTGGATTTCCTTTCTGACCGTTTCCTCCTCGCTCATGCGGCGCTCCTTGATACTCGCCTGAGCAAGTTAGCATCGCGCCATTGGCGGCGCAAACGCCGCTAGTAGTCCCAAGTCAATGTCACGCCATACGTGCGGGGATCACCGAACGTGCCAGTGTAGTTGGAACCCACGAACCCCCAGGAAGCGGCGGACACAATCACGTACTCTTCATCCGTGAGATTCTTGCCCCACAGCATGACACTGGCTTCACCGGCAAGGCTTCCCAGACTAATACCTGACCAACCGAGACTGGCATCCCAGATGCTACGATCATCCTGGTCGGTCAGGTCGAGTTCATTGACCGAGCTCACTGTTTCATCCTGGTAGGAAAAGCCAAGACGAGCGTGTACAGTGCCATTGGCCAGATCCCGCCCGTAATCCAGCGCGGCAGAAACACTGTTCTCTGGCGCATAGGAATAGCGATCGGTGAGATAAAAAACACCCGCGGCACTGTCGACAAAGTCCTCGCCCACGCTGGTATCAAGGTAACCATAGTTAAAGCTGCCGATGAGGTTTTCAGAAATCGCCGCTGTCAGCTCCATTTCCACGCCCTGGATCACGTTGCCATCCACGGGCAGGAAATCGCGCTCGCCGGCGGTGCTACCCGTTTGGATACTGGTCTGTGAGCCGTCGATATCCATATAGAACAGCGCACCATTAAAGCGCAGCCGGTGACTGAAAAAGTCGGCCTTCAGGCCCAGCTCGTAGGACAAAACGTCCTCCTCATCGAAGCCCGCGCGGAACAGGTCGGCATTCGCAGAGCGCGTGGAGGTTCCCCCCGACTTGTACCCACTGACCACCTTGGCGTAGACATTGGCGTCATCGCTGACGTCCCAGGCCACGGTAAGAGAGGGATTGAAGTTGCTGAAGTCGCGTTTGTAGCTGGCACCGTCGGGGGCACTTTCCGCAAAATCTGCTGAGCGCGTGTTGCGCCGGAACGCTTCGCGCTCGTCATCGGAGTAGCGCCCGCCCAGAGTAAAGTGCCAGCGACTGTCCAGCGCTTCCGGGCTCCAAGTCGCCTGGGCGAAAACCGCCATGGAGGTATTGTCGGTAAAGGTGATATCGAATTCGGGCCCGGGCAGGCCCAGAGTGGCACTGCCGCTGGAATCGTGGGTACCTTCATCATCGTAGTAGTACAGCCCGGTAACCAGTTCGACATTGTCCCAACTACCCAGTAACTGAAACTCCTGGGAGAACTGTTCAAATTCAATGTCGTTAATCATGGTGCTGACGGAGCCGCCGCCCGGTATCAGATTGACTCGCCAGTCCGGCAGCACAATGGCCTGCACTGAAGATTCCATGTCACGCTGCGCGGTTATCGAGCGCAGGGTGAAAACATCGCCCCACTCCAAGTCAACGTGCAGAGTGTGTGCATTGATATCCAGATCCGTCGGGCCGTTCTGCCACAGTGACTCGACCTTGTCCTGACGATCATCAGACACAGTACCCGGTGTAGTGAAGAAGCTCAGATCTGGCACGCCCGGCGGCAGTTCCTGTTCCTGTCCGGCGATCAGTGACTGCTCCATGCGCCCGGCGTCGGCGATCTCCGCTGTTTCATAGCGATAGTCAAATACCAGAGTATCCGTGGCATCCCAGTGCAGATCGATAACCGCGCTTTCGCGATCCTCAGTGCCGAAGTCCTCTCCCACACCCGTGTTTTCTACGTAGCCGTCGCGGTCGGTCATGATGTAACCAACCTTGGCGGCGAAGCGGTCGCCCAATGGCACGTTGATAAAGGTGCGGCTTTTAAACAGATCCAGATTGCCGGCGGTGAACGTCTGATGAAACTCAAACTGTTCCGGGTTCGCCCGCCGGGTGATCAGGTTAACCGCACCACCCGTCGCGTTGCGCCCGTAAAGCGTACCCTGGGGGCCGCGCAATACTTCGATTCGCTCCAGATCGACGCCCTCGAAACCGGCACCGAAAGTTGTGCCGATATACACACCATCGAGGTACAGCGCGACGGAGGGGTCCTGAGTGAGCTGAACATCGTTCTGGCCAATGCCGCGGATGAACAGCCGCACGGCAACCGGATCGTTATTGAAGTTGTTGACGTACAGGTTGGGAATATTCGTGCTCAGGTCATCGAGTTCATCAATGCCCTGGTTAGCCAGCGCCTCACTATTGAGTGCCACAATGGAGATGGGAACATCCTGCAGCGACTGCTCGCGCTTTTCGGCGGTAACGATCACTTCTTCAAGCGCGGCGCCCTGCGCCATGACCGTCGCAGGAGTAACACACATCGCAGTGATGGCCGCTGCCATAACACTGCGCTTACACACTAACCGTTGCATACACCATCCTTACTTATTGTTATCTGGATGCCTTGTTTGTAAAACGCCATAGCGGACCTGTCAATGGCCAGTACGGCCCATTACCCGCCGAAGGCGCTGTTGCTCAACCTGTGCTCAAGGCAATATCGGCAAAGTCCACCACTTCCGCCTGAGGCGTTTCGATCTCCCCTTCCGGCAACATAAATCGCCAGAACACCAACCCCAGTGGGGTACCCTGAGTATCAATCCAATTCGGTAGCCCAGGGTCTCGGTGGGCGATAATCATCCGGAAACCGCCATCGGCTTGCAGCTCTGTCTGCTTGCGATTGCGGGAGATCTGACGTGTGACGAAATCGTAGCTTTGCTGGAATCGATTCCACAGCACCACATTGGCAAAAATACATTCAGGCCACTTACCGGTGATGACCAGCGCCTGGTGATCTTCCAGGTAATAAGGGGCCATGGAATAAGCGGCGTCGAATGCCGCAAGCGCAAACGCACCCGGTTTCACCGGCGGCGGAAATTCATTGGGCACAATGCTGACAAACTCGGGCTGCTCACGCTGGGCCATGGGCAACATGCCCAGCGTGCGTGCCCTGAGAAATTCACTCACGCGACGCATACCGGCTGCCACACTGGCGTCGCTCGGCGGAGCCGCCGGAGCCACCTCGTGCAGTGGCTCGATGACAATCTGTGGCTCGCGACTGAGATCGGCCGCCACGGACTCCTCCTCCTCCCAGTAGTAGCGCACTGTGATACGTGAGGCATTGTCCAGCGGAAGCCAGTTCCGGTCGCGGGGTTCACCACCAAGGAACAGTTCGAACCGGCCGTCATTGACGTCAAACATTTCGCTGTTGATGACACCTGCGGTTCCGGTGCCCATGCTGCCACTTTCCGTACCTGCCTCAATGGTAATGGACACATAAACAGCGCCATCCATCTCACCCACTACGCGGTACTGCCCCGCGTCGGTCACCGGCGCATCGAAGTACAGGGCATCTGCATTGTCGCCGGTGAATTTCCGCGACGGCGTGACAATGCGGCGAAACTGCGGATTGAGCGGATCATATTCAAAATGGCCCACCAGCCCACCCTCAAGTAAATGCATAAGATTGCGATGCGCACCCACAACGTCGTCGGGAGAAAACAGGTTCCATTCCTCGCCGGCCCAGCGGGCATCGATTTCTTCCAGGGTATCGATGAGTTCGCGCAGGGCAGCGCGGGATTCAGTGGCAATACTCAATGCGGTCTCTCCCTCAGGTGGCGTGTCATTAACGGACTATCAGGCTGCAACTGGCCGCGCCTGCGAACCGCGGATCAGCTTGCCCGGGCGGGCACTCGTGGCCACGCCGTTCTCCATGACCACCTCACCGCTGACAATCGTGGCATCGTAGCCATCGGCCCCCTGAAACACACGCCTCCCCCCGGCCGGCAAGTCGTGCACAATTTCGGGGGCATGCAGTTGCAGGTTCTGGTAGTCGATGACATTGATATCAGCCTTCATACCAACCTCCAGCGTGCCGCGGTCCTCAAGCCCTACACAGCGCGCGGTATCGTGAGTGTGCAGCTTCACCGCCCACTCCAGATCAAAGCGCTTGCCGCGCTTGCGATCGCGCGTCAGGTACGAGATCAGATAGGTCGGCACGCTGGCATCACACAGCACACCGCAATGCGCGCCGGTATCAGCCAGGCTGATCACCGAATCCTGATCTTCCAGCATGGCCACCTGGCGGCTCAGATCATTCGCGCTATAACCGAAGCAGGGGAAAAACAGTACGTTCTTGCCGTCGCGCTTCATCATGGCGTCGTAGGCGTAGGCGGCAGGGTCTACGCCAGCCTCACGCGCTTTGGCCGCAATCGAATCTTCCGGCCCTGGCTCATAGTTGGGAGGTGTTCCCAGTACATAAAGCTTGTCCCAGCCGGCAATCATCGTATCCATAAAGTCATCGCCCATAAGCGGCGGCTCGTCGGACAAAATGGCGGCACGAACCTCCGGATCCTTAAGGCGCTCAATGCGCTCTGCGTCCGGCAAAATCGAGAGTTCTGCATAGCTGGGATTGAAACTAAAGGGATTGATCGTACCTTCCCAACTCAACAGAATATTGACGGGCCGCGCGCCTACATGGGGAATCAATTGTGCGCCTTCCCGCTGGGCATCGCGCACATAAGCGAGCTGCTTCTGGACCCGGGGCCAATCATCCTCCTCGCGGAAGAACAGTACGAAATTCACCTTGCACTGGTTGTCGATAGACAGGCGTTTCATCCACTCCATCTCTTCTTCCCAGTTGGTCCAGTCGGACACCACCCCGTAAATACCTTTGCCCAGCTCGCCGATGGTTTTGCCAATCCCCAGCAGCTCCGCCTCATCTGCGTATGTACCCGGCATGACTTCGTCGTGGCGGGTGGTGTGCAGCTCCGTTCTGGAAGTCGTAAAGCCCAGGGCCCCGGCTTCAATACCCTGCTTGACGATTTGCGCCATCTGCTCAACATCTTCGGGGGTGGCTTTCTGGTTGTGCGTGCCGCGATCGCCCATGACGTAGGTTCGGACTGCGCAATGTGGCACCTGGGCAGCCACATCTACGGCACGGGGGAATTTGTCCAGTTCATCGAGATACTCAGGAAAGGTCTCCCAGTTCCATTCAATGCCCTCGTGGAGTGCAGCGCCGGGGATGTCCTCAACGTCTTCGACCACCGATACCAGCTGGTCGCGGGCCTCGTCGGTCGGTTTGCAGGGCGCGAAACCAATGCCGCAATTGCCCATCACCAGAGTGGTAATGCCATGGTTGGCAGCGGGACTGCATAGTGGATCCCAGGTAGCCTGGCCGTCCATATGGGAGTGCACATCGACCCAGCCCGGCGTGACTATTCTGCCGGCGGCGTCAATGGTTCGAACCGCGTCGCCAGCCACTTCGCCGACGGCCGCTATGACACCGTCCTTCACCGCCACATCGGCGCTAAATGCGGGCTGGCCGGTACCGTCGACCACACTACCGTTACGGATAATCAAATCGTACACTGCTACTACCTCGTTATATTTATTGCCAGTAACCTCTTTAAGGTAGGCAGATCGCCGCGGGCTTTCAACCGAATGACAACCTTAAGCCCACTTTAAGCGCGGCAAAGTACTATAATTCGCACCACGACATCGGTCGCTCACCGAACCACATTGGAATACCACCATGAAATTAACCATAAATGGCCAGCTTCACACTCTGGACGTTTCTCCCGACATGCCCCTGCTCTGGGCCCTGCGAGACCATATCGGCCTGACCGGCACCAAATTCGGGTGCGGCAAGGGCCTGTGCGGAGCCTGCACCGTGCACCTCGACGGCAGCCCGTTGCGCAGTTGCTCTATTCCCGTGTCCTTCGCTGAAGGCAAACAGATCGTGACCATTGAAGGGCTGGCAACCGACGCTTCGCACCCGGTGCAGAAAGCCTGGAAAGACCAGAATGTACCCCAGTGCGGCTACTGTCAGTCCGGGCAGATCATGTCGGCCGCAGCGCTGCTGGCGACCAATGCCGCCCCTACCGACGCGGAGATTGATGCAGCCATGGCAGGCAACATCTGCCGCTGCGGCACCTATCCGCGCATTCGCAGCGCCATCAAGCAGGCCGCAGCGGACATGGGAGGTGACCAGTAATGGACAGCATTCGCAAAATTTCCCGGCGCCGATTTCTGGCACTGACCGGTTTAACCAGTTCCGGCATGGTGCTTATGGGCAGCCTGCCTGCAACAGCGCTGGCAGGCGTGCTTGATGAGCCCGCCGGTCAGTCGCTAAACCTGTTCGTCAGCGTGCAAGGCGACGGTACGGTAGAAATCATTGCTCACCGTTCGGAGATGGGCACGGGCATTCGCACCAGCCTGCCCCAGGTTGTCGCCGACGAAATGGAAGCCGACTGGGCGCAGGTCAAGGTCATTCAGGGCCTGGCGAACGCCGATTACGGCAGCCAGAACACCGATGGCTCGCGCTCGATACGCAACTTCTATCACATCATGCGCCAGATGGGCGCAGCCGCGAAAGCCATGCTGGAACAGGCCGCCGCCAACCAGTGGTCGGCCAAACTCTCCGACGTGAGTGCCCGTGAGCATCGGGTCCATCACCGTGACGGTCGTTCGCTGGGCTTTGGTGAATTAGCTGCAGCGGCGGCCAGCCTGTCAATGCCGGCGCTGGACAGTCTGACGCTGAAGGACAAACAGGATTTCCGCTACATCGGCAAGAGCGTGCCCATTGTCGATCTCGACGATATCTGCACCGGCAATACCACTTACGGCGTGGACGTGCGCGTACCCGGTATGCTGTTTGCGAGCATCGAGCGCACCCCGGTATTGCAGGGTAAGGCCGTCAGCTATGACGAGGCGGCGGCGCGCAAGCTCCCGGGCGTTGTTGATGTCATCAAGATGGAGGGCAGCCCTCTCCCGTCTGCCTACAATGCGCTGGAAGGCGTGGCTGTACTCGCCACAGATACCTACTCGGCTATGCAGGGTCGATCCAAACTCAATGTGCTATGGAATACCGGTGAGCACGGCAGCTACGATTCAGCCAGCTACCTCGAAGGTCTTGCCCGTGCAGTCAGTGGCGGCCCGGGCGTTGTCCAGCGCGAGCGCGGCGATACCGATGCCGCCCTGAAGGCTGCGGAAAAAACGCTTGAGGCCACCTACAAGGCGCCGTATCTGGCACACGCCTCAATGGAGCCGCCCATGGCCACCGCCCATATCCACGACGGCATCTGTGAGATCTGGGCCTGCACCCAAACCCCGCAATCAACCCAACGCACTGTGGCCGACGTCCTGGGACTGGAACCGGCGCAGGTCAAAGTGCACGTTACCCTGCTAGGCGGTGGCTTCGGACGTAAATCCAAGCCGGACTTCAGTGTCGAAGCGGCACTGCTGGCCAAGGCCACCGGCAAACCCGTGCAGGTCGTGTGGACCCGCGAAGATGATATTCATCAGGATTATTTCCACTCCTGCTCGGCCCAACACTTCAAAGGCGGTCTCGACAATAGCGGCGTTCTCTCAGCCTGGCTGGCCCGTGAGGCCACCCCCTCCATCAGTTCCACCTTCGACGCCAGCGTCGACATCCAGAGCGGTGGTTCGCTGGGCCAGAGCTTCGGTACCGTGCCTTTTGCGGTGCCCAATCTGCGCATCGAAAGTCACAAGGCGCCAGCGCATATGCGCATTGGCTGGCTGCGCTCGGTATACAACATTCCCTACGCGTTCGGCGTCGGCTCCTTCATGGACGAGCTGGCTCACGCCGCAGGCAAAGACCCCCGCGACTTCTGGCTCGAAAGCATCGGTGAGGACCGCCATATTACCTTCGCAGAAGAAGGCCTTGAATTCGGCAACTACGGCCGCAGCCTGGAGGAGTATCCCTACGACACGGCGCGATTCAAGCGGTCGATTTCGGCATTGACGGAGACCTTGCCCTGGGGCGAAAAACTACCCGCAGGACAAGGCTGGGGACTAGCCGCCGCTCGCAGCTTCCTTGCTTATGTCGCCGTGGCCTGCAAGGTCGAAGTGAAGGACGGACGCCTGCGCGTGCTGGAAATGCACACTACCATCGATGCGGGCACGGTCGTAAACCCGGATCGCGTACATTCGCAGATGGAAGGGGCCATGATCTTCGGTCTCAGTCTGGCGCTAATGGGAGAAATCACCTTTGAGGACGGTGCAGCCGTGCAGTCAAATTTTCACGACTATCCCGTGGCACGGATCAATCAGACTCCCGATGTGATCAAAACCCACATCATCCCCAGCGAAGCGCTCCCGGCCGGCGTGGGCGAACCCGGGGTACCACCTGTTGCGCCGAGCATTGCCAACGCCATCTTTGCAGCCACCGGCAAACGCGTGCGCGAATTCCCGTTCAATAAACAGTTCACGGTTTAAACGGGAGCGCGATTACCTTTCATGCGCACGCTTGAACTGGATATTCTCGAGCGCACCCGGCAGTGGTGCGCAGATGGACGCTCGCCCTGGCTGTGCACCATTGTGCAGGCAGTGGGATCATCGCCGAGACCGGTGGGCTCCATGCTCGCCTGCCTCGCCGATGGCGAGTTAGTGGGTTCCCTGTCGGGGGGATGCGTCGAGGAAGATTTGCTGGAACGTATTCAGGGCGGCGCCCTGGCCGCAAGCCTGCCCCGCGTTATCGAATATGGCGTATCGCCGGAGGAGAACGAAAAGCTGGGGTTGCCCTGCGGTGGGCGCCTCTATGTGCTGGTACAGCAACTGGGTGACGCCGATCTGCCCTGGCTGGACGCTGCGCTGGCTGCAATTACCCAGCGCCATTGCATCGAGCGTCACCTGGACTTCGATACCGGCATCAGCACCACCGGGGAAGTGCCCCACTTCACTCACCTGGCATTGCGCGAAACCAGCCTGCGGCAGTGCTTCGGCCCACGGATGCGCATGCTGCTCGTGGGTGCTGGCCAGTTGGCTCAATCACTGGCGGAACTGGCCCTGGCCATGGACTACGAGGTGCTGGTCACAGACACCCGCCAGGCCATGCTCGACCAATGGATGGGGCCGGATGTACCACTGCTGCAGGGTATGCCCGACGACATCGTGCGCGAACATGCTGCCGACCACTTCTCTATCGTCATCACCCTGACCCACGACCCACGCATTGATGACATGGCGCTCATGGAAGCATTACAGACGGACGCCTGGTATATCGGCGCGCTGGGCTCGGTGCGTACCACCGAGAAACGATTGCAGCGGCTGCGAGCGCTGGAACTGGAAGAGCGCGCCATTGCAAAACTACGCGCGCCGGTGGGCCTTCCTATTGGCAGCAAGACACCGCTGGAGATTGCTGTCGCCATCATGGCAGAGCTGACCCAGTTGCGACGCGCGGCCAGCACCTGAATAGAGATTGGCACTACCAGCCCAGTGGTATCGCGACCTCGCGTGGTACCGGAAGCCAAAGCCCCGGGCGCATATTGACGCTGTCAATATGCAGTGATAGCGTGGCACAGTGAATTCTCTGGACCCCCTATGGCCAAGCCACCCTCAAGCGACAAAAAAGCCTATCATCACGGCGACCTGAAACAGGCGTTACTGGATGAAACCGCTCGTATCCTGCGCGAAGAAGGCGAAAGCGCACTGTCACTGCGCGCCCTCGCGGCCAATCTGGGGGTCTCACGTACCGCCCCCTACAATCACTTCGAAAACAAGCAATCGCTACTGTGTGCGATTGCCGAAGAGGGCTTTGCCCGCTTTAACCAGACCATGCAGGACGTGCGCGACAAACATCGCGGCCAGGGTGGCGAAGTGCTGACCCGCGCCCTGGTCAGAGCTTATCTGGATTTCGCTCGCAACAATCAGGAATACTACGACCTGATGTACGGCAGTGATTTCTGGCGCTCCGGCAAGCTTACTCCTACACTCAAATCAACGGCCCGCGGCGTGCTTCGCCAGGACATCGAACGCCTCAAGCGAGGCCAGCAGCGCGGCCTGATCGCCGCCGAGGTGGACGCGGTACAGTTCTCGCAAATGTACTGGGGCACCCTGCACGGCATTAGTCGACTCCTGCTGGACGGCGTATTTACGGATACCACCTCTCTGAAGAAACTCTGCGATTCGACCGCGGCAATGCTGTGGCAACAACTCGACCCAAAAAGGTAAATAGACATTCTCATGTACGACGTATTGCAAGAAACCATCGAAGAGCTCACCGCCGACGATCAGATGTTTGCCATCTCCGAAGCCGAGGTGCGCGGCCAGACCCTGAAAGTATGGACCCATGCTCCGGCCAACCTGCGCGAATTCTGGCTCTCCACTGCCGGTCACGACGACAAAGACTACCTGGTCTACAACGACGAACGCCTGACCTACACCCAGGCCCATGAAAAAGTAGCCCGCATCGCCAACTGGCTGCGCGCTAACGGCATCAAGGAAGGTGACCGGATAGCGATTGCCATGCGCAACTACCCGGAGTGGATGCTCAGCTACTGGGCGATCGCCTGCGTAGGTGCCGTCTCCGTGGGGGTGAATGCCTGGTGGGTGGCCGATGAGTTACAGTACGGGCTGGAGGACAGCAACACTAAAATGCTGATCTGCGACCAGGAGCGTCTGGACCGCTTCACACCGATTCGCGATGCGTTCCCCGATATGCAGGTAGTGACCGTACGCTGCGCCGAGACGCCTGCATGGGCCACGCCCTGGGAGACCGTGGTGGCTGCCCCGGCTGAAATGCCCGACGCCCAGATTGATCCCGATGACGACGTCTGTATTTTCTATACCTCGGGCACAACCGGACGCCCCAAAGGCGCCCAGCTGACCCACCGCAGTTGCGCTAATAATATTGTGTCCACAATCTTTGGCAATCTCAGCCAGGTCACGGCAGTGGGCAAACTGCGTGCGGCGGCCGACCCCGATGCGCAGCTCACTCCGCCGCCGGAGCAACAGGCGTCGATTATTGCCGCACCGCTGTTCCACGTCACCACCAATAACTGTGGCGCCCAGGTACAAACCTTCCTCGGCGGCAAACTGGTGCACATGTACAAATGGGATGCGGGGGAAGCCCTGCGCATCGTTGAAGCGGAAAAAATCACCAGCTTTTCCAGCGTGCCAATTATGACCCGCGAGATGATCGCCCACCCGGATTACGCCAAGCGCGACACCTCAAGCCTGCAGATGTTCGGTGGTGGCGGTGCGCCGGTCCAGGCTGACCTGGTGGACAAAGTGGCCAAAAAGGGCCGCAATGCCTCGCCCGCACAGGGCTATGGCCTCACTGAGACCAGCGGCATCGTCGCCGCCAGCTTCGGCATATTCCTCGAAGATAAGCCCGGCGCTGCCGGACGCTTTGTTCCTGTGTTTGACGTGCGCGCCGTGGACACCGAGGGTAACCCCTTGCCCGCCGGCGAGGTCGGCGAAATCTGCATTCGCGGTCCGCAAGTCATCAAGGGCTACCTGAACCGCCCCGACGCCACGGCCGAGACCATTGTCGACGGCTGGCTGCACACCGGTGACATCGGCTATGTCGACGAGGACAGCTTTATTTTCCTCGTGGACCGCGCCAAAGACATGGTGCTGCGCGGCGGCGAGAACGTGTACTGCTCGGAAGTGGAAGTGGCGCTGTTCAAGTTCCCGGGCGTGAAAGAGTGCGCAGTGTTCTCCGTGCCGGATGATCGCCTGGGCGAAGAAGTTGGTGCTGCAATTGTGCCTGAAGAGGGGATCACCTTTACCGCCGCTGAAGTAAGGGCCTTCTGCAAGGACCACCTGGCAGCCTACAAGATTCCCCGCCACATCTGGATTACCGACACACCCCTGCCCCGCAATGCCACGGGCAAGTTCCTCAAGCGTGAACTGCAATCCACTCTGGTCGTGGACGACGCAGAGTAATACGGCGGCAGACGCTCGCGGCGCGCCTAGCTCACCACATACCTGAGAACTTCAACCACCTGGGCTGGCTCCTCGGCCCAGGCCATCGCGGCTGCATCTACTTCCTTGAGAGGGTGGACGATGCTTTCATCGTGCAGCGTAATGTAGGGTTTGCCCAGGGCCGCGCAAAAGCCTGCATCAAACGCGGCATTCCACTGCTTGTACTTGTCACCAAAGCGAATGACAGCAATGTCGCTTTTCTCAATCAGATTCTTGGTGCGGATGGCATTGACCTTGGAGGACTTGTGGTCGCGCCAGAAGGACTTGCCCTCCTCGCCCAGGACATCGCCCGCCGCATCACTGGCGGTGTGGTCCGTCACCGGTGATACAAAGTTCACCGGCAGGCCCGCAGCCGCGCAGCCCTCAATAATCTGTTCGCGCCAGTCGGTGTGAATTTCACCGGACAGGTAAACCGTCCATTGCATGATTAATACCTCCAAAGTTGGGCGTTCGCGCAGGAGCTGCGCGCCACCAGTTAAGCTTCAACAGGCCTGCATCAGCCGCGTATCTGTTGATAAAAGGCCATAATTTTCTCACGAATCCAGCGACTGGCCTGGTCGTTATCGGCACTGCGATGCCAGATCAGGTTAAGCTGCAGTCCGGGCAATACCAGCGGCATTTCCAGCGCCTTCAATTGCGTGCGCCGCGCCCAGTGACTGGGGGCCGTTAACAGTAGATCCGTCCGCCCCACCACCTCCGGTGCCGTGTAGTGGTTCTGCATGCGCAGGCGAATATCGCGCTGATAGCCCAGGCGATTGAGCTCAGCATCAACAATCCCCAGCCCGGTAGGGCGACTACTCACGTGGACATGCCCCATGGCCAGATACTGCTCCATGCTGATGCTGTCACCCAGGTCCGGATGATCAGGGCGCACCAGGCAGACATACCGCTCCTTGAACAATGGCTCGTGACACAATTGTGGATCGGCCCGGCCGATCACATCGATCGCCAGATCAAGTTGCCCCGAGGCCAGCGCCGAGAAGAGTTCACGGCGGCGCACCAGGTAATTCTGCACACTAATGCCGGGAGCTTCTCGACCCAGCGTTTCCATGAGATCCGGCAGCAAGGTCGCCGCCGTGTCGTCGTTCATGCTGAGCTGAAACAAGCGATCACAGGATTGTGGATCGAACACGTCGCCCTCGAGCACCGAGGTCTCGAGCATCTGCAGTGATTCCCGAACCCTGCCAATAATATTTTCCGTCAGCGGGGTGGGCACCATGCCCTTGGGCGTGCGCACAAACAACTCGTCGTTAAAGGTCTTGCGCAGACGCGCAAGCGCGTTGCTGACCGTGGGCTGGGTGACGCACAACACGTCAGCCGTGCGGGTGAGATTGCGTTCGGTATAGATGGTATCGAGCACCACGAACAGGTTCAGGTCGACACGATTAAGGCGCATATCGGCGGATATTGGGTCTTCACTATAGACAGATCTTATACAGTAGCATTAACGCAATAAATTTCAAAAATATACTGCACTTATCTAAGCTCCGGGGCTGAACTGCACAATTTATGTACGAGGAACCCACTATGAGCAGCAATATTTTCGATCTCGGCGGCAAAATCGCACTGGTCACAGGCGCCAGCCGTGGCATTGGCGAGGCGATCGCCCATCTGTTGGCCCAGCACGGCGCCCATGTCATCGTCTCCAGCCGCAAGATTGAGGACTGCCAAACCGTTGCCGACTCCATCGTCGCCGCGGGCGGTAAAGCGGAAGCCCTTGCCTGTCACGTGGGCAACATGGATGCCATTACCGAAGCCTTTGCGGCCATTAAGAGCAATCACGGCCGCCTGGACATCCTGGTAAACAACGCCGCGGCCAACCCCTATTTCGGCCACATTCTCGACACCGACCTGGGCGCCTACAACAAGACTGTTGAGGTCAACGTGCGCGGCTACTTCTTTATGTCGATCGAAGCCGGCAAGCTCATGCGCGAGCAAGGCGGCGGCACCATCGTCAACACCGCCTCCATCAACGGCCTGCAGCCCGGCCCCATGCAGGGCATTTACAGCATCACCAAGGCCGCTGTGATCAACATGACCAAAGCATTCGCCAAGGAGTGTGCACCGCTGGGCATTCGCTGTAACGCCCTGCTCCCAGGCCTGACTAAAACCAAGTTTGCCGGCGCCCTGTTCACCAACGACGACATTTACGAACACGCCATCAAGAACATCCCCATGGGCCGCCACGCCGAGCCCGAAGAGATGGCCGGCACTGTGCTATACCTCGTCTCCGACGCATCCAGCTACACCACCGGCGAGTGCATTGTGGTCGACGGCGGCCTGACACTGTAAGAGGCGATCATGAACAATACATTTCAAGACAAGGTCATTCTGATCACCGGCGCCGCCGGCGGTTTTGGCCAGATCCTGGCGCAGAAAACCGCTGCCCGCGGCGCACGCCTGGTGCTGGGTGATCTGGACCTGGATGCGCTGGAGGCTCTTGCCGCACCGCTGCGTGACAGTGGGGCCGACGTAACCACGGCGCGCTGTGACGTGAGCAATGAAGCGGATGTCGCTGCGCTGGTAGCACTCGCCACAGCTGAGTTCGGACAACTGGACATCGCGGTGAACAACGCCGGAATATCCGGCTTGTTCAAACCGCTGATTGAGATTGATGAAGCGGAGTTCGATACCAACCTGGCCGTCAATGCCAAGGGGGTCTTCTTCGGCATTAAGCATGAGGTATTGCAAATGCTCAAGCAGGACGGCGGCATCATCCTCAATGTGGCCTCAATGGCAGGCCTGGGCGCAGCCCCGATGCTGGGCGCCTACGCCGCTGCGAAACACGCAGTGGTCGGCCTGACCAAGACAGCCGCCGTGGAATACGCCGACAAAAATATCCGGGTAAACGCCATCTGTCCGTTCTTCAGCCCCACCCCCATGGTCACCAGCATGGCAGACGAAGGTATGCAGGGCATGCTCGCCAAGCGCTGCCCGATGAAGCGCCTCGGCTCACCCGAAGAAATGGTCGATGTCATGATCACGCTTATCGACCCGAACAACAGCTATATGACAGGCCAGACCATTGCCGTTGATGGCGGCACGTCGGCCTTTTGATCGAGAGGATTTATCATGGATTTTACTTACTCCCCCAAAACCCAGGAAATGTGCGCGCGCGTCAGCGCCTTTTTGGAAGAGCATGTTGTTCCCCGCATTCGCCAGTTCAATGAGGAGGCACATGAGGGCTACGAGATCTCGTTTCTCCCAGAGCTTCGCGAGCTGGCAAAATCCGAGGGACTGTGGAACATGTTCCTGCCTCACCTCAAGGATGACGAGCCCGGCACCCGCCTCAGCAATCTCGAGTATGCTCCGGTCGCCGAACTGACCGGCCGCGTAGGCTGGGCACCGGAAGTGTTTAACTGCAACGCGCCAGACACCGGCAACATGGAACTACTGCACATGTTTGCCACCGAGGAACAACGCGAGAAATGGCTGAACCCGTTGCTTAACGGCGAGTTCCACTCTGCATTTGCCATGACCGAACCCGACGTCGCCTCCTCCGATGCGACCAACATCACTACGCTGATGCGTCGCGAGGGCGATGAGTATGTCATCAATGGCCGCAAGTGGTTTATCTCCAATGCCGCACGTCCCGATTGCAAAATCTTTATCGTGATGGGCAAGACCGATCCCGATAACGAAAACGTGCACAAGCAGCAGAGCATGATACTGGTACCGGCAGGCACCCCCGGTATGGAGATTCTTCGGGCACCCACGGTCATGAACCACCATTCGCGTGAAGGTCACTGCGAAATCGTGTTCAAGGACGTGCGCGTCCCCGCCAGCAATCTCCTCGGCGAGGAAGGGTCAGGCTTTGCCCTGGCGCAAGCCCGTCTCGGACCGGGCCGCATTCATCACTGCATGCGTGCCATTGGCGCTGCCCAGCTGTGCCTGGAACTCATGACCGAGCGCGCCCAGGAGCGCAAGAGCTTTGGCAAGTTCCTGTACCAGCACGGTTCCGTGAGCGAAGCGATTGCCCAGTCACGTATGGAAATCGAATCCACGCGCCTGCTGGTACTGAAGGCCGCATGGATGATGGACAACGTGGGCGCCAAGGAAGCCCGTCGGGAAATCTCGATGATTAAGGTGATGGCCGCGCAACTGCTGTGCCGGGTCAGCGACCGCGCGATTCAGGTGTTTGGTGCGATGGGCCTGAGCCCGGACACCCCCCTGGCCGATATCTACACCATGGGTCGTTCACTGCGCTTCGCCGATGGTCCGGACGAAGTTCACCTGCAGGGTATTGCCCGCATGGAGATCAAGCAGAGCCGCGAGACGCTCGGCGCCAGCGCCGCCTACCTCACGCCGCCCCTTCGCGACTAAACGCCGCAGGCCTCCCGCTCCGGGAGGCCTATCCCTCTTCTTTCTCCATCGACCGCCGGATCATCGCTTCCATTTCATCGTGGTCGAGGCCGCCATCAAAATTGCGATCGAGGAAAATCCATTTGAACCCGATGTTCTTACGCATGCGCTCCGACATTTCCTTGCGCTGTACTTTGCCATCCAGATTCTGGTCCAGGTAACCCACCCACTGGGACACACCGGAGCGAAGATCGTCATGAATAGGTTCGCTCGCCAGCTCGTCCGTCCAGGCAAAGCTGACTGAACCGTAGAGCATTTCCTCCTCACTCTGCAGCCCCCATGACACCTCTGCATCCGGGTCAGGATTTCCCGGATTGTTCGCGGAGTTATCGTAAATTGTGCGATGCACAATCCGGGTACCGGCAGGCACCTGCATCGGCTCGACAAAGTTGTAGGTACGCTGCCAGTTAAAGTCGTAATTCGGCACCGACAGAATCAGCTCCTCGCGACCGTCGGGATAAATCAGCTCAAAAGTGGAACTCTTGCCACGATAGTGAGAGTGCGGGGTTAGTGAATACAACGTGGCGTCATGATAGAAGCGCACCGACGCCATTTCCTCGTGATTCGCCGCGCGGGGCGGAATGCGTATGGCGGGGTTCACCACCACTTCCTGGCGCAGGAATTGCGCTGGCGGTTCCTCCGCAAAATACAGCCCGATACGCGTGACATCCGTCGACGCCTTGCCATAGGGTGTGTAGTGCATCTGGAACGTATAGTAGGCACCCGGCGGGACATAGACACCCGTGCCCTCAGGCATAAATGCACTCTCATTGCCGGGTGCATAACCCATGATGTAGTTCTCGAAAATATCCTCTTCGTCCGCATCCTCCACGTTGATCTTCTCGTTCACCGTACCCATAAGCACGTGATGCACTGCCTGGGCGTCGCCAGGGATCACCGTGGCCGCCACCACCCAGGCGCCCTCGTCCAACGGATTGGCCACTTGGGGAAACTGGTAGTCAACAGTGCCGGTCGCAGGCACCTCAAACGCCGGCACCTCAATCACCAGGTCCGGCTCGCCCAGGGTCCAGTCATTCTGGCGGGGAGGAATATCGCGCAGCGGATCGGGGCCATCACCGCGGGGCGCGCCCGCTTCAAGCCAGGCAATCAATACAGACCGATCCTCACTGGACAGCCCACCGTCGTGCTGCCACTCGCCCACTGCAGGGTCTGCATGCCAGGGCGGCATACGCCGGGTGCGCAACACTTCCCGGATCATAGGCGCAAAACCCTGGATCATGCGGTACTCGGACATTGCCCAGGGGGCAATGCCGCCCTCCACGTGACAGGCCGTACACTTGTCCCTGAGCAGCGGCGCGATGGTCTCGCTGTAGCTGATATCCGCCTGCTGCGGCTGGATATTCACAATGCAGCCAGGCGAGCGCTCTTCGCGGTAGGCAGGACTGTCACCGGCAATCATGGCGTCGAGTACCTCGGCCACGTAGTGCTCGCCCGCGTCATCTTTCTGGCGCTCATAGTGCACCCGGTCATTCACCGCACCGCGATACACCATACGCCAGGTTTTCGGATCGACCACGATCACCTCGGCGGTGCGGGTCAGTGCCAGGGAACGGCCAATGTCCTGTGTTTCATCCACCAGAATGGGGAAATCCACCTCCCACTCGGCGGCCTCAGCAGCAATTCTCTCGCGGGTGTCCTGCAGGTTGCTGTTAATCATGGCGAACTGCACGCCTTCGCCCGCGTACTTATCGCGCAGGGCCTTGTAGTCGGGCATGGTGGAGCGAATGATCTGACAGCCATTGCCATGGACAATCAGCACAATCGCCGGCGCGTCCGCGTGGTAGTGCATGCGATGTGCATTACCCTGTTGATCGAGCAGCACAAAATCATCGACTCGCATACCTTCGGAAGCAGCGGGTTGCGCCAGTAGAGAAACCAATGCGACCAACAACGGGGCCAGACGTGAAAACAACATGCCAGTAACTCCAATCCCTAATTTTTTCATAAGCGATAGACCCAACCGACACCAAAGGTGTCGAACTCGTTGCCGATCCGGGTGAGTACACCGCGACTGGCATATAACTTGAGGCTCTGATGCCGGGTGAAGGGCATAGAGAACGTAATTCCCAGACGCGAGTTTTCCTGGCGATCATCCTGGCGTTCACCATTGGCGTCGGTGCGGCCACCCGCGAAGTAGTTCGCATCCAGTGATACCCAGCGTCCTTTACCCAGCAAGCGAATCAAGTGCCCACTCACCTGGTAGAGCGGATCCTGCTCAATGGTATTGCCGTTGAAGAAATCATCGTTTTCTTCGAACACACTCACCTGCCCCTTGAGCTCCCACTGCCAACGACCCGTGCGCCAGGTCACACCCAGAGCGGGCGTCACTTTCCAGCGATTGGCACCGGCGTTGATCAATTGCTCGGAACTGTAACTCCCCCAGGGCAGCTGCGCAGCCACGCTGGCCCCCACGACTAATCCCTGCTGCCAGCCGCCAAACTCTTCCAGACCCATGGCAGGGGCACCATAAAAATTCCAGGTGAGCTTGAGATTTGGATCCGTGTAATCACAGCGCCGCCCCTCAGCGAATTCACCCATAAAGATAGCGGAACCCTCATAGCAGGTACGTCCGGCCACAAAGTCGACCTTGGATGAACTGCCCGCCAGGGCAAAGGTATGGGAAACCCCGACCAGGCCAACATCTATGGTGAGCTCGGCATCCTGTAAGGGTGACGACGGCGAAGGACTCAAATCACCATCGGAACGACCCAGGCCCACCAACAAAAACGTCTCCCCGACGGGAATATTGTTGAAGCTGCGAGGCTCAAGTGCCTGGCTGGACGCGTACCCCGCCAGCAACAGCTGAAAAACAACACACCCCGTCGCGATCGTAAGCCGCATACTGACAACCCGCTCCCTGCTTGCCAATAATGAGTACTAACTATAGCGTGTCACGCTTTGCTTCGCTCTCAAATAACATCGACAAGAGGAGTATCCCGACATGAGGCGAAACTAGGATGGTTCGATCAGCCCGTCTCGAATAAAAATAGTCTGCTGGTTCACTGCATTAACTGCCCCGTCGATTTAGAATCCTCAATTGCTGAACAACACTGAGGACAATTTGTGTTCCAGGTATTTGCTACTACGCCAGAGAATATGGGCCCCGGCGAAATAGGCGCGCATGCAGCGCGCGCGGAGGCCATGGGCTTCGACGGCCTCCATGTTCCTGATGCGGTGCACGACGGCCTGTTATTGTCTGCCATGGCGCTGGCCGCCACTGAAACACTGCTGGTTGGCACCGGTGTATTGCTGGCCTTCCCGCGCAGTCCGATGATTATCGCCATCGCCGCATGGGATCTACAAAAAATGTCCAGCGGTCGGTTCGAGCTTGGCCTTGGTACCCAGATCAAGCAGAACATCGAGCAGCGCTATTCCGCACGCTGGGATTCGCCGGTACCGCAGCTGCGGGAATATGTGCAGGCACTGAGAGCGATTTTCCATAGCTTCCAGACCGGGGATCGTCTGAATTTCGAGGGCGATCACTACCAGTTGACCCGCCTGCAACCATTCTTCAATCCGGGCCCTATCGATCATCCCAACATCCCTATTCTGTGTGGTGCGGTGGGACCCGCCATGACCCGTATGGTAGGTCGCATCGCCGACGGCATGATTACCCATCCCACCAATACGTCCCCGGAGTACATTCGTGACGTCTGCCTGCCACGGCTACAGGGCGGCTTCGAGCAGGCGGGCAAAACCGGAGATGACTTCAAGCTCGTACTCGGGCCGCTGACCGCCACCGGCAAAGACGAAGCAACGGTCGCTGCGCAGTGGGAAAAGCAACGCAATCTGCTTGGCTTTCTCTATTCCACTCCGGCTTACTGGCCGAGCCTGGAACTGTTCGGCTGGGAGGCGAAAGGCCAGCAATTATTGGACATGACCCGCGCCGGCAACTGGCAGGCAATGCCAGACATAGTGACGGACGAGATGCTGGCGGCGTTTGTGCCGAGAGGCACCTATAGTGAGATCGTTGATACCTACCAGAACCGCTACGCTAATCTCACCCGGCGTATCACCTTCCCCATGCCGGACAACCCTGCCGATGATGGACTGGCAGCAAAGGCGATCAGCGCACTGCAAAGGTGCTGAGCGAGACCAGGCAATTGCAGCGCTCGCTTTCATGGCAGCGGCTCGGTAAGCTGGCAGTATTTAACAGCAAACAAGCCCACCACTATGCGCTTGTACCAGGTATTCCACGAACTTCCGCAGCGACAGGGCAATCTCGCCGGTGTCACGACTTCAGCGGCTGCGCACGACCGGCGCGCTAACACCGAGCTTCCCACATGCGTTGCCACGACCTCCGGCAACGCCCGCTTCCAGGTTAGCTGTGAGCAGCACAATCGCGAGATACAGTGCTGCGGACACGGCTTGCTGGCAACCGCCCATGAACTTCTTGATACACAGGCCCTGACTCGCGCAGAGCTGGGCAATGGCGTGTGGGCTCAGCGCGAGCCCAACCCGACCGGCGGCTCAACCCTCTGGCTGTACCTGCCTGAACTCATTGCCGCAACGACACCGATTCCGGCATGGACTGACACGCTGGCACGTGACAGCAGCAATCGAGCAATAGCGCCGAAGGCAGCCGCGGCCACCGCCAATGCCGATGGTTATCTCCTGCTGGAACTCCCCGCCGAGCACGATCTCGGCGAACTATCCGTCGATATAGAGACGATTAGCCACCACACCCGGCGGGCGGTATTGCTCTGGCAGTCAGATTCAGCGAAGCCGACCGTGGTTCGGGTGAGATACTTCGCACCGCAATATGGCAACGATGAAGATGGCGCGACAGGCTCGGTGCTCCGGGTATTGATTCCCCACCTGCATACACTGAGTAACATAGCCGTATTCGATGTCATCCAATGTTCACCCACGGGTGGCAGGATGACGGCTCGCAAGACAGATGATAGTGTAGCTATTAGCGGCAACATCCGACTGGTCGATGACAAGGATCTCCCGACCCCATGGCAAGCGTAGAATTGGACATGGTTGAATCGCCCCGCGCTCAATCCGGGGAGGTTTCTGCCTCACAGCAGGCCTTGGCGCTGGCCGAGCTGTTCTCCGGCGTGCGGCAGTATTCCGTACAGATTTGCCAGCCGCTAGCCATTGAAGACTACGGTCTACAGGCCATGGCATCCACCAGCCCGGCCAAATGGCACCTCGCCCACACGTCCTGGTTTTTCGAGACATTTCTGCTCAAGCCCTACATGCCGGGCTATCGCGTATTCGATGACCACTACGAGTATTTATTCAACTCCTACTACAACGCCGTCGGCAGCCAGTTCCCGCGCCATCAACGCGGCCTGCTGTCCCGGCCCACGGTAGAGGAGATTTACGCCTATCGAGCGCACGTTGATGAAGCGATGCTGCAACTGCTCGCCGGCACACCACTGGCCGCTGCCGAAGACGTGCTGAACCGAACCGAACTGGGCTGCCACCACGAGCAGCAACATCAGGAGCTGTTCTTTACTGACTTAAAGTACAACTGGTTCCAGAATCCCCTCTACCCGGCATATAACGCGAGCCCGCTACCGACCGCGCCAACTGCAGCGCCGTTGCAGTGGCAAACGTTCCCTTCAGGTTTACACGAATTCGGGCACGACGATGACAACTTCTGCTTCGACAATGAACTACCCCGCCACAAACAGTATGTCGAGCGTTTCAGCATAGCGGACCGGCTTTCGACCAACGGTGAGTACCTCGCCTTTATTCAGGACAACGGCTACCATCGACCGGAGTTATGGCTGGCCGATGGCTGGGCGACACGTCTGGAGCGCCCGGACTGGACCGCTCCCTTATACTGGGTTGAACGCGATGGTGGTTGGCTGGAGTACACGATGCACGGCCTCGTCGAGTTGGACCTGCACCGCCCCGCCAGCCACCTCTCGGCCTATGAAGCCGACGCCTTTGCCCGTTGGCAGGGGTGCCGGCTACCGACAGAGTTTGAATGGGAGCTGGGAGCCGCTTCCGCCAAGCAGGCAGCTGCAGACGAAACCGCGCACCCTGTGTCCGTCTCGCCTGTTGGCCAACTCTGGCAATGGACTAGCAGCGCGTATTCACCCTACCCGGGCTTTCGCACCGCCGAGGGCGCCATTGGCGAATACAACGGCAAATTCATGGCGAATCAATTAGTGCTGCGCGGCGGCAGCGTCGCCACCAGTCCGGGGCACTACCGGCACAGTTATCGTAATTTCTTTTACCCACCAGACCAATGGCAATTCACGGGCGTACGCCTTGCCAGGGAGAGCGAGCCATCCTAAACCTGACGGACAGCGACATAGCACAGGCTAGCGCCAGTACTCTGGCATCGAGTGCAGAGCAGGCAAGCGATGACGCCATCAGTGCTGAGATCCAGTCTGGGCTGAATGCAGAGGCTCGCCACATTAACCCCAAGTACTTCTACGACGAGTACGGCTCACAGTTGTTCGACCAGATCACCCAACTCGACGAGTACTACCCCACGCGCACCGAGATCACCATACTCACGCGATTCGCCGAGGATATCGCCCGTGCCACAGGTCGCGGCTCGGTACTCCTGGAGCCTGGTGCCGGTAGTTGCGCCAAGGTACGCCTGCTGCTTGAGGCACTGGCACCGGCATGCTATGTACCCATCGATATTTCCCGCGAGTTCCTGTTTGCCGCAGCGCAGCAGCTACAGAGCGAATTCCCGCATATTCCCATTCACCCTGTGGCCGCAGACATGCAGGCGGACATCCAACTGCCCGACAATCTGGATGGCATTCCACGTATGGTGTTCTACCCTGGCTCGACCATTGGCAATTACACACCGGCAGAGGCGGTTGAATTCTTACGCCACGTGCGCAGGACTATCGGCGACAACGGCGGGCTGCTTATCGGTGTAGACCTACAGAAAGACCCCGCCATCCTGAACCTCGCCTACAACGATGCCGCCGGTGTTACAGCAGCCTTTAACCGCAACTGCCTGAGCAACATCAACACACTGACCGGGGCCAATTTCGATCCCGAGCGGTTCCGACATATCGCGTTTTACAACGAATCAGAACATCGTATTGAAATGCATCTGGAGAGTGATTCGCGTCAAAGTGTAGTGATCGGCGGCCAAAGCTTCGACTTCAAAGAGAGCGAGCGAATTCTCACTGAGTACTCCTACAAATACACGGTAGAGAGCTTTGCCCAACTCGCCGCCGAGGCAGGCCTGCACGCGCGGGAACATTGGGTGGATGAACATCAATTATTCAGCCTGCAGTATTTCACCGCCAGCTGAGGTCAGCCGCTAGTCTAATAAGTGCTGGTAGTGATCCAGGGCGTAACCGCGATACTGCATAAAGCGGCTGCGCTTGGCTTTTTCCTTGATGTCTTCCGGGGGTAAGGCACCGAACTTGCGCTGGTAGGTAGCTTCAGCGAGCGCAAACCAGTCAGGCGCTTCCTCCTCCATCGCGAGCGCAATCTCGCTATCGCTAATGCCTTTCTGGCGCATTTCCTGGCGAATCCGCATCGGGCCATGGCCACGGCTCATACGCTGGCGCAGAAAACTCTCGGCGTAGCGAGCATCCGACTGCAGGTTGTCTTCAATGAGCCGATCAAGTTGCGTCTCGATCAGGTCATCCGCTTTAAATCGCTTCAGCAGTTTTTGCTTGAGTTCCCGCCGTGTATGCTCGCGGCGGGCCAGCAAGTCCATTGCCGCAATACGGATATCATTCGGGTTAATGGCCGTCAGCTGATCAAATTCGCCACCGCCATCCTCATCTTGTTGCCAACGTTCAGACATACAAAAACTGTACATCCATACAGACCCGGCTTCAACTGCTAAATCGGCCGGAGTGTGGTCGAAAATTCGCTAGGGCGTGCTCCTGATCTCTAGTACTCTAGATTTTCAGAGGGCAATAACAGCAACAAGACGACTGCCACCGGGGGCTTTTTTGACAGGGTTCATGCGACGCTACGTCGCAATCATTGATGCGATCAACTATCGCCTGGGCCGCGTTGTGATGTACGGCATTTTCGCCATTATCGCCATTTTATTGTGGTCCTCCATCTCCAAAACCTTTTTCCTGCCGTCACTATGGACCCTGGAAATGGCCCAGTTCGCCATGGTGGCCTACTACATGCTCGGCGGCCCATACGCCATGCAAATGGGCGCCAACGTGCGCATGGATTTGTTCTACCACCGCTGGTCGGATCGCCGCAAAGCCTGGTTTGATGCCTTCACCGTTCTATTCCTGATGTTTTATCTAGGCGTGCTGCTATACGGCGCGATGGACAGTGCCAGCTACGCACTGGAGTACAATGAGCGCAGCAATACCGTGTGGCGCCCCTACATGTGGCCCATCAAGCTGGTGGTCGTACTCGGGGTCACCTTAATGCTGCTACAGGCCATTTCAGAGTTCTTCAAGGACGTTGCTCGCCTGCGGGGAGTCACGCTCTGATGCCCTACGAATTGATTGCCCTGCTGATGTTCTCGTCACTCATGCTCATGCTCATGACGGGCCAGAGAATATTCGGCGCAATCGGTGCCGTGGCCGCCATCGCTGCGCTGTCACTATGGGGCACCGGCGGCTCCGACATCCCCTATGCGGCCACCATGAAACTGATGAAATGGTATCCGCTACTGACTTTACCCATGTTCATTTTCATGGGCTATGTGCTGTCCGAGTCAAAGCTGGCAGACGATCTCTATCGCATGTTTCACGTGTGGATGGGCTCGCTCAATGGCGGCCTGGCGGTAGGCACCATACTGCTCATGATTCTGGTGTCCGCCATGAACGGCCTGTCAGTGGCGGGCATGGCCATCGGCGCAACGATTGCATTACCTGAGTTGCTGCGCCGAGGGTACGACAAACGCATGGTTACTGGCGTTATCCAGGCGGGCTCCTCCCTGGGCATTCTGGTACCCCCGTCGGTGGTGCTGGTGCTCTACGCCATGATTGCTCGACAGCCAGTGGGACAACTGTGGCTGGCAGGCGTTGTACCCGGACTCATTATGGCCGCCATGTTCATCGTCTACATTGCCACCCGCTGCCGACTGCAGCCCGAGCTGGGGCCGGCCCTGAGCGAAGAGGAGCGCAATGTGCCACTGGCCGAGAAAATTCGCCTGCTGCGCGCCGGCGCGCTGCCCATAATCATCTTTGCCGCCATGATGGTGCCTTTCATCAATGGCTGGACCAGCCTGGTGGAGAGCTCGGCGATAGGCGCGCTCACTGCCCTGCTGGCCGCGGTACTCAAGGGCCGCATGAATCGCCAGGTGTTCGAAACCTCGGTGCGCCAGACACTCGCCATCAGCTGTATGTTTATGTGGATTATTCTCGCGGCACTGGGCTTTGGTGCGGTGTTTGATGGGCTGGGCGCCGTGCGCGCCATCGAGATGCTGTTTACCGATCAGCTGGGCCTCAACCCTTGGGTGATCCTGATTCTGATGCAGCTGTCGTTCTTGATCATGGGCACTTTCCTGGACGACACCGCGATGCTGGTCATCGTGGCACCACTGTATGTGCCGCTGGTAGGCATGCTGGGCTTTGATTTGATCTGGTATGGCATTCTCTACACCATCACCACCCAGATCGCCTACATGACGCCGCCCTTTGGCTACAATCTGTTTTTAATGCGAGCAATGGCGCCGCCAGAGATTTCACTACGGGATATTTATATTTCCATTATTCCGTTTGTACTGATTATGGTGGCAGCGCTGGCGCTGGTGATGCTGTTTCCGCAGCTCGCCCTTTGGCTGCCAGAGACGGTTTACAACAAAGGATAAGCAACCTGGAGACTGATGTGACGACACGACGAGATTTCATTGGCAAAGCCGGCATGGGTATCGCAGGTGCAGCGGCCTTCGGCGCACCGGCGGTGCACGCCAACAAGAAAACCACCATCAGATGGCGCATGCAAACCTACGCCGGGCCTGCTCTGGCAGAGCACGTGGTCAAACCCGCCATCGAATCGTTCAACAAGATCGCCGGCAGTGAAATGCAGATTGAGCTGTACTTTGCGGACCAGCTCGTGCCCACCGGCGAATTATTCCGCGCCATGCAAAAGGGCACCATCGACGCCGTGCAATCCGACGATGACTCCATGGCATCACCCACCGAGGTCACCGTGTTTGGCGGTTACTTCCCCTTCGCCAGCCGCTACTCATTGGATGTGCCTGTACTGTTTAATCAATACGGTCTCAATGAAATCTGGGATAAAGAGTACGCCAAAGTCGGAGTGAAACATTTGTCCGCCGGCGCCTGGGACCCCTGCCACTTCGCTACCAAGGAGCCCATTCGCTCATTGGCTGACCTGAAAGGTAAACGCGTATTCACCTTCCCCACCGCTGGCAGGTTTCTGCACCAGTTTGGTGTGATCCCTGTCACCCTGCCCTGGGAAGACATTGAAGTAGCCGTACAAACCGGCGAGCTCGATGGTGTGGCCTGGTCGGGCATCACCGAGGACTACACGGTGGGCTGGGCAGATGTCACCAACTACTTTCTCACCAACAATATCTCCGGGGCCTGGGCCGGCTCGTTCTACGCCAATATGGACCAGTACAACAAGCTCCCCGACCGGCTCAAAGAATTGCTCAAGCTCACCATGGACAGTTCGCACTACTACCGCCAGTGGTGGTACTGGGGCGGCGAAGCCTCACTGCGCGTGCACGGCACCAAGATGGAGCTCACCAGCATTCCCGACGAGGAGTGGGCCCAGGTAGAGGCCGCCGCGGTCAAATTCTGGGACCAGGTGGCTTCGGAATCGGCCACCAAGAAACAGGTGGTCGATATCTTCAAACGCTATAACGCAGATATGCAAAAGGCTGGGCGCCCGTATCGCTACTCCTGAGTCCGCTGACCCTCGAGCCCGCTTTATTCAGCCAGGCCGAACTCCCGGGCAAACGGAGCGGGATCGAAGGAATCACGGTAGAGCTTGATGGGGAATGTATCTGATAAGCCTGCTTGCTCATATGCCTGTTCGCATAAGTTGTTCACACCGCTGGTCGGCAATGGCCAACCGGGTCGCGTGGGTAATCGATGCCTATCGCGTAATCAGTCTCTATTGAAACTCAAGATTCTGAATACCGCCTTAACCCAGCTCGAACGTGCTGATCCCGAAGATCTTATCGTNCTCAACCGCCGGTGGCTCGCCAATGTACATGCGCGCACAGCCAAACACTTCGGTCATATTGAATTCCTTGACCAACGCCATGGCAGCGGGATTATTCTCAGGGGCGTCGATATACACAGGGCCGCCCGCACCTGTCGCGCAAAGATGAGTAAACAATCCCCGCGCAATATCGGCGTTGTCCGCGAATAGCGGCCCAATCTTGGCGCCTTCCAGACAGCGGCGCAGAACGCCATAGCCCTTCAACTCGCCGGCGTCGTACCAACCCAACGCCTTCACCTGCGGTTGGGCTATACAGCGGCTCAGAAAGGCGTCACGGGGAAACCCGAAGCACCGCAGGTCATAGGCCTCAACCTCGGCCATGGCTATATCATCCAGGGCGACGATTTCAGTCGCCACCTCAGGCGAGCAACGCGCACCATCGTCCAATTGATACCGTAAATTGCGATGGGAAAACTTGAACCCGCCTTTGGCATAATAAGGCTGCATATCAAACACACCATCCAGACCAATGGTGGCACCGACATCGAGCCTTTTCCGTAATCGGTTCAGGCGCGCATGCCACAATTGATCGCCGAGGCCGCGACCGCGATGCGTGGGTCGCACGATAAAGAAGCCCATAAATCCATAAGCGCCACCATAGGAGGTAATAGCACCGCCCCCTATGACCTCGTTATCTATCTCAGCGGCGACGAAGGCGTCAGCATCGTTCGCCCAGAAAATGTCGGCGTCTTGCAAGCCGGGATTCCAGCCTTCCAGTGCGGCCCACTCCACCAGTGTATCCACTTCCGCTCTTGCCATTGGCCTGACCGTCAACGATTCGGACATAGTGGTACTCCTTAAACATTGTGTGCGCGAGATTCAGTGTGGAACATGTTCAGGTGAGTTGCAATTTGGCGGCCTCCCCGGCCCACAAAAACTCACCAGCACCTCTGTCACATCGCTGCCGCTGCCTTTATATTGGGTGTTTTGCAAAACGTGTTTAAGGATTAGTCGTAGTGACTGTAGAACTTTCGAAACTCCCCACCAATACACCCATTATCGTGGGGGCCGGGCAAAGCGTTGAACGCGACGCTGGCAGCACGTCACACGTCGGCATGGCTGCCCAGGCTGCCGCCATGGCCGTCAAGGATACCGGCGCGCAGGGCATTGCAGACAGTATCGACACCATTGCCATGATTCGGCTGTTCTCGGATATCGCACCTGCGTGGCAGGCCAACCTGGGACGCAGTAATAACCCGCCCGAATCCATTGCCAGGGCGATTGGCGCCAAGCCCCGCCACCGCATCTACTCACAGGCCGGCGGCAACGAGCCACAGGCACTGCTGATGGAATTTTTCGCCGACATAGCCCGGGGCGACAGGGACATGGTGCTGCTGGCAGGCGCCGAGGCCTTGCGCAACCAACGCAAGGCCGAAAAGCAGGGCCTTGCGCTCGACTGGGCTGAAGATTACGACGAGCCTCTGGAAGACCGTGGTATTGGGAATATTTTCCCGGACCCACAAGAACTGGCCAATGGCATGGTCATGCCGCTGCACTACTACACCCTTATAGAACAGGCCCGGCGCACCGCCATGGGGCAGGATCGCCAGGGCTACCTGGCGGAATCTGCCAGGCTCATGGCGTCCTTCAGTGAGATCGCCTCCCACAACCCTTACTCCCAGTGGCCGGGGGCACAGTCTGCCGACGACATTCTCCAGGCAGACCTGCTTACTCATCTCTACACCAAGCGAATGATTGCCCAGGACAGCGTGAATCAAGGCGCTGCGCTACTGCTTACCAGTGTGAGGAAGGCACGCGAGCTCGGCATTCCCGAGGACAATTGGATATTTATGCACGGGGCCGCGGAAGGAACGGATGTCGACGTGAGCGTACGCCCGACACTGGGTGGCTCTGTGGTAGCGGGCCATGTTCTCGATACTGCACTGGCTATGGCTGGCCGCTCACATAACAGCATCGACATGTTCGACATTTACAGTTGCTTCCCCTGTGCTGTCACTGCTATCAGCGACCACCTGCACTTGCCCGCAGACGGCTCCCTGCCTCTAACGCTTACCGGCGGCCTGCCCTTCTTTGGTGGCCCCGGCAACAACTACAGCATGCACGGGCTGGCAGAAACCGTCTGGCAACTGCGCAAAGCGCCCGGGAAGTTTGCCTTGGTGCATGCCAATGGTGGCTTTCTTACCAAACATGCCACGGGCATATTTTCCGGTACTGCCAGTACGGTCGACTGGTCGGCAGCGAACACGAAGATAGGTTCTGAGTTTGCGCCCAAATGTGAACGCGCCACCCAACCCGACTCAGGCATTGTCGTCAGTTACTCCATCAACTTTCGCGGCGGCGCAGTCACGGATGTTACCGCGCTGGCCGAGACGCCATCAGGACAGCGCTTCGTATGCAGCAGCGCGCCCACCGACCAGGTGACAGTGCAACAGTCATTGAACGAGGAACTGGTTGGGAAAAGCATCAGCGTTCAGCCGGGAGAGCAGGATCACAGCCTGCACTACACCCTGAGCACGTGACCGTAGCGCAGGGTGAAACACAATAGCAGCTGACAATACACCTTCAATACGATTACGACCGGAGCGGGACATCATGAACATTCTCATCGTTGGCGGTACCGGCTTGACGGGGGCAACCACCGCCCGACACCTCAGCGCCAAGGGCCACCAGATCACATTGATGTCGCGCTCAGCACCGTCCAACCCGGCGCTGGCTGAGTTTGCACATATTTGCGCTGACTATATCGACAGCAAGATAGACGTAGAATCGCTGCGTGGTTTCGACGCGCTGATCTTCGCAGCGGGTGCCGATATCCGTATGCTGCCCGAAGGTGAAGATCCCGCCGCCTTCTTCCATCGAGCCAATACGGAGGCCATTCCACGCTTCTTCAATTGCGCCAAACAGGCCGGTATCAAGCGAGCTGCCTACCTTGGCACCTACTACCCACAAGTAGCCCCTGAGAAAATCGAAAGCGATAGCTACGTACAATCGCGCTATCACGCAGACAAAGCCATTCGCGAAATGTCTGATGACGACTTTTCTGTATGCACGGTCAATCCGCCCTTCATCATCGGTACGTTTCCAGGTGTTGTAGACGCACACCTTGCAGCAATGACCCAGTATGCCGCTGGATTGATCGAAGGCCTGACGCCGATTGCCCCGGACGGTGGGGTATTTCACATCACTGCACAGTCACTGGCAGAGGCTCTGGAAGGAGCTCTACTGCATGGAGTAGCCGGCAAGGCCTACCTGGTGGGGGATGAGTACTGGAGCTGGCAAGAATACATTGAAGCGTTCTGCCGCGAGGCTGGGAATGCCCAAACACTGGCTGTGAGCCGGGATGAGCACCCACTGCTGCCAGATATGATTATGTACGCGGGCCGCAATGCGGAGGTCAGGTATACGCCTGAAAATGCGCCTCTCGACTACTCAACTGGCAATATTGCAGCTGCTATCGAAGCAGTAGTGGAAACGTATTTACCCAGGTAGCTGTATCAGTTGGGAACAAGCTCGAGATGATGGCAACTCGGGCTTTTTTTAAGGCAAAAAAAACGGGGCACAGGGCCCCGTTTCTCAGGATCGCTATAGCTTAGAAGTTATAGCGGAATTTGACCGCTACATTGCTAGGCGCCTCGTAGAAAGCGTAGTAAGCCGTCGATGCACCGCCGGTGAGGGTGGTAGACAGAGGCGCCTGGTTGCCGAAGGTCATGATCTCTTCGTCAGTTAGGTTCTCAGCAATCAACGCCAGAGACCAAGTTCCATCAAGATCCTCGACCACGATACGGCCGTTCAGCTTGACGAAAGAGTCCTGCTTCAGGTTGGGGTCCAGTGTGGGTGACACGAAGTAGTCGTCGCTGTATGCCAGATCCAGACCGAAGGTCAGGCCGATGTTGTTGGTGATTTCAATATCGTAAGCACCGCCGAGGTTTGCAGTCAGCTCGGGAGCATACTCACGAGTGTCACCGGTGCGGTCACACAGGCCAGTTTCGGGGTTATCGGGTGTTTCACCGTAGTAACATTGGGAGATATCGAAGTTGTCGAACTCAAAGTCGAGATAACCCACCGCGCCGGTGAGATACAGCGAGTCGGTTGCCTGCCAGCGACCTTCCATTTCAATACCCTGAGTCGTGGCCGAACTTGCGTTGGTCACGTTGAAGCCCAGAACGCCGTCGAACTGGCTGGTTTGCAGATCGCTATACTCTGTGTAGTAAACAGCAACGTTCAGCTCGGCAGCGCCGTCTGCAAGGCTCATCTTGGCGCCAGCTTCATAACTCTCGGCAAACTCTTCTTCAAACTCAAAGTTGGTGTTCAGATTAGAACGCGCATCAAAGCCGCCGGCCTTGAAGCCTTCGGTGTAAGAAGCGTACAGCATGGTGTCGTTAGAGATGTCCCACTGGACATTCACAGCCGGAGTAAACTTTGACTCGCTCCGGGATGCAGCCAGGTTGTGGCCCTCACCGTTGCCGGAGAACTGTTCGGAATCAATACCGAAACCAGCAAAGTAAACCAGAGGTGCAAAGGAGGTTCCATCAACGATGGGGAACGTTGTTTGATCGAACGGTCCGGTTTGGCCCTGCAGATCCACAACGTTCAAGTTCCGGGTACCTTCCTTATCTTCATCGCTGTAGCGACCGCCAAGCGTCAAGCGAAGCGTATCGCTAATGTTCCAGGTGAACTGACCGAAGACTGACCATTGCTCACTAGACATGGTGTAGAGGCGAGTGTTGCCCGTACCGATGACCGGCGCAGCGGCTGGTACAGCGGCTGCCAAGATGCTGTTAGCGTCAATCGCGAGAAGCTCATCATTGTCTATATCATAGTCTGAGTAGTATGCACCCAGGATATAATCGATCGTGTTGCCCGTGGGCGACGCGAAACGAAACTCCTGGCTGAACTGCTCGTAATTCTCGTTGCCCGCGGTTTCAATAATCACTGCGCTAGTAAAGTCACAGTCACAGTTCTGGAAGTAGTCGTACTCGAGCGAGCTTGTCACCGAGGTCAGGGTGTGTTCGCCGATATCCCAGTCAATCGTCAGGGTGATGTTATCTACTTCAGTCTCGTCGGAGTCACCGTTGGACTGACGTTTAAAGTCCTGCTTGTCATCCAGAATCACCGCGCCACCAGTGGCGGCCAGCAGGGCATCGGCATAGGAGGGCGGTCCACCTACGGGATTAATAATTTCGAGGAAACGACCTTCTGTGGTGAAGTCGGCGTTTTCAATCTTCAGATTGAACGAAAGATTGTCAGTTGCATCCCACTGAATGTTGGCTCGGATGATCTCGTGATCCAACTGGGACTCAGGCTGGTCCAGGAAGGTGTTGTCATAGTAACCATCCTCGTCGCGCTTCAAACCTGCCAGACGAATGGCAAATGTGTCACCGATGGGGATGTTGACCGCACCCTGAACTTCATAGCCTTCCTGGTCGAAGTTATAAGACGCTTCAGCGAAGCCTTCTACAACATCGGTGGCAGCGCGGTTGGTCACGGCGCTGATCGCACCCGCGATAGCGTTTTTACCGAATAGGATAGGCTGCGGGCCGCGCAGGACTTCCACGCGGTTAACATCGAGGTAAGGCACGCGGGCCAACTGCGGACGGCCGTAGAATACGTCATCGACATACATACCAACCGATTGCTCAAACGCCGGGTTGATGCCGGAGCTAATGCCGCGAATGGTCACGTTCGTGCCCAGACCGGTCTGGTTCATGCTCAGGTTGGGAACCCAGTCGGCCAGGTCGTTCAGGTTGGTGATACCACCATTGGAGATCTGTTCGCCACCGACCACATTCACCGAGATAGGTACGTCGGACAGGCTCTCAGAACGCTTCTGGGCAGTCACAATCACTTCTTCGAGCATGCCTTGCGCCATGGCGTTTCCTGTCAGGGCCAGGGCGGGCACTGCTGCGATACTTGCGGCGAGTAAATTTTTGCGAAACTTCATTATATTACCTCTGCTTTGTTATGCATTTTTTACGGGGCTAATTACGGCAACACGGAGAAACCGGATTAGTTGTCCCTACTGCGACTGCGACAACCATAGCCCATCCCAGAGACTAAATCTATCCCTCAAGGCTGCACGTAACCCACTGATTTGTCTGATGAATAGCCAATATTCACCAATATTCACAATAAACTTTCAAAAAAGAACCAGCCCGCCAGTAGATATGCCATTCAATGCACTGCCATCGGATAGCGTCACGACTGGCACAGCGAACTATTTTTTGGAGAGAGGGGGGGATAAAAAAGGCGCCGGGGCCGAGAGTGGGATTCGTGGAGCCCCGGCGCCTTGTGGGAACAATCAGCAGATCAGGTGAGCGAGATTACTCCTGCTCTGTACCCTCCTCGGCAGTCTCCTGTTCTGCCGCTTCGGGCTTACCTGTGTTCAGGGTTTGGGCGCGGATAGCGGACTCAATCTCGTTCGCCACCGCGGGGTTGTCTTCCAGGAACTTGGAAGCATTGGCCTTACCCTGACCAATCTTGTCGCCTTTGTAGGAGTACCAGGCGCCTGATTTATCCACCAGGTTGAGCTTTACACCCCAGTCGATGACTTCACCCATGTGGTAAATACCCTTGCCGTACATGATCTGGAACTCGGCCTGCTTGAAGGGCGGCGATACCTTGTTTTTCACCACCTTCACCCGGGTTTCGTTACCGACCACCTCGTCGCCGTCTTTCACTGCGCCAATGCGGCGGATGTCCAGACGTACAGAAGAGTAGAACTTCAGGGCGTTACCACCGGTGGTGGTTTCGGGGGAGCCGAACATCACACCGATCTTCATGCGAATCTGGTTAATAAAGATCACCAGGCAGTTGGTCTGCTTGATACTGGCGGTGAGCTTGCGCATGGCCTGGCTCAGCAGCCGCGCCTGCAGGCCCACGTGGGAATCACCCATCTCACCTTCAATTTCAGCCTTGGGCGTCAGCGCCGCCACCGAGTCAACGACGAGTACATCCACTGCACCGGAGCGTACCAGCATCTCGGCCACTTCCAGGGCCTGCTCACCGGTATCCGGCTGGGACATGATCAGGTCGTCCATTTGCACGCCCAGTTTCTCGGCGTACACCGGATCCAGCGCGTGCTCGGCGTCGATAAACGCCGCGGTGCCGCCGGCCTTCTGGGCCTCGGCGATCACCTGCAGGGTGAGTGTGGTTTTACCGGAAGATTCCGGGCCATAAATCTCACAGATACGGCCCTTGGGCAGGCCGCCGATGCCGAGCGCGACATCCAGGCCCAGTGAGCCGGTGGAGATAGCGGGAATAGCCTCTCGCTCCTGCTCGCCCATGCGCATAACGGTACCCTTACCAAACTGGCGCTCAATCTGGGCCAGCGCTGCATCGAGTGCTTTTTCCTTATTTGCATCCATTGTTGTGCTCCCTTTACTCTTTTTAACCACTTTTTTCATGACATCCCACGTACTCAACAAAACAACTTACTTTCGGACTCTGCCATCAGCGTCGTTACCCACATAACGTCACACAGCAAAACTACTGTATATATACTCAGTGCTTTGAAATTGAATTGCAACCCCCTCAGGCCACTAATTTCGGCCGGGGGAAATCACATGTAGCCATTTCAGGCAGGTAGGTAAACGCGGCTCAGGTGTCACCGGCAATGGATGAAGTGAATACCGTCACCCCCGGGGCTTTCAGGGCCTCGCAGAGCTCATAGGATTCGCTGATATCATGCAGGTCGATCAAGAGTATTGCCCCCTCCTTCCCCGGCTGGGCCCTGCCCAGCATGCGCACATGCTGCCACGACAACAGCCCGTGCACTGTGAGAATGATCACTGCGGTAATCAACACCCCCAGCCCGATATTCACCTGGCCCTCGGTCAGTACGCCATTGATCTCCAGTACGTGCAGCACCAGCATACCCACCAACATCAGGCCAAACGCCAGCAGCGTAAACTTGAGCTGACGCCGCTGCAGCACCCGCCCGCTGGGGCCGTGATCAAACTTGCTGCCCTGGGTGATCAGGCAGGCCTGGTCGGGTGTGAGCACGCTCATACGGGCGTGGTCGAGGTTGAACTGCCGACCAAGCGCGGTGCGAGCCGCTCGCGCGGCATCGGTGTCGGGAAAGGTTGCCACCACCCGGGTGTGAAGTTCTTCTTCGAGCAGTGTGCCGTGGGTCATTGCCTCACCTCACTCTCGCGTATATTCGCCCGGCAGCACCGGGAGCCTCTGTACAGTATAGCCCCGGGACAGAACATGAACGCAGCCCGGGCATAGCATAGAGCTCCTGTCCTATACGCCCACTAGACGTTCGCCCAACGCGACTCTAGACTCGTCACCAAACACCATAACAACAAAGGGGATAACGTACGTGGCTGACACTGGCTCAACGGCCCACGCGCGCACCATTTTCGACGACTGGCGCTCCATCGCCGTGGCCATTTACATGGCGCTGGCAGGCTACACGGTCATGGTAGGAATTCCGGTGATCAGCACCGCCTGGGTGGAGTTACTCGGCTTCACCGAAGTACAGGTCGGCAGGATTGCCGGCGCCGATCTGGGCGGCTTTTCCCTCGGCGCGGTGCTCATGGCACCGCTGGTGGCCCGGGTCAATCGCCGGCTGCTGGTGCTCGGTGCCGCCGTGGTGGTGATTGCCGGCAATGCATTGTGCACGGTGATGACCAGCTATGAGGAGACCCTGTGGCTGCGCGCCATTGCCGGGGCCGGCAGCGGGGCATTCACCGCCATTGCGGTGGCCACGCTGGCAGGCACCGCCAAACCCGCGCGCGCATTCAACCTGCTGTTGTTCGCCTTCGCCTTTTCCCAGGGCGGCGAGTTATGGCTACTGCCGCAGCTGACGATGAACCAGATCTACCTGTTTTTCATCGGCACTTATGTGGTCGGCCTGCTGCTGTTGCCCTGGCTGCCACCACGCCCGGTGGAAAAACGCCTGCAACTGGAGACCTATATCGACGACGATGGCCAGCCACTACACAACGCCATTGAAATTCCCCGCTCGGTGCCCTGGCTGGTGCTGGCGGCGGTACTCTTCACCTATCTCAATATCGGCGCCTACTGGACGTATATCGAACTGGCCAGCGTTGCCTCCGAAGCCGACCCCGACTGGGTGGGCCAGATGTTGGTCTACACCTCGGTGTTCTCGGTCATTGGCTGTGCCTGTGCCACCCTGATCAGCAACCGCTTCGGTCTGGCGAGGCCGCTATTGGTCACCCTGGTTGCACAGGCCATTATCGTGGCCATGCTCGCCAACGGCATCAACAACATCAACGTGATGGTGAGCATGTTTGCCTTTAATTTCTGCTGGATATTTGTCGATGTGTACCAGTCGGCCACCATCGCCAATGTCGATCACACCGGCAAGTTCGCTGCGCTGATGCCTGGTGCCCAGGGCCTGGGGCAGATCATTGGCCCGAACATGGCCGCGTCAATTCTCGCCGCCAATATGGGCTATGGCAGCGTGTTCATCATGTGTGCCATCGCATCACTGATTGCCTTCGCCATCTACCTGTTTATGTACGTGCGGCTGCGCCGGGCCATCCCCGCGCTGGCCGACGCATCATAACGACATCATTGTTCAGGCCGGCAGCTCACCCACGGCCCGGTAGGCCTGGTCGATGGCTGTATGGGTATAGGCCTCAGCACCGGCATCGGTATTGGCAATGGTGATATTGCCAAAGGGCTGACGCGCAATTTCGTGGGGCGCCTGCCCGGGTGCAAAGTCGTCATCCCACAAATCCATGTACTCGTAGGCATAGCCATGGGGCCAGCGATTAACGGTAATCGCCAGAATATCCTCGGTCACATCAAAGCCCGCTGGCCCTAGCAGGCCATCGAGTACCGTGCGCACCTCTCGCTCGTAATCGGCAAATTCCAACTCCAGCATGCGCTGCCGGGAGCCTCGTAATTGTGCCTTGAGATCGTAGGCGTCATCAGGCGGCGACAGTGTACCCGAGAAGCCCAATACCACCGGCTCATCCTCAGCGGCGCCCTGGGTATAGCCGCCGGTATCGATACCGCGCCACACATACATATCGCCATGCATACGCCCGGGGCAGCGCGCGCCCTCAATACCGAGTTTTTCCAGCGGTTTACTTGAGCGAATCAACACATTGGTCATCAGCATGGGAATTTTCACCTGATACTTAAGCGCTTCTTGCTGGGCTTCCGAAAGCGCCGGGACCAGATATGGAATCATGCTGTGGTACGTCGCCATCACACAGTGCCTGGCCTGGACGCGCAATGCTTCACCGCGCTTAACGTAGGTCACGGCCACGCCATCATCCTGATTCTGCACATTGGTGACCATGGCATTCAGGCGCAACCGCACAGGCGTTTCAGCGCGATCCAACTTCGCATAGTCAAACCTGGCCATGGCGACATTCTCTGCGGTTGCCTGCGGGCTCACCTCTGGAATCAGCCGCTGTACCATCAGGCGGGCAATACTGGCGTTGCCGTCAGGAAACATGGCCACCGGGTATTGAAATGCTTCGCGGTTGAAGTCCCAGCCAACCATATTCCTGCCAGGCGCACCGGTGTCCATAGCTTCCGCCGCAGAAAGGGCCCGCAGTTCCACCCCCCAGGAGCTGTGCATGGTCGTGTCGAAAATACGCGTCACCTCCGGGCTAATGCCGCAATGCTTCTGCAGAAACTCCGGGTAACTGATGCCCTGCAGGAATGCGTAGCGAGCCTCGTCATCCAGGTCCGGCAAAACGTTGGTGCGCTCCGTGTAAAGGCGGCGCAAATCGGCCCTGGCTTCATCACCGAGCGGCAATTCGTCGATGCAGTCCAGTGAATCTCCCAGCGCCCAGCCCTCTAGGGTGTAGTTGGTAACAAGTTTGTTTTCGCCGAACGTCGCCTCATCAAACCAGGCCGCATCGCCATTCTGAGGATGGTCGCCGTAGGCGAAAGTGCGTTCGCGCAGCAGTGCCTGCATGTCGATGCCCAGGCTTTCGATCATGCCGCGGGCAACCTCGCTGTAACTCCAGTGCTCCATATTCTGGGTGCCACCCAGCGCCAGGCGCACAGGCCCACCCTGATGAAACTCGTTGCGCCGGGCATGGCCGCCAAAATCGTCATTGTTGTCCAACACCAGAATTCGCGCCTTGTCGCCAAAGCGCTGCCGATAGTAGAGCGCAGCCGCCAGTCCAGAGATGCCGGCGCCCACCACGATGAGGTCATAGCGTTCCTCCAGCGTTTTGGCGGCCTCCATACGCGCCCCATCACGCAACGCGTGGGCAAGTTCAAACGATCCGGGTGCCGAGCCGCGCATCCCGGTCAGGGTAGGTGGATAATCGCTATCGGTTGACTGGCCGGCAAACGCCAGCGTTGAACCGCCGAGCGACGCACCCGCGGCGAGCATGCTTACCCCCTGAACGAAATCGCGCCGAGTAATCGGTCGATGCATACCTAATTGGCTATCTGTTTTTTTCACCACTCACTCCTGCAGACGACAAGGCCTTATGATTGCGCGTTGACCGTACGCGTACCTCCTGACGTATAGGCGATGATCACGGCGCGGGCTTTTCCCGTTATCATGCCCTCAATCAACCAAGGACACCAATATGCCCAGATCATTCGATGCTGTAATCGTCGGCGGAGGACACAACGGTCTCACCACAGCCAACTACCTGGCCATGGGGGGCATGCGGGTGTGCGTGCTGGAGCAGCGCGATGTCGTCGGCGGCGCGGCCGTCAGCGAAGAGTTTCACCCAGGGTATCGCAATTCACTGGCCTCCTACGTGGTCAGCCTGCTGCGCCCGGAGGTGGTGCGCGATCTGGAATTGGAACGCTATGGTTACCAGCCTATCCTGCTGGAAAACTCTCTCTATCTCGACTCTGCCGGCGACTACCTGTTGCTCAATGGCGATGAACAACACGATCGCGTTGAGTACCAGCGCTTTTCCGATGTTGATTACGACGCCATGGAAGCCTTCGAGGAAAGCATCGATACCGTGGGCGGCCTACTCGCCAAGCAGTGGTTGAAAACACCGCCCAAAATCCATGGCGGCGGCCTGGGCGATTTGCTGGAGGCGCTTAAACTCGGGCTGGATGCCTATCGCCTCAGCGAAGATGAGCGCTGGCGCCTGCTACAGTTCTTTATCGGTGCCCCCCAGAGCATTATCGACCGCTGGTTTGAGAGCCCCAAGGTAAAAGCGATGGTGGCAGCGCATATCATGCCGGCCAACTACGCCCCCCTCACCCAGCCGGGCGCGAGCCTGGCCATGCTCCACCACGCCGTCGGCGAGATCGCTGGACGCAAAGGCGCATGGGGTATTGTGCGCGGCGGCATGGGCGCGATTACCCAGGCCATGGCAGCCTCGGCCCGGGACAAGGGCGTTGAGATTCGCACCGGGGCAGCGGTTGAGAAAATACTCGTTGAAAACGGTGGCGCATGCGGAGTGCTGCTCGCCGATGGCGAGCGGATCAACGCCCCGGTCATCGCCGCTAATACCGACCCCAAACGCACGTTCCTCACACTGCTCGGTGAGGAGCACCTGCCAGACAGCTTCGGTCGCGATATAAAAGCGTTCCGCCAGGAATCGGCCTCACTGAGGATGAACCTTGCGCTGCGGGGCTTGCCGGAATTTGCCGCGCTGCCAGGCAGCGATGCTGGCCCGCAACATCGCGCCAGCATTACCCTGATCGAAAGCATGGAGCNCCTGGACCAGGCGTATCGTTCATCCCGCGCGGGGATTCCCGCCGATCCCCCGATCATCGAGGCCATTATCCCCAGCACCATGGATGACAGTCTCACCGATGCGCCGGGCACCCATGTCATGAGCCTGCTGTGCAAATACATGCCCTATGATCTAGCTGACGGCGCCCACTGGGATGATCGCAAGCCACAGGTAGTAAAGGCCATTCTCGATCATGTAACGAAGTTCATTCCAAACCTGCCGGATATCCTGGTCGCCAGCCAGTGCCTGACCCCACTGGACCTGGAACGTACTTTTGGCATGACCCGCGGCGACATCTGCCACGGCCGCCTGGAACCGGATCAGCTCTACAGCGCCCGTCCCCACCCTCAGGCAGCCCAGTACGCCACGCCAATGCCGGGACTATACCTGTGTGGTTCAGGTGCTCATCCAGGCGGTGGGGTCACCGGTGCGCCAGGGCACAATGCCGCCCAACGGATTCTTCGCGATCGCCGCTAACCAGCCGACGGTTAATCAGACAATGGGCGGTAGCGGCGCCACACCACCCAGGTGCTGACCAGCCCAAGCGGAATGAACAGGATTGCCGGGCCAAAGGCGAACAGGGCCTCTGCGCCCGCAAAATCTATGCCGCCATCCGCTGCCAGTTCGCCGGCACCGCGCTGATAAGGCAAGACATAGCCGTACAGCAGCACAAATGGCATGAGCAGGCCGTACAGCACCAGCAGGACAGGTGCGATCAGTGTGGTGCGCAGCTTCGCCGCATCGCGGTCCTCGGCCGGCGTCTCATGCAGGCGTTGCCGATACGCCGCCTCAACCTCACTCACTTCACCGCGCCGCGACACCAACACGATTGTGACAACACTGGCGATCACACCGAGCACCGCTGGGTCAAAATAACTGGGCAACGAGATCCAGCCGAAGTACACCAGCGCCGCGGGAACCACATTACCGAAGAACCCGGCGATAATGCCCCAGTAGGCCGCATCCGCAGTGATTCGCTTGCTCCAGATACTCATAAAACCGACCGGACCCCAGGCGGAGGCGAACACCGTACCGATAAACAAGGTGATCCAGAAAACATTGGGCGGCACCAAAAAACTGGCCACCAAAACCAAAACACCTGTGGCCAACACCGCCAGCCGTGTTTTGCCGAGTGTCAGGCCACCGCTGCTACGCGGCACATCATTACTGACACTGAATCCCACCAGCGACAAAAACGTCGACGCCGAAGACAGTGCCGCCGCAATAATGCCCGCCAGCAGCAAAGCGCCGAGTAACTCCGGCACAAGGTTTTTCGCCGCCCAGAGAATCACGGTTTCAGACGGTGTGATATCCGGTTTGGCGAGATTGATAAAGCCACCGGCGGCGTACACCAGCAGTTGAATGAGAATCACCGCAAAGCAGGCGTATATGGCCGAACGCACCACCACGTGTTCATCCCGAGCCATCAGGTGCCGACTGGCCTGCCAGGGGCTCACCGCATAAACCACCCCCCAAGCCGCATCGATCACCACCACCCAGATAAAGAAATCCAGTGCCGTGGGCCAGCCTGTCCCGGGTCCGATAGTGCCGTGCCAGGCCGTCAGGTCGGGTTTGATTTGCTCGGCGGTAAGCTTCTCTACCGCCGTGGTCACGCCGCCAAACTGGTCCATCAGCACATACACAAAGGCAACGGTGGCACCTAAAAACAACAGAAACATCAGGGTGTCAGTAATAATGACGCCGCGGCTGCCCGCATACAGCGTGAAGGCGGTATAGCTCAGCCACGCCAGTACCAGGCTTTCGTAGTAGCTCAGGGCGGTGAGATCCGACAATAGAATCGCCGCTCCCTGGGTGACCACCAACAGGTAGCCGCCCAGGCCGAGAATAATCGTAATACCGGCCACCTGCTGCACACGCCGGCTGTTAAAGCGCTGGCCGAAAAAATCTGCCACTGTGGGGGCGCGACTGCGGCGCAGAAAGGTCCCAAACAGCAGCGCGCCGTACACATACCCCGCCACAGCAATACCGGGCAGCAAAATGTAGGGGCCCAATTGGCCGTCGTAGGTAAAGCCTGCCTCACCAAGGAAAATTGTGGTGCTGAAGACACTGGCGACCAGTGTGCCCACGATCAGCAGTGTGGGTGCGCGGCGCCCGGCCACAAAGTAGTCATCCAGGGCCCGGACCTTGCGGCCACTGTAACCACCGACAACAACAAAGATCACAACACTTATGGCAATAGTGGCAGTGTATAAGTCGATGGGAGCGTCTCCTGTTCGCGCGTTGGCTGTCGTTATTATGCGCCTGGGCTACCTCGCCGATTAGGCTAAACTACAGACTGCCACGAGCGCGCGCCAGCCACTTCCGTGCCTATCGGTTCGCAAGACAGTATGCCCCTGAAATCATAGGGTGGCTAACCAGACTGGCCCCTCGGCCACCCGACTCATTGGATCCCACAGGAATCGACCGTGACAGAGAAAACCCTCGCAGACTGGCAGCAGGCCGCTGCCGACATTCGTATCGACGGGCGCGCCTTCATCAACGGCCGTCGCGTGGATGCCGCCTCCGGCCAGACCCGCACCACCTATAACCCCGCCACCGGCCAGGCTCTGGCGGAGGTGGCCAATTGCGCTCCCGCCGATGCCGATGAAGCCGTGCGCATAGCGCGGGAAACCTTCGAGCAGGGTACGTGGGCAGGCATGCCCGCGGCAGAGCGCAAAATGGTACTGGTGCGCTGGGCGGAGTTGATCGAGCAACACGCCGACGAACTGGCGTTACTGGAGACACTCGATGTAGGTAAGCCGATTGCCGATACGGTGAACGTGGATGTGCCCTCCTCCGTGCGCACCATCCGCTGGACCGGTGAAGCCATCGACAAGGTGTACGACCAGATCTCACCCACTCGCGACAACTGTATGGGCCTGATCACCCGCCTGCCCCTGGGCGTGGTCGCAGCGATCGTACCCTGGAACTTCCCCCTGTCCACAACGGCCTGGAAGTTGGCCCCGGCGCTGGCCACCGGCAATTCGGTCATCCTGAAGCCCGCGTCCAACACGCCGCTGACCGCGCTGCGTATTGCCGACCTAGCCACCCAGGCGGGGCTGCCCGACGGCGTGCTGCACGTATTACCGGGGCCCGGCGGCAGCCTGGGCGAGCATATTGCCACGCACATGGGTATCGACGGCCTGACATTCACCGGCTCCACCCCCGTGGGCAAGCAGCTCATGGTGTACTCGGGGCAATCCAATTTGAAGCGCGTATTCCTGGAATTGGGCGGCAAGAGCCCCAACATTGTGTTCCCGGATGCTGACATCGACAAAGCCGCGAGCGCCGCTGCCTTGGCGGTCTACTACAACGGCGGCCAGACCTGTACTGCCGGCACCCGGCTGATTGTGCACGAATCAATCCACGATACCTTTATTGAGAAAGTCATCGAAGCTGCCAGTGGCTGGGCGCCCGGCAACCCCCTGGACCCCGCCACCGCGATGGGCCCCATGGTGGACAAAGGCCAGTGCGATACCGTGGCCGAGTATGTGGCGATTGGCCGCGATGAGGGCGCCAAACTGGTCGCCGGCGGCGGTACGGTGATGGAAGACACCGGTGGTCATTATCACGAGCCGACGATCTTCGCCGGCGTAAACAACCAGATGCGGATTGCGCAGGAAGAAATTTTCGGCCCCGTACTGGCAGTCATACCCTTCAGCACCGAAAGTGAGGCGGTAGCCATCGCCAACGATTCGATCTACGGGCTGGCCGGCGCCGTGTGGAGCCAGAATATCAATACGGCACACCGCGTGGCAGAGCAGGTGCGCGTTGGCACCATGGGCATTAACAATTACTTTGGCGGCGACATTACAGTGCCCTTCGGCGGCTTCAAGGAGAGCGGCAATGGCCGCGACAAGTCCATGCATGCCTTCGACGATTACACCGAGCTCAAGACAACCTGGCTTGAATTCGATTAGGCCCGGGATGAAAGCCAAAGTGTTTGTCCGGGCAATCCCGATAAATACTGGTACGATGACCGATATTTTTCACCACAGGAAATCCTGAATGACCCAGTCACAGTTTCTCCCATCCTCCGCCCGTATCGTCATCGTGGGAGGGGGCGTCATCGGTAACTCTGTGGCCTATCACCTGGCCCACATGGGCTGTGACGATGTCGTACTGCTCGAGCAGAACGACATCACCTCGGGAACCACCTGGCATGCCGCGGGCCTAATGGTCACCTATGGCAGCCTGTCATACACCACCACGGAAATTCGCAAATACACCCGCGATCTCTACGCCCGCCTGGAAGCGGAAACGGGCCAGGCGACCGGCCTCAATCAGTGCGGCTTTATTGAAGTGGCTACGGACCCGGACCGGCTCGAAGAATTCCGCCGAGCATCGGCCTTCAACCGCTATTGTGATATCGACGTGCAGGAAATTTCACCCCGCGAGGTACAGGAGCTTTTTCCCCTGGCCGACGTCGACGATGTGCTGGCAGGGTTTTATGTGGCGGACGATGGCCGGGTGAACCCGGTAGATGTCACCATGGCACTGGCCAAAGGCGCCAAGATGAAAGGCGTCAAAACCTTCACCGGGATTGCCGCTACAGGCATCACTCGGCACAACGGCCGCGCTACAGGCGTTATCACCGACCAAGGCACCATCGCCTGCGAGTACGTGGTGAATTGCGCCGGCATGTGGGCGCGCCAGTTTGGTGAGGAGCATGGCGTGGTGATTCCCAACCAGGCCGCCGAGCACTACTACCTGATTACCGAATCGATTCCCGGCATCAGCAACAGCTGGCCGGTACTGGAAGACCCATCAAAATACGGCTATTACCGCGAGGAAGGCGGCGGCATGATGGTGGGGCTATTCGAGGGTCACGCCGCTCCCTGGCGGGTGGAGGGCATCCCTCGGGATTTCTCCTTTGGTGAACTCGAGCCCGACTGGGAGCGCATGACGCCCTACCTGGAAGCAGCCATGAGCCGGGTACCCGTCACACTTGACTCAGGCATCAAGAAATTTTTCTGCGGCCCGGAAAGCTTCACGCCTGACCTCTCGCCCCTAATCGGCGAAGCCCCTGAACTCCAGAACTACTTTGTGGCCGCCGGCATGAACTCGCTGGGCATTCTCACCGGCGGCGGCATGGGTCGGGTACTGGCGCACTGGATTCTCAACGGCCAGCCCGATGTTGATGTAACTGGGTTCAATATTGACCGCGCAGCTCGCTACCAGGCCAACCCGGATTTCCGCCGGGATCGCGGCAAAGAGACGCTCAGCCTCATGTACAAGTGCCACTACCCGACCAAAGCCATTGAGACGGCACGCAATGCCAAGCGCTCTGCGCTACACGATCGTCTCGCAGCCCAGGGCGCCTACTTTACGGAAACCAGCGGCTGGGAATCGCCAGCATGGTTTGCAGCGCCCGGGGAAACACCCGCCGAAGGTGAGCTGTCGTTTGGGCGCATGCACTGGTGGCCTCACTGGGAGACGGAGCACCGCGCCTGCCGCGAGGGTGTGATTTTGATGGACATGAGCTTCATGTCGAAGTTTATGGTGCAAGGCCGCGATGCCGGCGCCGTACTGGACCGGGTATCCGCTAATCGCGTCAATGGCGCATGCGGCCGCATTACCTACACCCAATGGCTGAACGAGGCAGGTCTGCTGGAAGGCGATCTCACCGTCACCAAGCTCGAGGAAGACAAATTCCTGGTGGTAGTGGCCGACNCCATGCACCGCCACACCGAGACCTGGCTGCGCAGGCATATTGAAGACGACGAATTCGCCACCGTCACCGACGTCACCGGCGCTCTCACCCAGATCAACATCCAGGGTCCGCGCAGCCGCGAACTGCTGCAATCTGTCACCTCTGTCGACATGAGTAATGACGACTTCCCATTCCGCGATGCCCACGATATCGATATCGGCTACTGCCGCGCCCTGTGTATTCGCATTACCTATGTCGGTGAACTGGGCTACGAACTGTATGTGCCCTGTGAATTTGCACTCACCGTGTATGACAAGCTGGTGGAAGCCGGCGACGCTTATGGCCTCACCCACGCCGGCCTGCGCGCCCTGGGCAGCCTGCGCCTGGAAAAAGGCTACCGCGACTACGGCCACGATATCGACAACACCGACAATGCCTTTGATACCGGCTTGGGCTTTGCTGTGGCCCTGAACAAAGAGGCAGACTTCATCGGCCGCGAGGCGGCCCAGGCATTCAAAGACGCGGCCCCTTATCAGCAGCGCCTGGTCTCAGTATTGGTGGAGGACCCGCAACCCATGCTGTGGCATGCGGAAGTGATTTACCGCAACGGCGTGCGCGTGGGCTACATCCGCGCCGGCAGCTATGGTCATACGCTGGGCGGCGCAGTAGGTTTAGCCATGATCGAAGCTGATGAGGTTGTCGACAGTGCCTATCTTGATAGCGGTGACTGGGAAATCGAGATCGCGGACCAGCGCTATCCCTGCCGCTGCTCGCTAAAACCTCTTTACGATGCGGAGATGGCACGCATCCGCGCGTGAATCAGTATCTAGCAAGGTCTTCATCGCAACATCCATCCAGAGCACAAAACGGCATTACGTGATACGGTTTCCATTTTCGTCTACAAAGCGGTTATCGGGCATCCTGTCCAAAAAGTTTCGTGTCAGCTTTGAATTGAACACCTTATCTGCCTCTAGGTAAGGGAAATTCGAGAGGTGTGGATGGGTCAGCGTTGCTTGTACTGAGTGCGGCAGTAGCCGCGCGAGATCTCAGGACTGCGCAACTCCTGGTGTTTGGTATTCCTGCCGCTGACGCGCGCCCGCCAGCGTTTAAAGGATGCAGGCTTGAGATGGCGCCGCATAAACGCAATCACTTCGCTCTCGCCCATCCCAAATTGCTCGTGAATAGCTTCAAAAGGTGTCCTGTCCTCCCAGGACATTTCGATGATTCGCGATTGTTCGTCTTCAGTGAATGTCATAGTGCGTGAATGTCTCAATGGGCAACGTTAGATGGAGAGTGTCGACTGTATATACGGTCGTAAGCTCCTATTGGAGCTAGGGTCGCCGCGTCACACAACAAAAAACTGAATCCCAAGGAATAAGCAGCCACAACGGTGGATATAACGAGGTTAGTGGCTGTACGCCCAGGATTGCTGCAACAGACTACTTACGCTGTCCGCTATCGCCTAATTGCGGTCTTTTGGTATTGTTTCGCAAACGTCCGCTTTCGTCCACAAAGCGGACATTACCCGGCCTGATCCCAAATGACCGCTTTCGCCTACTTTGCGACAAGTGGGCTATGATGCGTTGAAGGTCCTCTTTCGCCGCCCTAGAGGAGAAATATATGGTAGGGTATCTAATAGCAAATTACCGAATAGAAAAAACCGAGGCCTATGAGGCGTACCCTCCGGCGGTGGTTCCAACAATACTTTCTTACGGCGGGGAAGTGCTAGTCGCAGACTACGAAAGCGAAGTTGTTGAGGGTCAGGCTTCAAGTGTATCTATTGTATTGAAATTCCGCAGCAAGGATGACGCGCTCACCTGGTATAACTCTAGTGAGTATCGAGAGATTGTTCATCATCGCACTGATAACTCCGAGGGTTTTGTTCTCTTTGCTGATGAATATGCTATCCCATAATCTTTAGTCGTTGCTCTTATGCTGGTGGCGTTAGCGAGTTGAGTCGGCAGTCTCAAAACGGGCATTCAGTCGAGCCATATTTTCTGCCACCAATTGTCGCCCTGAAGTGTGAGATAAATCGGTTTGTGTCTGGTCTATTTCCACAACTCTATTGCAGGACAATTGAAAGATGAATGAAATTACAAGAGCGCGGGTTGATCGTTGGTGTGGCAGTGCACGCCACCGCCGTCGTACCAGGAGGCGAGCATTTCGATCACGTACACATCACGCCCCGGGAAATAACCCTCGATGCGCTTTCTCGCAGCGGCGTCCAGCTGTTCGTCACCGAAGCCCACAGTGATGACAAATCCATTGCCGACCATCCAGTTGAGGTAATTGGTATCGAATACCTTGTCGCGATAGCTCACCTTGCCATCGATGGGGTCTCGAATCACGTTGAGGCCTGCCCCGGCGATGGTTGCCGCGGCGGCGTCATACACACTGCCGGTAGAACCATCGCCGGGACGGCAACTGGAGGTCTCGGTGCACTGTGAAACCACCACTGTGTCGGCATCGATGAAGCGTGCAAAGCCGTCGATGTGCCCGCGCGTCAGGTCGCCTTCAGGAATCCCTTCTACCATGATCACGCGGGATACGCCGAAGGCTGCTTTGAGATCGTCCACCGCTTGTGCGCGATCATAGCTCGGGTTGCGATCTGGGTCGCCCAGCGTGCTCCAGTTCAACAGCACGGAATCAACACCATTGAACTCCAGGTTGCCACGCTCATGCACGATATCGACAGACTCTACGGTCAGCCCAAGGCGTTCACCCAAGAGTTTAGGTATGCGATCATCACTACGGTAAGGAATATTGCTGCCAAATGCGCCGCCCCAGGCATCAAAGCCCCAGTCCTGGATCACCTGTTTACCGTCGACTTCCAGGTAAACCGGGCCGTTGTCGCGCATCCAGGCACTGTCGTAGGGAATCGAAAGCCACTCGATGTTGGCGTGATCCGGATCCCCGCCGATTGACTCAATGGCCCTTCGCGCGCGCTGTTCAACATTATCTGACAGGCAAAGGATCTTGAGGGGTTGGTAGCGGCTGACGATGGTGGATATCTTCGCAAAAGCCGGCTCGAAAGAGCGCTCGTAGGGACCCGGCCATTGCAACCATGTCGCTGCCTGGGATTCCCACTCAGCGGGTACACGGCGATTGATGTCATCGGCTTGCAGTGCCGGCGCGACGATGAGTGCCGGTATCAGCCATGCCAGAGTGAAGACAGAGGACCACTTCATTGGGTTACATATCCTGATTGCGCTGGGTCAACGTACAAGACTCCGAAATAGCATTCAAGACATGAATGTATAGCTTCATTCCGAAATGTGCAGGACGCGGGAGTCCCATCTACGAAGTATTCCGCCTCACGCCTGCTACGAGGTGGAAGGGGACATGTCCGCTTTCGCCTATTTTGAGTCGTTGGGAGAATCTTGGGCCGATGACCGCTTTATCGGTTGTGCCTTCCTCCGCTGCTCTGTGTACCGCCTCTTGCGTAAACGCCGTGCGATAGCGTTTGTACGCCTTGGGGTTTGTCATTTGACACATCCGCGGGGCTTTCTGGCCCTATTCTAGGTGTTCACGGATTTAGGGCAAAACCACAAAGCGGTCACGATTAGAGGTTGTTGCTCCGCCAACGGTATAGTCCTTCCAGCCTAGTGGTTTTGACGTATTAGTAATCGCACATCTCCATCTTCACGCCGGCTCGCTCCAAGCGGGGCAGAAACTCCAGTCCTAGCGCCGTTGCGGGCGTTACCACACCGAAGGAAATAGGCGGCCGTGTGTTCTCCTCCGCAAGAAAAAGCCCCACCTCCGCTACGATCTTTGAAGTGGATAAGTAGCCAGGATGCCCTTTAGCCCTGGCTTGTGCCCGTATAGAACGCCCTCTGTCAGATTCGCCAAACAGTCTCA
>NZ_LWEE01000002.1:0-65864 GCF_001635445.1 Halioglobus sp. HI00S01
CCGAGCCCCGCGGTCGCGGTGACATTGCTGGCGAGCGCCTGCAGGAAGCCGTGGTCAGCGAGCGGGAAGCGCGCTATGTCGCAGCAGTGCCTGACCCAGCGGAGCCAGTGGCGGGGCAAAGTCAGATTTTGTTCGGCGATTTGCATGTGCATACCACGTTTTCCCCGGATGCCTTCATGTGGTGCTAGCTGCCGAGCCTGCCAATATTGAAGCACTTAACCAGCGCCAACAGGCCCTGGGTGTGCTGCTGGATGCCGCCGAGCACGGCCTGAATAACGACTACGAGATTTACTGGTTACAGGCGCGTATGGCGGATATCGCGGCGCGCCTGGAAAGTCCGGCGGCTAACTAGCCCTCGTTGCTGCTGCGGTAGGGGGTCATGCCCGCGCGCTGACGAGCCTTGGCGTGCCCCGCCTGCTGATCGATAGAAAAGCGGTAGGCGACGTAGTACTTGTAGATATTGGCGACATACTGCACTGGTTCGCGCCCCACCTCCCGCGCAGCAACCAACTCGACATTGTCAAACCACACATTCGGATCGTAGCCCAGTTGCTCTGCCTTGCGGCGCAGGTTGATCATGCGTGAGGGGCCGGCATTGTAGGCGGCCAGTGCAAGCAGTGATTTGTTACGAGTGTCGATGGCCGGATCGTTGAAGTAGCGATCGCGGAGAAAATCGAGGTACTTGATGCCGGCGTGGATATTGGCGTCGGCGGTACTGATGTCGTGAATGCCGACGTTTTTGTCGCTTGCGGTGGTGGGCAGCAGCTGCATGACGCCGACTGCGCCAGCGTGGCTGCGCGCACTCTGGTCCAGCCGTGATTCCTGGTAGCCCTGTGCGGCCGCGAGCAGGTAGTCCACCTCGTACTGTTCGCCATACTTCTGAAAAATATGCTGCAGCTCCAGGAAGCGCTGATAGTCACTATCATCGAGCGCATTTGCCGCCCAGTCAAAGTCACGGATATAGCGATTCTTGAGTACGTTGCCCACGAGCGTGCCCTCACGGTTCTTCTTCAGGAAATCATTGACCACCGCCGCTAGCTGCGGGCTGTCCTTGCGGAATGCCCAGGCGATCTTGCCACCTTCGCGGAACAAGATATCGTCGCGCACAGTGGTATTGGTAAACACGCCTTTCCATAATGTGGGCTTGTACGAGTCCACAATGGCCCAGGGCAGCAGGCCCTTGTCGACCATTTCAATCAAGTCGTCGTCTTCCAGGAATTCCGATACGAGCTCGGTTCTGACCGGCGCCTTACCCTCCGCCAGGAGGCGTTCGTTGAGCGTTTCGATACTCTCGCGGTAGCTGCTCGACTGGCGCACGTACAGGGTTTGTCCCGCGAGGTCGTCGATCGATGCGAGTGCGGGCGCCGTGGGTCCGGTAATCAAGATCTCAGAGACGTCGCGCGAGGCGGGAATGGAGAAATCAAACTGTTGCTGGCGCTCTGGGGTAATCGACAGGCTGGCATTGATGATATCGCCGTGACCCGCGAGGAGGGCAGGTACCAACTGGTTGCGCGCCATGGGAATGATCACCACATGTACCTTGACCGTCTTGCGCTGCAAACGTTTGTTCAAAAACGTTTCAAACATCGAGGAAATTTCTTTGACCAGGCCTTTTTCCTGGCCGTTTTCTTCCAGGTAGTAGCGCCCCGGGCTGTACACGGTCAGTACCCTGACCGTGCGATGTTCCTCCATGGTATCCAGATCACCCGTCCAGGGGTCTTTGAGGCCGTTGAGGGCATGCTGTGCCTGTTCTTCGGCGGAAGGCGCGAAGGGCAGAGGCTGTTCTTCAGTCTCGACCGGTTCCGCCGGCAGCGATGGCTCAGTCTGCACTTGTTCCGGTGGGGATTCGGCCGACTCCGGAGCGTTGTCGCCGCAGGCGGCCAGGCTAATCAGGCAGGTAAGGTACAGCAGTCGAGTGAGGTACTTCATTGACAGTCAGCTTAGTGGGTTTGTGCCAACATCTTCCCGTTTGCGGGATAGATTGGCAACTCCTTATCCCGCAGTTTGACCGCCATCGATTGGCAGTTCGATACCGTTGACGAAGCGCGCCTCGTCCGAGGCCAGATAGGCAACCGCACCCGCAATTTCTTCCGGCGTGGATGCTTCGACCAGCGGAAGCAGGCGAGAGAACAGCTCCATGTCTGCGCCCTCGGGCATCTTAAACCCCGCTGATAAAGGCGTCTGGACAAAGCCGGGGCACACGGCATTGACGCGCACTTCCTGTTTGCCGAATTCCATGGCCAGGGCCTTTGAGAACATCAGCACGCCCGCTTTGGTGGCGCAGTAGGCCGAGTTGTAGGCCTGGCCTTCGCGGCCCGCACTGGAAGACATGTTGACGATATTGCCTTTGCTGGCGAGCAGGTGGGGCATGGCGGCGCGACTCATGAAGAACACACCATTGAGATTAATGCCGACCATCAGGTCCCACTGCGCATCGCTGATGTCAGTGAGGTTCTCGGAGAAGGCAATACCGGCGATGTTGCACAGTACATCCAGCTTGTCGAAGCGCTCAATACAGGCCTCCACCGCCGCGTTACAGGCTGCAGGCTGGGTGACGTCGACTTCGGCGATCGCCGAAGCGACGCCCTCTGGCAGGGCTTTGACCGTCTCAGTCAGGCCGTCTTTGTTGATGTCTGTCAGGAAAAGAGCGGCGTCTTCATTTGCCAGGCGAATCGCTGTAGCGCGACCAATGCCGGACGCAGCGCCGGTAATCAGCGCGACCTTGCCAGTGAATCTTTGCATTGTGGTTCCTCAGGTAGAGAGAATGATCTTGCCCATGTGGGCTCCACTTTGCATGTAATCGTGAGCGCTGGCCACATCCGCCAGTTCAAATACCCGGTCGACCACCGGCTTGATGGCGCCGCTGCGCAGATGCGGATAAATATGCTGCATGATTTCCGCGGTCATGACGGTTTTCTGGGCGAAGCTCTGGGCCCGCAGGGTGGAGCCCGTCAGCGAAATCCGCTTCATTAGCAGCAGGGCGAAATTAACCTCAGCCTGGAAGCCGTTCATGAATGCGATGTTCACAATACGCCCTTCCGGCGCCGCGACATTGATGTTTTTCTGAATGTAGTCGCCGCCCACCATGTCCAGAATGACATTCATCTGGTTGTTCACCTCGGCCTCTGCCAGCGCCTGCTCGAAATCCTGCTCGCGGTAATTAATGGCTAGGGTGGCGCCGAGTTCGCGCAAGGCTGCGCACTTTTCCGGGGTGCCCGCCGTGGTATACACCTCGCCGCCCATGGCACTGACCATCTGCACGCCTAGGGTGCCAATGCCGCTGGCGCCACCGTGAATGAGCACCTTGTCACCCGCCTGCATAGCGCCGCGCTGGAAAATGTTGTGCCATACCGTGAGCAGGGCCTCGGGCAATGCCGCCGCTTCGGCCATGCTCAACCCCTCTGGCACTGGAAAGCATTGGCCGACAGGCGCAATAGCTTTGGTGGCGTAACCGCCGCCGTGAGTAAGTGCGCAGATGGTGTCGCCTTCGCGCCACTCGCTCACACCTTCACCGACGCTGATGGCCGTGCCCGCCACTTCCAGGCCCATGATCGGCGAAGCGTCCTCTGGCGGCGGATACAGCCCCGCGCGCTGCAGCAGGTCGGCCCGATTGAGCCCCGCCGCCGCAACGTCAATCAGCACTTCACCCTCGCCGGGCGCCCCGATCTCGTCAGTCGCTATGCTGAGGCTGCGGTCTTCTTCATTTATTGCGACGTAGTGTCGTTCGATGGTCATTCAAGTGTCCCCAGCAAAATGGTTGTGCCGAACAGAGGGTCGGAAGGCTGTTAAACCCTTTCGAAATCGTCGGGAGGCAGGATGCCGCGCGCCGAAACGATTACATGGATGTACTCGAAGTGGTTTCGGAAGGGTTTAACAGCCTTCCGACCCGAAACGTGCAGCAGACTAATTCTCTAAGGCAACCCGCCACCCATGCGGATCCTCAGCTGTGCCACTCTGAATCGCACACAGCTGTTCCCGCAGCTTGCTCGACCACGGGCCCATGTCGCCGTCACCGACCTGAATGGTCTCGCCGTTGTACACGAGCTCGCCAACCGGGGTGAGTACCGCTGCAGTGCCTGTCAGGGCTGCCTCGCCCAGCGGTGCCCGCTCCAGCAGTTCGGCCACATCAAAGTCGCGTTCAGTTACAGTGAGGCCTGCGGCGGCCGCCAGGGTGAGAATACTTTCGCGGGTGACGCCGGGCAGAATAGAGCCGTCCAGCGGTTTGGTGAGCAGCTCGCCGTTTTCGATGAGAACGAAGTTGGCCGCGCCCGTTTCCTGAACAATACCACCCGGGGCGAACAATACCTGGTCTGCGCCCATCTCTTCGCGGGCGCGCACCACCTGGCGCATGGCTGCCGCGTAATTGCCGCCCGTCTTTACTTCGCCGAAATTCGGGGTGGAGCGCTGGGCCTGATCGTCGACCTTGACCCGCAATGGCTTGAGCCCGCCGGTAAAGTAGTCACCCACCGGTGAGGTGAGTACGTAGTAGATCGCCTTCTGGGTGGGGCGTGCGGCGGCGCCGATATCCTCTTCGGTGCCGAACAGCGTCGGGCGCAGGTACAGCGAACCCGGGTAGGCCGGTATCTGGTCGCTAACTTCGGCAACGGCTTTGTGCAGTGAGGCGAGCAGGGTTGCTTCATCGGGCACCGGCAGCAGCAACTGGGCAGCGCTGCGCAGCAGGCGCGCCACGTGGCGATCCGGGCGGAACAGGTGAATGTCGCCGCTCTCGGTGCGGTAGGCCTTCAAACCTTCAAAGCACTCGCTCGCATAGTGCAGTACGTGGGTGGCCGGGTGCAGGTTAAAGGGCTCGACGGGCACCACTGCCAGGCCGGACCACTGTCCGTCTGCATAGTGGTTGATGACCATCTTGTCCGTAAACTCTGTGCCGAATGCCGCCATTGTCCTACTGCTCTATGTGTTTCCTGGCCCCGCTCGGGCCCGGTAAATATCGGGTGGGTGAACACACCATAATACCCCGAGAACCCAGTGTTTGGGGGTAACCCCCGAGGAAAAATCCGGAAATTTGTCACAGGGGGAGCAGCGGCTAGGCTGCGGTTTATTACTTTGGTAACCCCGGAGCCGAGCGCGGCCTATGAGAGTACTGCTACTGCTGTCGTTGTTAATGGTTTGCACCGGTGTAAGCGCGGATATTCGGCAGGAATTGCAGTCCCTGACCGAGCATCTGGTCATCGACGGCGGTGGCCAGCTGCCGAGCGGCGGACAGATATACCTGCCGGTCATAATCGAGGATTGTTACGCCCGCCAGGAGTACCAGCCCGCCTGGCGCGATAGTGATCAGGCTCAGCGCATGCTGGATTCGTTGCGCGACAGTTACGCCGAGGGCCTCAGTCCCGATGACTATTACTACGGCGAGCTAATGGCATTGTGGTCGCTGCGGGGTCAACAATGGCCTGAGCGCGACCGGGCCCGGGGCCGTTTCGATGTCATGCTTACGGATGGCGCCCTGCTCCATATACAGCATGTAGCTCGGGGTAAGGTTGACCCGCGCCAGCTTGACCCCACGTTCAACTACGTCCAGCTCGATTTTAATATGCACACCATTGCCGGCGAGCTGCAGCAGGCGATTGCTGAGGATACGATCGAAGACATTGTTGCGCGGCTGCGCCCCAGATGGCCTTTTACTACCAGATGATGGCAGCTTTGAAGCACTACCGCGCCCTGGCCGCCACAGGTGAGTTTCGCCCTCTGCCTGGCGAGACAGTGCTCAAGCCCGGCCAGGCCTATGCGGTGGTGCCCGACCTCGCGGCGCGTCTGGTGGAGCTGGGGTATCTGCCTGCGGGCGACTATGGCCGTCAGTATGGCGGTGCGATCAAGGATGCGGCCAAGGTGTTCCAGGCGGACCACGGCCTGGATGTCGACGACATTGTCGGTGCCCAGAGTTACCGCTTTCTGAATATGACGCACGCCCAGCGGGTGAAGGAACCGCTGCGCCTGGCCGAGTTGTTGCTCGACGCCCCCCAGCAGTGGTCGCTGGAGGATGTGCAGGCAGTGGTCGACAGCCGCAACCCCCAGGTCCGGGTGCCCATGGAGCGCGACGTACACGTGTTGCTGATGTACTGGACTAACAGCCCGGCACGAGACGGTCGCCTGCAGTTCCACGCGGATGTGTATGGCAAGGATCCGGGCGCGCTGGCCCTGCTGGATGCGCCACCCAGGGTGAACGAGGTGCGTTGCCTGCTACTGATCTTGCTGTTGCTGCCCCTGCTGGCGAGGGCGGAGCTGCCCACGCTGTCGTATCGCGGGCTACCCCTGGTATTTGCGCCGTTTACCCTAGTGGGCGGCATTGCCCGCTACCGGAAAACCAGTCGCCACGGCGGCTTTGTGCATTTAGACACCCGGGGTTTCCGCGCGCGCTGGTAGTCAGCGCGGCAGCAAGCGCACCGGCATCTGTTTGAACCCGTGGACCATATTGGAGCGGATGAAGGCCGGCTCACCGGTCAGCTCGATGCCGCCGAATTCGCGGAAGAACTCCTCGAGGAAGATGCGCGCTTCCAGTCGCGCCAGGTTCGCCCCCAGACACAGGTGAATACCGTGGCCAAAGGCCAGGTGGGGATTCGGGTCGCGGTGAATATTGAACTCCATGGGGTTGTCGAATACCCGCTCGTCGAAGTTGGCGGCGCTGTACAGCATTACCACCTTGTCGCCCTGGGCAATGGCCTGGCCGGAAATCTCGGCGTCGGCGGTGGCAGTGCGGCGGAAGTAGTGCAGGGGGCAGGTCCAGCGCAGCATTTCTTCCACTGCCCCGGGGATGAGGTCCGGGTTCTGCTCCAGCTGCCGATACAGCTCGGGTCGCTGGATCAGCTCATACATGCCGCTGGAGATCAGGCCCCGCGTGGTCTCATTGCCTGCCACCGCAATCTGCACAAACAGTGAGGCGAACTCTGCCTCGCTGACACTCTCGCCCTCCACTTCCTGGTTGATCAGCAGGGAGATCAGGTCGTCGGCGCCGGAATCCTTGCGTTCGCAGGCCAGCTGGAAGCCGTAGGTGCCCATTTCAATGCTGGCGTTGTTCACTTCCTTGGGGGTGCCGCCCAGATCAGGATCAGAGGCGGAGGTCTGCAGGTCTGACCAGCGGCGCATCTGCGGCCACATGTCCCGGGGGATATCCAGCAGCGAGCCGATGACGGCTGTCGGCAGGTCGCCGGCCAGGCTCTCGACAAAATTCACCTCACCGATGTTGCGGGCCGTCTCCATCATGCCGCGGGCAATCTCGCGGATCGCCGGTTCCAGCTGTTCCAGGCGGCGCGAGGTAAAACGCGTGATGACCGCCCGGCGCAGTGGGCTGTGCTTGGGCGGGTCCATGCCCAGCAGTTGGTTGCGTGCCATATCGAGAATGTCGCCGGGTAAATCGTCGACAAGTACAAAGCCCTGCTCTGCTGAGAACGTTTTGAAGTCGCGCGACACTGTAATAACGTCGGCGTGACGGCTGACGACCCAGTAGCCGCCACCTTCCGGGTGAGCGTGCCAGTGGATTGGGTCATTGTCGCGCAGCCACTTGAACTGCTCGTGGGGAATGCCTGTCGTGTAGGCGTCCGGCGAGTAAATATCGATGTTCATGGTCGTCCGGTGCCTATTCTACGAGCACATTCGGACGTGGTAGGCCCTGTTCCTCGCACATGGCGAGGTAGAACTGCAGGGTCATGTCGCCGTCGACCACCGAGGTAATGTTGCCGTCTGCGTCCAGATTGATGTTACTGCCGTACATCTGGAACCACACGCGGGTATTGTCTTCGATGCATTGCAGGGTGTGTACGGAGCCTGCAGGTTCGTACAGGAACGAGCCTGTGCGATTAACGTAGTCGTATTCCTTGTACTTCCAGGCGCCTGAGCTGGTATAGCCCCATACCGGCCCTGTGTGCTTGTGCTGCTCCACTTCATAGCCTGCCTGGAAGATATTCTCGATGATCCACAGGCCTTCGCCGCGTTTCACCTGCAGGACCTTTAGTAGGCTGCCGTCGCCGATGTCGATAAAGGGCAGTTCGTCGGCCCCGATGTGTACTGCTTCTGTCATGTCCATAGAAAAGCTCCTGTTATTCAGCCTGGACGACAGCGCCGCTGGCCAGGGAGTTGTTTATATCGTCTTCGCTAAAACCGAATTGCGCCAGAATATCCCGGCTGTGCTCGCCATTGCGCGCGGGTGGGCGGCTGATGGCTCCCGGCGTGCGGCTGAAGCGCGGTGCCGGGGTGGGCTGCCAGACATCGCCATCGTCGATGAACGTGCCCCGCTCCTGGTGGTGAGGGTGATGGCGAACTTCGGCCATCGTCAGTACCGGTGCGTAGCAGATGTCGGCGCCGTCGAAAAAGGCATCCCACTCGTCCCGGGTCTTGCGCTTGAAGATGTCGCTCAGTTTCTCTTTCAGAGCGGGCCAGGCGGCCATGTCCCACTGGTTCTCCAGGCCGGCAGCTTCATCACCGAGACGCTCGAGCAAGGCCGCATAGAACTGCGGTTCAATCGAGCCGATCGTGATGTATTTGCCGTCGCCGGTCTCGTAAACCTCGTAGAAGTGCGCGCCGGAATCGAGCACATTGGTACCGCGCTCATCGCTCCAGAAGCCCACCTGGTTGGCGGCGAAGCTTGAGCTCATGAGGTTGGCGACGCCGTCGATCATTGCCGCGTCCACGACCTGGCCCTGGCCGGAGGTTTTGGCTTCCAGCAGTGCGCAGACCAGGCCATAGGCGAGGAAGATGCCGCCACCACCGAAATCGCCCACCAGGTTGAGAGGGATGGCGGGCTTCTCGCCCGCCCGTCCCATACCGTGGAGCGCACCGGACAGGGCCACGTAGTTGAGGTCATGGCCGACCTCTTTGGCCATCGGTCCCTCCTGGCCCCAGCCAGTCATGCGGCCGTACACCAGGCGCGGATTGCGCTGCAGGCACACGTCCGGTCCCAGGCCCAGGCGTTCCATAACGCCGGGGCGGTTGCCCTCCAATAATCCGTCTGCCTGTTCAATCAGGCGCAGCACCGTGGCCACGCCCTCGGGTTGCTTGAGATCGACGCAAATACAGCGCTTGCCGCGGTTGAGCACATCCAGCTTGGGGTTGATCTGCTGGTCGGAGAACAGGCCGCCGCCGGGTCTTTCAATGCGAATAACCTCCGCGCCCATGTCGGCCAACGACATGGCGGCGAAGGGGGCAGGTCCAATTCCGGCGATCTCGATAATAGTGATTCCTGCAAGCGGTCCCATGGTGAAGCTGGCTCCTTTAGATGAAGCGTCCAGCTTGGCCCTTGGCGTGCCCGGGGACAATGGCGTGATCAGGCGCCGGGAATGTCTTTACAGATCAACTGCTCGAACATGCCGCGGGCTTCCTCGAGCTTGGCGAACACCGGGTAGCGGCTGTCCAGGCACCAGTTGATCGTGAGCATGTTGAGTGTGCCTACCACGGTTGTAGCGAGCATTTCTGGGCTGAAATCCCGTTTCACGTCGTCCAGTTCGTAGCCCGCACGAATCAATGCGCTGAAGCTGGTCATGGCGGAGGCCCCAAGTTCTCGCTGTGTCTCCTGGTCCTCGGCAAATGCGGTGGGGCCGATCAGCACCAGTTGGCGGTCGATGTCGTTCATGCCCGCAAAGGCGGATTCAATGTAGTCGATCATGGCCTGCAGGCGGCCCCGGGTCGTCGGCTGCGCGGCCATCAGTTCCGCGAGCATCGGCTCAGCGCGCGCATACAGGCGTGAGATGCCCAGGGCCCCGAGCAGGGCGTGCTTGTTGGTGAAGTGGCCGTAAAAGGTGCGCCGGGCCACATCTGCCTCCTGGCAGATCTGCTCGATGCTGGTGTCTTCGATGCCGTATTGCTGGAACAGGCGATAGGCCGCCTCTTCGATACGGGCGCGAATTTCCTGTTTGCGTTTTTCCCTGCGCCCCAGCGGGGCTTCGATAGTGTCCATGAAAATATGGTAATGCAGTTGCAATGATCTCTGCATTAAACTAATTTGTATACAAATGTGCAAGTTTGCGCGTTTGTATGTATTTTATATAGAGCAACGATAGCTTCAGGTGAAACCGACCATGTCCGACAAGTTATTGGTGGTCTCTACGGACTGCCACGCCGGCCTCCCGATCGCCGATTACAAACCCTATGTTGAGAGCAAGTATCACGACATGCTCGACATGGCGGTGCCCATTACCATCGACATGCTCGAGAAATCCGAGTCGATGTTCCTGATCAAGGAGATTAATGACGCCTGGCGGGAGCCGATCGAGCAGGAACTCACCGGCGCCTGGAAGTACGACGAGAGGGTGCGCATGCTGGCCAGTGACGGTATTGCCGCCGAGATCATTTTCCCGGATGGCATAACCGAGAAAAATACGCCGCCATTTGGTGCCGGTCTGGGGTTGTCTCCCCGGGACATGGTGCCGGAGCTGCAGTGGGCGGGGGCCATGGCCCACAACCGCTGGTTGGCGGAGCTGTGCGCAAACGACCCTGCGCGGCACATCGGCGTGGCCTCGATTCCGCTACTGTGGGATGTGGATCAGGCCGTGGAAGCCGTGCGCTGGTGTGTAGACAATGGCTTGCGTGCAGTCATGATCCCCACCATGTGGGGTGAGCATGATGCCTATCATCACGTGAAATACGACCCTTTCTGGGAGGTCTGCCAGGACCTGGGCGTGATTGTACATTTCCACTCAGGTCCGGCGCCGCATCCTGAGTACTTTGGCAAGGGTTTCCCCGCTGAAGACCAGCGCAGTGAGCTCCCTGGTGCCATGGGCATATATGTGTCAGAGGTCATGTGGTGGCTTTACCGTCCGCTCACGTTCATGATCTGGGGGGGCGTGTTTGAGCGCTTCCCGCGGCTGAAAGTGATGATTGTAGAAGGAGGCACTATGTTTATGCTGCCTTCCTGGCTGCGGCTCATGGACTTCCAGTACCACGAGGGCGAGATCTCAGCCAAGCTGGGTGATTTCAAGAGTCACCTATCCATGGCGCCCAGCGAATACTATCGACGCAACGTGGGGATTGGCGCGTCTTGCGTGCGCCGCGACGACCTCGACGAGCGCGCTGCGATTGGCCCTTCACAAATCATGTGGGGCAGCGATTTCCCTCATCCCGAGGGCACCTGGCCTAACACCCATGCCTACTACCGCGAAACATTCAGCGGTCTGCCCGAGATCGATGGGCGTAACATTCTTGGCGAAAACGCCGTGGCCTTCTACGGCCTCGACCGCGATCGCCTGCAACAGGTGGCCGACGATATCGGCCCCGACACATCCATTTTTAACTGACCCGAGCTATCAACGGGAGAGCATCATGACCATCGTAGAAGCCTGTGAATCACATACCAACACCACCCCTGAATTTCCCATGGGGTGGTTCTCCGTGTCCCGCTCCCAGGAGCTGGCCATTGGCGAAGTCAAAGCTGTAAAGGCCTTTGACCGCGAACTGGTGCTTTACCGCACCCGTTCCGGTAAGCCGGCCGTTCAGGATGCGTATTGCCCGCACCTGGGGGCGCACCTTGGGCATGAGGGGCGCGTGATTGGCGAAACCATTCGCTGCCCGTTCCACGGCTGGCAGTTCAATGCCGATGACGGCAAGTGTTCGCATATTCCTTATTGTGAGGAAATCCCCGATCGGGCCCGATTGCGCACCTGGCACACCGAGGAAAAAAATGGCGAGGTGTATATCTGGTTCCACCCTGAGAACACTGCGCCCCAGTGGGAATTGCCCGACCTGCCTGAGCTGGGCGACCCGAACTGGACCACACCGCGCTATACCGACCACCTGGTGCCGGCTCACGTGCAGGATATCTGTGAGAATTCCTGTGACCCGGTGCACTTCGCCTTCGTTCACAAGCAGGGCACGATCCCCGAATCCGAAGTCACCATCGATCCGGATGGCCGCACCATGCACCTGCACTCCAACATGGAAACCAACGATTTCCCGAGCCAGCTGCATGCGATCACTTACAGCCCGGGATTTGCGATGGTGCGTAATACCTACGGCCCTGGCGCTGAAATGATCATGTACAACAGCCCTCAGCCCATCGACAAGCACAATACCTACATGCGCTGGACGCTGATTGTGCGCAAGGAGATCGAAGATCTGGCCGGCGACGACGTCATGCAGGGCATTATCGACGGGCTCAGTGATGACTACCCGATCTGGGCCAACAAGGTCCACAAGCGGCGCCCTGTATTCTGCCGTGAAGACAAACCCCTGGTGACCTTCCGCAAGTGGGTGCGCCAATTTTACGTGACCTCACAAGACAAGAAGGAGATCGCCTGAGGTGAAAGATTTTAGCGGTAAAGTCGCTGTCGTAACTGGCGGTGCAAGCGGCGTAGGCCGTTCACTGGCATTTGCACTAGGGCGTCGCGGCGCCAAAGTGGCCGTGGGCGATGTCGATGCCAAGGCCATGGAACAGGTGGCCGCCGATCTGGCCGCAGAGAATATTGAAGCTATCGTTGAGCGCTGTGATGTGACCTCGCTGGATAGCCTGAACGCCCTGGCCGATGCCGCCACTGAGAAGCTCGGTGGCCTAGACCTGGTATTTGCCAACGCCGGTATCGGCGCGGGTGAGGGCGGTGCGATGTGGGACTACTCCGAGAAAGACTGGGAATGGTGCCTGAACGTGAATGTCTGGGGTGTGATCAATTCGATTCGCGCATTCATGCCGCGGCTGGTAGCCACGGGTCAGGAGGCGCACTTTGTGGTGACAGGCTCCGGCAACGGCGCCTATATGGTTCTGCCCGATGCCCCGATCTATACAGCCAGTAAAGCCGCTGTGCATGCGATCACCGAGAACCTGCACTATCAGTGTCAGGCGGGTCAGCTGCCGGTGAAAGTCAGCGCGCTGTTCCCCGGTCCGCATGTGGTGGACACCGGCCTGTTCAATTCAGACCGCGTGCGCCCTGAAGATCTCAAGAAGGATGGCGGAGCCCCGGATTCCGGCATTACTTCCGTGGATGACATGAAGCGCATGGCCGCTGAATTTGGCATCGAAATGCAGACCACCCACCCCGATGAAGTGGCTGCTATGGCTTTGCAGGGTCTCGAACAGGACGCGTTCTGGCTACTGGCAACCACCCCGGAAACCGACCAGAAAATTCGCGACCGCGCGGACATGATTTTGAACAGGACGCCGCCGGTACCGGCGGCGTTAGGCTAACCGAGAGAGAAATAACAATGAGCAACGAAACAGGCGCCCCTCAGGGCAACCCCGGCGATATCGTCAATTGGCCCATGCTGAAAATTGTCTACCGGACCGATCCGGAGGCTATCGCCAAGCTGCTGCCGCCCGGTATTGATCCTGGTGCCAACCCGAATGTGAACCTCACCATCTACAACTTCCCGGTACCCGATGAGCCCGAGTACGGCATCGTGACCACTGTGGACGCGGACTATAACGGTACGCCGGGTGAGTACACGCTGGGCTATGGTATCGACCAGGAGTCGGCGATTTTTGTCAGCCAGGAAACCAACGGCCAGCCCAAGTATCCCTGTACCACCGAGTACTATCGTCTCGGGCCCCAGGTTACCGCGCGTTGCACACACCAGGGCTACACCTTCGTGGAGTTCAAAGGCGTGTCTACAGGCCCGGTAGAGGGCGAGGCAGAGTGGATTCAGAATGAATGGTGGACCAAGTACTCCCGCGCCGTGAGCGTTGGTGGTCCGGCCACTGGCTTCGACTTCCCACCGCATGTGGTACATGTGATGAGCAAGTACGGCACCGCCTGGAAAGAGGAAGTGCAGGGTGAACTGATTCTGCGCGACAGTCCCTGGGACCCCCTGGCCTCGTTGCTGCCCATGCGTGAGCAGTTGTCGGCCCACCTGTGGTGGCCCATCTTCCTCGATCGCCAGATCACACTGGCCGGTGAGCTCGACGCCGAGGCGTTCCTGCCCTTTGCCGATACCATCTCCGGTTCTCGCTGGCCGGGTGAAAACGGCGGCCCCAAACGCTCCTGATCCGCTTCTGACTCAGTGAGTATTCGCAACTGGCTCCCCGCTCTGGCGGGGATGGCCTGCCTCGGCCTCGGGGCGGGCCTCATGAGTGTTTACGGCTTTTTTGTGCCCGCCCTGTCCGAAGAGTTCGGGGTGGGTGCGGCCACAGTCAACATAGGCCCGGTGGCCCTGATGTTGGTGCCTGGATTGGCCTCACCGTTTGTGGGTCGGTTTGCCGACCGGCTGCCGATTCGGCGCATTATTCTCACGGGGTGCACGCTGGCGGCCCTGGCCCTGGTACTGACCAGTATGGCGCCCAGCCTGATCCTCGCCGGACTCAGCTTCGCGCTGTTTGCCCTTGGGATGACCCTGTATGGGCCGGTGGTTATCAACAGCCTGATGGTGAAACTGTATGCCGGTAACGAGGGCAAGGCCCTGGCACTGGTCGCTGCGGGTACCAGCCTTGCATCGGCGATATTGCCGCCGCTGGTAGGCGCGGGACTGGAGGTATGGGGTTGGCGTTCCGCGCTGGCGGCACTGGGCGTTTCGCTGGCGGTGGTGTTGTGGGTTCTGGTGCTGGCGTTCATCCCGGCTTCTGGCGGCGGCACCGCTGCCGCTGCTGATACCCCCTCCAAACCAAAGGACATCTACCGGCGCCGTGAATTCTGGCTGGTCGGTGTTGCCGTGGCGCTGGTCTTTAACGTCTCGGTGCTGGCGACCATTTGCTACCCGCCGCTGTTTATCAGTCGTGGTGTGGACCCGATGCAGGTCGGCTTTATGGTCGGTACCAGCGCTATTGCCGGATTGTGCGGCAAGCTTTTTGTGGCCTTCAGCGCTGACTATCTGCATGATCGGCCGCGCATTCTGGCCCTGTGCATTCTGCTGGTTCAGGTCTCGGGCATTGCGATCTTGCTGTTGATTGATTCGGGCTGGATGTTGTGGCTGGGTCTGGCTTGCTCCGGCTTTGGGGTCGGCGCGTTCCTGCCAGTGCACCCCTGGCTGAACAGTCGCTACTTCGATAACTCGATTATCGGTCAGGTGAACGGCGCCCAGATGCCACTGATGCTGCCGCTGGGACTGGCGGGCCCGCCACTTGCCGGCCTGGCATTTGATCGGACCGGCAGCTACGACCTGGCTCTGGCAGCGATGTTTGTGCTGCTGGTGCTGGCGGGCCTGGTGTTGGCGTCTCTGCCCAAGCCCCGTGCAGCGCTCTGAGAATCGCGACATTTCCACTATTTTTGGCCGCCTCCAGGGTGGCCTTCCGCTACTCTTTGCTCATCGTTATTAGCGGGGAGCACGCGTGAAGGTCCGGATTGGCGTAGACATGCGTCTGTGGGGAGACAGTATCGGGGTGGGGCACTTGCCCCAACTGGAAATGCTGGCATTCCTCGGCTATGAAGGCGTCGCGGTTCCGCTGGCGGGACAGGGCCTGTCAGAATTAAAGCTGCTCCGCGTGGCACTGACAGACCTCGATCTGGTTCCCCTGGCCACGACGATTATCCCTGCCGAATTCAATCCGATCGATGCTTCTGAACGGGTGCGCAAGCGCGCCGTCGATTATCTGAAGCAGCGCGTGGATGAAGCTGTGGAGCTTGGCAGCGAGGTCCTGTGTGGCGGTCTGTTCCAGGCCCAGGGGCAGCTCAGTGGCGTGCCGCCCACCGATCGGGAATGGGACTGGAGTCGCCGCTGTCTGCGAGAGGTGGGTGAGCACGCCGCCGGGTATGGCGTGAAACTCGGCCTGGAATTCCAGAGCCGATTCGATGCCCATCTGGTCAATACTGCAGCGGAAGCGGCGCGGATGTGCCGGGAAATCGACCTCGATAATGTCGGGGTGCTGTACAACACATTCCACGCCCATCTGGAAGAGTTCAACCCCGCCAGGGCGCTGCCTGCAGCGGGTGAACGACTGCTGATGGTGCATCTCAGCGAGAGCCACCGCGGGGAGTTGGGCCGCGGCCAGGTGCAGTGGCACGAGACGTTTGCCACTCTGGATTTCCTCGACTACTACGGCTGGCTGGTGGTCCAGGCGCTGGGGGTTGCCGCCCCCGGCGATGCGGATTCAGCGCATATCTGGCGCGAGCGTTTCGACAGTCGCGAGCAGTTGTGTGCCGATGCTATCGGTCTGGTGCAGCAGACATTGCGATTGCAGCGCGAGTAGGGCATTCAACGCCAACCTGAGTTGCTGCTAGACTGCAGGGCAGTGCCAAAACATAACAGGACTTATCGCCGTCATGCTCGATCGACTTCGTTTCAAATTCAATCTTTTATTCCTGCGCATGCTCACGCCGTTCATGCCCGGCTCTACCCATGTGGCCTTTGTCGGTGCGGGTAGTAGTCGCCAGTTGTGCAACCACATCGCCACGCTGGGACCGCGACGGGTGCTGGTAGTCACCGACAAACCGCTGCGAGAGCTCGGTGTGTCGGAGCAGGCCGTCGCCGGCCTGGTGGATGCGGGTGTGGCCATAAGCTGGTTTGACGGTGTGCTGCCCGACCCTACCTATGAGCAGGTCGACGCGGGTCTGGCGATTCTCAAGCAAGACAACTGTGACGTGCTGCTGGCCATTGGTGGCGGCTCAGTCATGGATTGCGCCAAGGTCATGGCGGTGCGCGCGACATCCGATGAAGACCCCCACAACTGGGAAGGTCTGGGCAAGGTGAAGCACGACGGCCTGCCTGTTTACGCTATCCCGACCACCGCCGGAACCGGGTCTGAGGGTACCGCCGGGGCAGTTGTCAAAGACAGTGCGACTCTGACCAAGAGTGTGATGTCCGGTGACACCATGCTGCCCAAGGCTACCGCGCTGGACGCTTCGCTGATGCAGGGTCTGCCGCCCCACATTACTGCGGCCACCGGCATGGATGCACTCACCCACGCTATTGAGGCCTATATCGGTGTCTGGGAGCGGGGTAACCGGATCGCCGATTCCCGTGCCGCGGTGAAGCTGGTGTTTGAGCACCTGCCCAGCGCGGTAGTGCACGGCGAAGATCTCAAGGCCCGGGAGAGCATGGCCATGGCCGCCTACTATGGGGGAATGGCGATTAATCAGGTGTTCGTAGGCAGTGTTCACGCCCTGGCGCACCAGATTGGCGGCAAGTATGGCATTCCTCATGGTCTGGCGAATGCGTTGATACTGCCCCACGTGCTCGAGTTCTGCCGTGAGGAGGCTGAGCAAAGTCTGGCTGAACTGGCCATTGCGATTGGCGTGGGTGAAGAGGGCGAACCTGCTTCTCAGCTTTCACACAAGTTTATTGCAGCGGTGCGCGATCTGCGCACCACGGTAGGTATTCCCGACCAGTCTGAACTGCTGCGTCAGGAGGACTTTGATCAATTGGCGCAACAGGCCGCCGATGAATGTCTCGGCTACCCCGTACCCCGCTTGCTCGATAAGCAGGCGGCGTTGGATATTCTGCACAAGATCAGCGAGCAACCCGCCTGACCTGACCCCTAGAATACCGTTGCGCCGGATTCCGCTTCGCTGACGGCCCGGCGCATATGCGCAAATAACTCACGGCCGGTACCCTGTTCACTGGCATCACCCGTTCGCACAGCCGCCTCGCGGCTGTTCCACTCCCCGGCATCAACCAGGCATTGCAGCTCACCAGTGGTGGCGTCCAGGCGTAGCAGGTCGTCCGTTCTGACCTTGGCGATGGGGCCGCCCGACAACGCTTCCGGTGTCAGGTGAATTGCCGCCGGAACTTTGCCGGATGCGCCTGACATGCGCCCGTCGGTCACCAGTGCGACCTTGAACCCCCGGTCTTGCAGGATGCCCAGGAAAGGCGTCAGCTTGTGCAGTTCGGGCATGCCATTGGCGGCCGGGCCCTGGAAGCGAACGACCGCGATGAAATCTTTTTCCAGTTCGCCCGCATCGAAGGCTGCGGCGAGTTCGGTCTGATCGTCGAATACGACCGCCGGTGCTTCGACCACCTGGTGCTCAGGGGCGACAGCGGAGATCTTGATCACGCTGCGACCGAGGTTGCCCTCCATCAGACGCAGGCCGCCTTCGGCGGAAAACGCATCGTCCGCCGGGCGTAAAACGTCTGTATCAGCGCTGCTGCTGACGCCGTTGATATAGGTCAGGCGCCCGTTGTCGAGTTGCGGCTCCTGAGTGTAGTGACGCAGACCCTCGCCCCAGTTGGTTTTTACATCCTCGTGGAGCAGGCCGTTGTCGAGCAGCGTGCGGATCACGTAGCCCGTGCCACCGGCGGCATGGAAGTGGTTCACGTCGGCGCTGCCGTTGGGGTAGACCCGGGCCACCAGCGGGGTAATGGCCGAGAGATCGTTAAAGTCCTGCCAGTCGATCAGGATGCCCGCCGCACGGGCGATCGCAATCCAATGAATGCTGTGGTTGGTGCTGCCACCGGTGGCCAACAGGGCGACGATCGCGTTGACGATGCATTTTGCGTCGACCACGTGGCCGAAAGGCGTGTACTCGTTGCCCAGGGCGGTGATCTTGCACAGGCGCTCGGTGGCGGCCACGGTCAAGGCGTTGCGCATCTCGGTGCCCGGTGGTTCGAAGGCGGCGCCGGGGATGTGTACGCCCATGACTTCCATCAGCATCTGGTTGCTGTTGGCCGTGCCATAAAAGGTGCAGGTGCCTTCGCCGTGATAGGCAGCGGACTCCGCCTTGAGCAGCTCATCTCGGCCAACCTTGCCTTCGGCATACTGTTGGCGCACAGCGGCTTTTTCCTTGTTGGACAGCCCTGAGGTCATGGGGCCTGCCGGTGCAAAAATAATCGGCAGGTGACCAAAAGACAGCGCACCGATCAGCAGGCCAGGCACAATCTTGTCACACACGCCCAGGCACAGGGCGCCGTCGAACATGTTGTGGGAGAGGGCAATGGCAGTGCTGCCGGCGATAATGTCGCGGCTGAACAGGCTCAGTTCCATGCCAGGTGTGCCCTGGGTCACGCCGTCGCACATGGCGGGAACACCGCCCGCGACCTGGGCAGTGCAGCCCACGCCGTGCGCGGCGCGCTTCACCAGTTCCGGGTATTCGCCCAGCGGTTGGTGAGCCGACAGCATGTCGTTGTAGGCGTTGACGATGCCGATGTTAGCCGACTCGGTCAGGGTGAGCGCCTGTTTGTCCTGTTCGGAACAGGCCGCAAAACCGTGCGCGAGGTTGGAGCAGGAAAGTTGGCCGCGATGCGGTCCCTGCTCGCCCATGCCGGCAATCCGCTCCAGGTATGCGGCGCGCGAATCCGCGCTGCGCGCTTCAATGCGTTGGGTAATGGCGCTTAATCGTGAATCTGTCATCAGGGGGCCCACCAGGTGGTTACGGGGTTGTCGTGCTGTTCGGTGACAGCGGCGATGGGGTAGTGCTGATCCGCAGCAGCGTCCAACACGTCGCGTTTCTCGGTGCCGGTGATATGCAGGATGATGCTGCCCGCTGCCAGCACCGCCGGCAGTGTGAAGGTCATGCGCTGATGGGGCGCGGTGACCGGCTCACAGGTTCCCAGCAACGCCGGGTTGGCCGGGTCAATCAGTGCCTGGAGGTTGCTCGCTTTCGGAAACCAGGAGGCCGTGTGGCCATCACCGCCCATACCCAGAACCACACAGGTGAAGGGCAGGGGGAAATCACTAAAACGCGCGGTGACCTCGCCCAGGCCATCCGCCGCATTGGCGGCGTCGCCAGTCAGGCTCACGAAGGTGGCTGCGGCGGCGTGCCCTGTGAGCAGGTGCTCGCGGACAAGGCGTTCGTTGGAATCTTCGTGGTCAGGTGCCACCCAGCGTTCGTCGACGAGCGTGATACAGACGTTCTGCCAGGCGATATCACACTGCGCCAGGGCGGCAAACATACCCTTGGGGGTAGACCCTCCGGACAGCGCCAGGCTGGCGCGGCCGCGTGTGTCAATGTCTGCCTGAAGCAGGCCGGCGATGTGCGCTGCCAGAGCCTTATCCAGCGCCGGCCGATCGCCGAAGTGCTCCCAGTTATTCATGCCAGCTGCCCCCGTCTACTGCCATTAATGCGGTAGAGGCTGTCGGGCCCATCGTGCCGGCGTTGTAGGACTTGATGGGCGTGCTGTTCTCTTCCCAGGCTTCGATAATGGAGTCAATCCAGCGCCAGGCGGTCTCTACCTCGTCGCGACGCATGAACAGGGTCTGGTCGCCGTGAATGGCATCCAGCAGCAGGCGCTCATAGGCGTCATAGCTGTCGCCTTTGTTTTGCGACTCGTCGGTGAGGTGCAACTCTACCGGCTGCAGTTTCAATTTGCTGGTCAGCCCCGGCTTTTTGTTTACCGTGTGCAGGCTGATGCTTTCCTCGGGCTGGAGGTGGATGACCAGCTTGTTGGTCAGCTCCTGCGGATCATTGGCAAACAGGGAGAACGACTGGCGGCGGTATTCGATGACGATCTCCGAATAGCGGCGACTCAGCCGCTTGCCGGTGCGCAGGTAGAACGGCACACCCGCCCAGCGCCAGTTATTGATGTTCGCCTTGAGGGCCACAAAGGTCTCGGTGTCATCCGCGTCGGCAAAGGCATCTTCTTCCAGGAAACCCTTTACGGCTTCGCCGCCCACTGCGCCGGCTGCGTAGCGCCCACGCACAGTGCGCGCCTTGACGTTGGCGGAGGTAATCGGCTCCAGCGAGCGCAACACCTTCATCTTCTCGTCGCGAATATCGGTGGCTTTCAGGGTCGCGGGCGGTTCCATGGCGACCAGCGACAAGACCTGCAACAGGTGGTTCTGCACCATGTCGCGCAGTGCGCCGGTATCTGCGTAGTAGCTGCCGCGGCCCGCCACACCGATCTCCTCGGCGACGGTAATCTGGACGCTGCTGACAAAGGTGTTATTCCACATGGGGTGGAACAACTGGTTGCCAAAGCGCAGCGCCAACAGGTTTTGCACGGTTTCCTTGCCGAGGTAGTGATCGATACGGAAGGTCGCCTCTTCGGCAAAGACCTGGGCGACCTGCTCATTGATTTCCTGACAGGACTCCAGATCGTGTCCGAGAGGCTTCTCCAGTACCACGCGACTGGCATCATCGACGATACCTGCGGCGTCCAGCTGGCGGCAGATCTCGCCGTACAGGGAAGGCAGAGTGGCGAGATAGTAGAGCGCGCCGGGTGCTGAACCTGCGGCCAGTAATTCGGCCAGCCGGGTGTAGTCGCCGGCGTTGTCGGCATCTACCTTGACGTATTCCAGGCGGTCGCTGAATGCGCTCCACTGGGCGTCGTCCCAGGTGCCGTCAGGTAGAAATGTCTGCAGATTGTTGCGCGCTTCCTCAATGAAGCTCGCAGAGTCCATCTCCCCGCGACCGGTGGCAATGATCCGATCCAGGCGATCCGCCAGGTTGTGGCGTTGAAGTTGGTACAGGGCCGGCAGCAGCTTGCGGGTAGATAAATCTCCCGTGCCACCAAATATCACTAAATCGACCTTCTGACTCATACACGTGGTTCCTCAAAACTGAGTGGCAAAGTGTTTGTGTGTCATTGATTTCTGCGGGCGCAGAAATCCAAATAGCGGTGATCTAGTCCGCAGCTTTCTGGGCGCTGCTGGAGAGGTGGCAGATGATAACAGGAATCGCCCTGGCCTGCCTCTGGTAATTTTTCCCCCGCCTCAGCTGCTCGCCGCTTGGCGATAGGCGCGGGGCGAGCTGCCGTGCCAGCGTTTGAAGGCGTTGCTGAAATTGCCCGGTGCGCTATACCCCAGTAACACGGAAATTTCATCCAGCGGCAGGGTGGAGTTGGCCAGGTACTCGCGGGCCAGCTCGTAGCGCACATCGGCCAGGATATCCTGGTAGCTGCTGTCCTCCCGGGCCAGGCGCCGCCGCAGTGTGCGACTGGTGGTATTGAGTTTCTCGGCGACGAAATCAATGTCCGGGAAGTAGCCCGGCCGGGAGACGATAATCTGGCGCACCTTATCGCCGAGGCTGCCCCCGCCCCTCACCCGCGACAGCAAGAACTGACACTGCTGCTGCACCATGGAGCTGGCTTCTGCATCTCCCAGTGGCATGGGTTCGTCGAGCAGGGCCGCGTCCATGTGCACTTCAGAGACTGGGCAACCAAACGATACCGGGCAGCCGAAGTGACGTTCATAAATCTGTTGCTGCGCGGAGCCGGTATGCATCAGCTTGACCGCTAAAGGTTCCAGCGGCCGGCGCAGCGAGCCCTGGCTACCATAGATGGCGGCGGTAATATCCCGGTCGACATAAAAGGTGAACAGGTCTTCTGGCAGTGTCAGGCCTGGACGCATGCTTAAAATGCCCTTATTGCCCTCGACCCGAAAGGCAATGTCGAAGGGGCTGAAGGCCAGCGGCCCGAAATTCTGGATGACGGCCAGGGCGTGGCGCAGTGTGGACGAGCTGAGAAAGGCGTAGCCTAGCAGGCCGTAGCTCTCTACTCGATAGTCCTTGCCCAGCAACAGCCCCAGCATCGGGTTGCCGGTGAGGCTAAGCAGATTGCGGTGAAAGTGAAATTCCTGTTCCAGCGTGAAGGGCGTGTTGGCGCTGTCCCGGGCCAGGTCGGCGGGGCTGATACCGGTGCCGGCCAGGCAATCTTCCGCGGCAAAGCCCATATTGGCCATCGCCTGCAGCGCAATCGGCAGGGCCTTGATGTGGTGGCTGGTATCGCTCTTGTTCGACATAGATGTGATGCGGGCGGCCTCGTTTGGGGCTATGGGGCGCAAAATACCATGAATTGGCCGTTATTCATAAGTTTTAATCGCCAGGTGCGCGTTCTGGAGCGCGTGCTTCGGGCTGCGGCAGTGATAGTCCTGAAGTGTACTACCACCGCTGACATCCGGGTTGCTCTCCAGTAAGCTGCCCACTCAGGCCGCGATGACTCACCTGCAGTCGTCTCCAGAGATCGACTGAACAAGGATGTAATCATTGGCTGGAACTCGACTAGCGCTTCATCTGGGTACCCACAAGACGGGTACTTCGGCCATTCAAAATTGTTTGTATCGGCACCGTGAGCAATTGGCTGCGCGCTACCTTTTCCGGGGTGATAGACCCAATTCATCGCTGTGGATGTTGCAGGCCTTTGCGCATGACCTGGGCAATTCCTCGGTGTATCGGCATCGGGATCTTGCCGCTGCAGAACTAGAGCAGCTGAAGCGTCAGGCGCGCGCTGGCCTGGCGGATCGCCTGACCAGTCTCGATGGGGGCAATGCCATTCTGTCGGCCGAATCACTGTCGACGCTGATGGCGGCCGAGCTACAGGATGTGCACGATTACTTTCGAGAATACTTCGACGAAATCGAGGTGCTGATTTATTTTCGGCCCCTGAAGTCGCGGATTGAAAGTGCCTTCCAGGAGCGGTTGAAGCGGCGCATGTCGAGCCTGGAGGACCGGTTTTCACTTGGCTACGCCGGGCGCGTTGAGATGTTGGACAATGCCTTTGGGCAGGACAATATCCGGGTCTTTCGATATGCCCGTGATGAGTTTCCCGGCGGTGATGTGGTTCGTCACTTTATGCAGGCCGTCGGTGAACAACCGCCCCTGGAAGCGGCGGTGCAAGACAATAACAGCCTCTCGCTACCTGCCATACAGCTGCTCTATGCTTATCGCAGAGAATATCCAAAGCCCCAGCCAGGGGATAAGGATATCGTCGCGCAGCTTGCCCATCTTGCTGGTCCGCCGCTGCGCTTTCACAGTGATCTCTACAGCGAACTATGCGGCACACCCAAGTGGGGCGTGCGGAGATTCGAAAAGCGTGTCGGCTTTTCTATCAGTGAAGATATTGAGGCCCACGATGCCTTCGCCGTGCGCAACGAAAGCGATCTTCTCGCTATTCCCGACACGGCAATGGAATGGTTGCGTGAGCGTACCGAGCACAGCGCGTTGCCGAGAGGTGATGCGGGCAGGAACAAGTCCGTGGCCGAGCAGGTGCGATCGCTGGCGCAGCGAAGTTCCGCTTAGTGACTGCTGACACCCGGGGCGACGATTGCATGCGCCGCTGGGTTCCCTGGTAGACTTGCTCTGCCCCGCTGTGTCAGGTCATTGTAACTAATTGAAATTTAAAAATATTGTCTCTATCTGTTGCGGATAGAGAGGCGCCGGGCATACGGCGATTGACCGAATTTCATAAGTTTTTGTCCCGCATCCAGATGGGCTGTTTCCGTTCCAGCGCTACCATGTGCTGGTCGAATAGGAGAGATCAACTCATGTCAGCCAATACTTTACGCAATCCATCCGTGGCGATTATCGGCGCCGGTATGACCGGCATCCTTGCGGCGATCAAGCTGCGCGAGGCGGGTATCGACGACATCGTCGTGCTCGAGAAGGCGGACGAGCTGGGGGGCACCTGGCGTGAGAATACCTATCCGGGGGTGGCCTGTGACGTTCCGTCGCATATGTATACCTACAGCTTCCGGGGTAATCCTGAATGGAGCCATCGCTTTGCCCGGGGGGCTGAGATCCACACCTACTTCAAACAGGTGGCCCAGGAATATGGGATCGATGAACAGATTCGCTTTGGTGAAGCTCTGGAGCGTTGTCATCATGTGGACGGTCAGTGGCAGCTGCACACCAGCAAGGGTGCCGAACTGACGGTCGACTTCGTGGTGGCCGCTACCGGTATTCTGCATCATCCGGCCTATCCCGATATCGAGGGACTGGACCGCTATCAGGGCGAGATGTGGCATACCGCACGCTGGAACCACGATGTCGACCTGGCCGGCAAGCGTGTGGGAATCATCGGTACCGGCTCCACTGCCTGTCAGGTAATTGGCAATATTGCTGAGCGCTGTGGCCAGCTGACCATTTTCCAACGCACTCCGCAGTGGATTGTGGACGTGCCCGACCAGCAGTATACCGAGAAGGACAAGGCCGGGTTGCGCGGCCGCCAGGATAAGCTCAGCGCACTCAGCCGCCGCTACGCCATGGCCCTGCGCAATACCTTTAGCAAGGCAGTGACCGGCAAAAAGATTCCCCTGGCCCTGATGAGCTGGGCGGCAAAGCGCAATCTGCGCAAGAGTGTCCGTGACCCCGAGCTGCGCGCCAAGCTCACGCCCGATTACCCGGTGGGCTGTAAACGACTCATTATTAACAGCACCTTCTACGAGGCTGTGCAGCGCGACAATGTGCTGCTGGAAACGGCAGGCATCGAGCGTATAGAAGAGGGCGGTGTTGTCACTGCCGACGGTCAGCTCCACGAGGTGGATGTGCTCATTCTTGCCACGGGTTTCAGCCCGTTCAATTTCATGCGGCCCATGGATTTGCGCGGTCGCGACGGTGTCTCTATCGACCAGGTCTGGGAACGTAAGGTGCAGGCGTATCGCTCTGTGTGTCTGCCAGGCTTCCCGAATTTTTTCCTGATGCTGGGGCCAAATACGCCGATTGGTAATTACTCAGTCATTGCCATGAGCGAGGTGCAGACCAACTACGTGCTGAAGCTGATTGACCAGTGGCGCGCCGGCAAGCTGGATCAGGTGGAGGCCACTGAGGAAGCCAAGCAGCGCTTTAACGATTACCTGCGCGAGGGGATGGGGAATACGGTCTGGGTGGGTGGCTGCCAGAGCTGGTACCTGGATGCCGACGGTGATCCTGCGATGTGGCCCTACAGCTGGAAGCAGTGGGTCAAAGAGTTGGAGGAACCGGACCTCGACGACTTCCGCAAGGCGGCCTGACAGCGCTGCAAGGGCGGGTAGCCGGGGCCCGGCTACTCGTCTTCGAAATCTGCGGTTTCCGGGATTTGCTCGTACCATTCCACCCCGTGTTCGTCGCGAGTACGGGTAATACGATGGCGGCCCAGCAGGCAGTTGAGGTGGGCAATGGTTTCGCCGGTGGCGAGGGAAATATTGCCCGCGTTGATCTCCCGCCGAAACAGCGCCGGGAAGCAATCTACCGCACGCAGGGGCTTGTCGAGGAAATTAAACAGTTTCACCAGGTCGTGCTTGTGGGTCTCGATAATCTGGCTCAGGCGCACGTACAGGCCGTGGAAGGGAGCCTCGTGGGCTGGCAATACCAGCAGGTCGTCGGGCAGTATGTCGCGAATAATCGCCTGGGTCCGCAGCCATTCCTTGAGCGGATCGCCCGCGGGTTCGGTGGGGTACACGCTGACATTCGGCGAAATGCGGGGCAACACTTGATCACCCGAGATGAGTAGCTTGAGTCCGGGGCAGTACAGCGCGACGTGCTCGGGTGAATGCCCGCGTCCCACAATCACCTGCCAATAGTGGTCGCCAATGGTAATGGTCTCGCGGTCGGTCAGGCGGTGAAAGCTGTCCGGCAGGGTGTAGATGGCGCGGCCGAAGTTGCCGAACTTTTGCTTGTAGTGCTCCAGTGCCTCTTCGTCCCAGCCTGCAGCGTGGTAAAAGCGCAGCGCCACATCGGGCGCGGGGCGGCCGGTGTCGGCAGCCATGGCCCGGCACATCAGGAACTCTTCCCGGGACATCCACAGCTCGCAGCCGAAACGTTCGCACAGCCAGCCGGCCAGGCCCACGTGATCGGGGTGCATATGGGTACAGATCACGCGGGTAATCGGCTTGTTGGCAAGAAAGTCGGTGAACAGGTTTTCCCAGATTTGGCGCGAGGTGCCGATATCCAGACAGGTGTCTACAACCGTCCAGCCTTCGCCATCTTCGAGCAGCCAGATGTTGATGTGATCCAGCGACATTGGCATGGGGAAGCGCACCCAGTAGACGCCGGGTGCAACAGCGGCTGGCTCACCTGGGGTGAGCTCGGGCTTGCGGCCATAGGGGTAGCGGAGGCCGCGATAACTTTCTGCTGAGTCTGTGTCGATCATCCCACGCTGCGGTCGGTGCCTTCCCAGTATTGTGCTTTAACTGCCTTTTTATCAGGTTTGCCTACCGGTGTCAGGGGAATACCAGCGACGAAGTCGATGGACTTGGGTGATTGCACCGAGCCCTTCTTCTCTTTGACCAGTGCCTGTAGCTCGTTTTCGAGCGCGTCACCTGCCTCGGCCCCGGGCTTGAGGACGATAACGGCTTTCACGGCTTCGCCCCACTGTTCATCCGGTACGCCGACAACGACCACCTGGCCCACGGCATCGTGGGTGGCCAGCACATCCTCGACCTCGCGGGGGAACACATTGAAGCCGCCGGTGACGATCATATCCTTGGTCCGGTCGACGATGTACAGGAAGCCCTCGTCGTCGAACTTACCGACGTCGCCGGTATGCAGCCAGTTACCTTCGAAGGCTTCGGCGGTCTGCTCCGGCATATCTTTATAGCCTGCCATGACCAGAGGTCCGCGCACGCAGATTTCACCGGGTTCACCCTCGGGCACGCGATTACCGTCCTGATCGAGAAGTGCCAACTGCACCCAGGGTGTGGGCCGGCCGGCGGAGCTCAGGCGCTCGGGCTTGGCCAGATCGTGATCCTTGCGAGACATGTTGGAGATCACCATAGGGCATTCGGATTGACCAAAGCACTGGTAGAAGATCTGCCCCCATTTCTCCAGGCCTTCCTGCAGGCGCGCCGGGCTCATGGGCGAGGCGCCGTAAAAGATGGTCTCCATGCTGTCCATGGAGCCGTCGGTAGCGCGCGGCGAGTCCATGATGAAGTAGAGCATGACAGGGACGAGGAACGTACAGGTGATCTGATGCTCCTTGACCATGTTGTAGAACTCGTCGATATCGAAGCCCTGCATGACGTAGAAGGCACCGCCCTTTTGCAGGATAGGCACAAAGAATGCAGCCGCTGCGTGTGACAGGGGTGTGGCGAACAGCATGCGCACTTCTTCGGGAAACTCCCACTCGGCCAATTGAACCTGGGTCATATAGGCGCTGACCCGATGTGGGCTCATCACGCCCTTGGGTTTGCCGGTGGTGCCGCCGGTGAAGTTGACCGACGCCAGGCTCTCGGGGCCAATGTCGGGTACTTCCAGTGGCTCGGGCTCAAATTGCGCTGCCAGCGCCATGTAGTCCTCGCCCACCTCGTTGGGGCCAAAGCCCAGCAGTTTCAGGTCGGGGAAACGTGCTTTGAGGGCGCCGGCGATCTCGGAGAACACGCTGGGGTCAAAGACCAGCGCCTCAATTTCGGCGGCCTCGAGAATATAGATATGGTCGTCCAGAGCACCAAGGGGGTGGAGCGGTGTGCCAATACAGCCCGTAAGCTGCATCGCGGCAATATTGGACAGTACCTCGGGTCGATTCGCGGAGATGATAGCCACACGGCTGCCCACGCCCAGGCCCTGGGATTGCAGCGCCTGAACCATCTGGCTGGTGCTTTCGCGCACATCCTTATAGGAGGCTACGGTATCCCCCAGATACAGACAGGGTTCGTCGTTGTAACGGTTCAGGCCTTCCACCAGCAAGTGGGGCATCAGCGGGGGTTGGTAGAGTTCGCTCGGATTCATCTCAGGGGTCCTGTATTCATCGATTACCCGGTAGGGCGGTCAAGCATAGAAAATGCCACAATCGATCAACCGCCGACAATGACCCTGCCGCCCAAACAGGCCTGTCCTTTGCGCTCAGGCTGACTGCGAATGCCAACGAAAATTGTCCCCTCGCGGTGCTGTCCTAGGTGACATGAACAGGGATACTGGAGCCCACTAGGAGATCCATCGTGAAAATAGACAGTTCACTCATGTTCGATCCGGCCCGTGTCGCCGGTATGGCCCAGCAGCTGGACGATGCCGGCTTTGACGGTGCCTATACCTTTGAAGGCCAGTCGGACCCGTTTATCACCGTGGCGGCGGCTGCTATGAACAGCCAGCGCATGGAATTAATGACATCCATCGCCGTGGCGTTCTCGCGTAACCCCATGAACCTGGCCTATCTGGGTAACGATCTGCAAAACCTGTCTCGGGGCCGATTTATCCTCGGCCTGGGTGCCCAGGTGAAGGCGCATATTGAGCGCCGCTTCTCTATGCCCTGGAGCAAGCCGGCTTCGCGCATGCGGGAGATGGTGCAGGCTATTCGCACGATCTGGGATTGCTGGCAAACCGGCGAGAAGCTCCGTTTTGAAGGTGAGTTTTACCAGCACACGTTGATGTCACCGGTGTTTGCCCCCCAATCCAATGAGTATGGACCGCCGCCGATTTTTATCGCGGGTGTGGGGCCTGTGATGACTGAAGTTGCGGCGGAGGTAGGTGACGGTTATTTCCTGCACCCCTTTAATACCGCTGAATCCATGCAATCCCTGTCGCTAGCGGCCATTCAGCGCGGGCTGGACAAGGCTGGCAAATCGCGCGAGGGCTACCAGGTCTCGGCCCAGGTGATTACCGCCACGGGCCTGGATGAAGAGAGTATGCAGGCCGCTGTCGCGGCAGCGCGCAACCAGATCGCTTTCTATGCTTCTACGCCCGCTTATCTGCCGGTGCTGGAGTGCCACGGTTGGGAGTCCTTGCAGCATGACGCCAATACCCTGATGCGCGAAGGGAAGTGGGCTGAGCTCAATGACCTGATCGATGACGACATTCTCAACACCTTTGCGGTGGTGGGCAGCCCCGCCGAAGTGGCCGCCAAGATCAAAGACCGCTTCGGTGGTCAGGTCGAGCGTATTTCACCGGTGGTGTACCAACCAGATGTCGAGTTGCTGACCGCATTGCGCGGGGAGATTGCCGCCGTCTGTCAGTGATACCCTGATCTGGGCTATGATCTGCTCTCCATTGCGATATAAGCGGCGAGAGCGGATGAACACACTATGCAAATTAGCCCTGTCTGTAGTCACACCGATACTGCTGTCTGCCTGTGCCGTGCAGACAACATCCCCCCAGAGCAGCGCTGTGAGCACTGAGCTCGGAGCCGGCGGCCGGCCGGTCGGGGAAATCTGGTCGCGCAGCCCCGTGTACGGGACCCGCGGAATGGCCGCCACTGCCCATCCGCTGGCATCCCAGGTAGCGCTCGATGTGCTCAAGCAGGGCGGCAATGCCGTTGATGCGGCCATTGCGGCCAACGCGGCACTGGGTCTGATGGAACCCACCGGCAACGGTATTGGCGGTGATATTTTTGTCCTGCTGTGGGATCCCGATACCCAAAAGCTCTATGGCTACAATGGCTCGGGCCGCTCCCCGCAGGGACAGAGCCTCGAACAACTCAAGCAGCGCATTGCCGCCATGAAGGCCCGCGGCGAGCTGCCTGAAGATCATCAGGGTATTCCCTCCCACGGGCCGCTACCGGTGTCAGTGCCCGGCACGGTCGACGGTTGGTTTGCAATTCATGCGCGCTTTGGCAGCCTACCCATGAATCAGGTACTGGCACCCACGATCGACTATGCGCGCGGGGGCTTTCCCGTCACCCCGGTTATCGCCTACTACTTTGATCGCAGCTGGAATTTCTTCGAGAAAAAATATGCGGGCACCCCGCATCTGGCCAATATTCGCGATACCTGGTTCAAGGGTGGCGAGGCGCCGGCCGCAGGTAGCGTGGTGACCAACAAGGACCTGGGTGACACGCTCGAAGCGATTGCGCTGGATGGCCGTGATGCATTCTATAAGGGTCGCCTGGCGCGAGAAATGGCCGATTATTTCGAGTCCATGGAGGGTGGCCTTGCCTACGAGGATTTTGTTCAGCACGAGGGTGAGTGGGTTGAGCCGGGCAGCGTCGAATACCGGGGCTATGAACTGTATGAACTGCCGCCCAATGGCCAGGGCTTCGCCGCCTTGCAGATGCTGAGCATTCTCAAGAATGTGGACCTCACTCAGTGGGAGCGCGGCTCCGCCGAGGTTTTCCACTATATGGTGGAAGCCAAGCGCCTGGCGTTTGAGGATGTCGCTCGCTATTACGCTGACCCGGCCTTCGCCGACATTCCTCTGGAGGGCTTGCTCTCCGATGCCTACGGTCGTGAGCGCTTTGCGTTGATTGACCCAGAACAGGCGTCACCGGAGTTTGGCCCGGGTGAACCAAAGCTCGAGGGCGAGGGCGATACCACGTATCTGACCGTGGCCGATGAGAACGGCATGCTGGTGTCCCTGATCCAGTCCAACTATCGGGGCATGGGGTCGGGCATGGTGCCGGACGGGCTCGGCTTTATGTTCCAGGATCGCGGCGAACTGTTTTCGCTGGAACCCGGCCATCCCAATGTCTATGCGCCGGGTAAGCGCCCATTCCATACCATTATTCCTGCCATGCTGATGAAAGACGGACAGCCAGTCATGAGCTACGGCTTGATGGGAGGTTCCATGCAGCCCCAGGGTCATGTGCAGATACTGGTTAACATGCTCGACTTCGGCATGAACGTACAGGAGGCCGGCGATGCTGCGCGCTTCCTGCACGATGGCGGTAGCGAGACGACCGGTATCGATGGCGATCCACTGGGTACGCTGTATGTAGAGCCCGGTGTCGCCGTCGAGACGATTAAGCGCCTGGAGGCCATGGGCCATAAGGTGGAAGTTGACAGTAGCGGTGTGCGCTTTGGCGGCTATCAGGCGATTTACGTGGACCGTGAAAACGGCAGCTACGCCGGTGCCACGGAGATGCGTAAAGACGGCACGGTAGCCGCCTGGTAGTGAACTAGCGCTCGACTAATAGCCGGCGCACGGTCTGCCAGGTATCCGGATCGCTGGCACAGATCAGGCCGGTGGCATCGGATGCCGGCTGATATGGCGATCCGTCGTACCGCGCCACCACGCCGCCCATTTCTTCTACCACCAGCGCTCCTGGCGCGTGATCCCAGATAATGGTGCGATAGTAAAAGCTGAAACTGTAGTCGCCGCGGGCCATGGCGCGGTAGTCGTAGGCGGCGCAGCCACTGGCACGGGTATTGCCGAGATGGCCTGCGCCGCGCATGGCATAGGGGCGCATTTCTTCGGGCAGATATTTCGTGGAAAGTGCGCCGTGAATATCGCCGGCTACGCCCGACGGTTCCCCGAACGTCAGGCGCTCGTCGTCCAGAAAGGCGCCGGCACCGCGTTCAGCCTGCAGCAGGGTCTCTTCAACCGGGTCGTAAATCCAGCCGGCGAGCGTCTGGCCTTGCTGGACGATGCACACCATCACCGCAAACGGTGTTTCTCCTGCCGCAAAGTTTGCCGTACCGTCCACCGGATCGATGACCCACACAGGCTGTTCAGATGTCAGTCGCTGCATCAGTGTCGGGTCGTCGTGCGCGGCCTCTTCGCCGATGACCAATGAGCCGGGTAATACAGCTTCCAATGCGGGTGTGAGGAACGCTTCACTGGCTTTGTCCGCGACGGTGACGTAATCGCCGCGTTGCTTTTCTTCGATCTGGTCCTGCTGCAGGTTTTGCCACAAGGGAAGTACTTGCTCGTGGGCGGCCTGGCGGATGATGTCGCTGATGCGGGAATGATCGATATTCATGGCGGCTCGGAATCCGGTGTCAGGGTGTTCCGAAACCATAGCAGTGAATGGCGACAGTCGTAAGAGGCCGTCGCTGGCCAGGTAAAACCACTCCTACTTAAAGACGGTTATTTGACGATGGGCGCAGGGGAAACGGTGGTGGCGACTCGCTGACTATTCGATGCGAATTCAGTATGGCTGCGGTCGTGGGGCACCCAGCAGTTGACGAATTCTGCGTTGTTGCTGTCTTTCTTTGCAGATAGCGTCAGCTGAGCGCCGTCCATGGCGCTGCGCTTCATTTACGAAGGTCAGATCGCGCTGCTCGCTATAGTGTTTCTCCACATCGGCTCGGCATGTCTCCAGATACACACTGTCGCGTTCGGCACTGTGCGCGGAGCTTGCAGCGGCTACAAACAGGCATGCGCAGAGCACACACAGTGCTGTTTCAATAACCATATTTTCGCTTCTCATCCGTAGACCTTTGTATTTATCCCTTAAGAGGTAGCCGTGTGGCAGCCGCAGGTAAATCCTACGCCAGTGGCTGTGAGCGTGTGTGGAGAACTATGAAGAATTATGATTTGTCGTATACCATGATGAGTAACAGGATTTAGCACCGGGGGAGGCATGGCGCGAACGATTGCCTATGTCGAACATGACGATGTCACGCGTAATCGCTATGTCAGCGCATTGCGCCAGGAAGGTTTTGTCGTTGCTGCATATTCTAGCGTGGATGCGGCGATTGCCGGGCTGCGTCAGCAATTGCCCGACCTGGCACTGCTTGATGTCGCCCATGCCGATGATCGCGACGCCGGGTATCAGGTTTGTGCTGAGTTGCGGCGGCTTTCTAGCGACGTCCCCATCATTTTCCTCACCCATCGCACGGGCGAGATCGATCGTATCTCGGGGCTGCGGCTGGGGGCTGATGACTACATTAGCAAGGATGCTTCGATCGAGTATCTGGTTGTTCGTATCGAGGCCCTGATCAGGCGCATGGAGGCAGTGCGCAATGCCGGCCCTGTATCCAACGCACAGCCGAGCGCCGGACTGGAACTCGACGAGGTGTATGCCACGGCGTTCTGGAATGGGATGCAGGTTGACCTGCCGCTAACCCACTTCTGGATGGTGCGTGAACTGTCCAGCCATCCCGGCGAGGTGCGCAGCCACCGCGAACTGATGAAGGCCGCCAATATCGTGGTGGCGCCCAACACCATTGCCGCCCACGTGAAATCTATCCGTAAGGCCTTTGTCCGCTGCGACGCGGATTTCGGCTGTATCGTCACCGAGCGGGGCAGGGGTTATCGCTGGGTGCTGTCCCGTTGAATGGCCTCGCGAAATTCTCGCGGGGTGGTTCCTGTCCACCGTTTGAACGCGCGGGTAAACACCGTGGGGTCAGGGTAGCCCAGCTTTTCTCCAATCTGGGCGATACCGGTTGCCCCTACCGTCAACATGTCCTGAGCCTGTTGCTGGCGTAATTGATCCAGTTCCTGCTTGAGGGTTGTTCCCAGTTCAGCCAGGCGTCGAACCAGCGTGCGTTTACTGATACCGCACAAGTGCGCCACGTGACCGGCGTTTACAACGTGAAAAGCTGGCTCAAGAAGAAAGGTTAGGCGGGGCTGCACACAAAGTGGTGCTGAACGTAAGGATCTACCGGTAGTTCCAGGCTACGTTTCTCCCAGCCCGTGCCCTCCAACAATTCGTGGGCGTATTCCCGGGAGTATACGGCCCACTTGAGCGGTTGTGCCGGATCCATATCCACAAACGCCGGGATCGGTGCCGCTTTCTGCTCTTCCGTAAGGCCTGCGGTCAACTGATCGTGAACGCCCGCAATATACCCCTGGCCATTGGCCGCCACTTCATTGATGAACAAGCTGAATACCAGTACACCATCGGGTTTGATGTAGGGTCGCAGCAGTTTCAGCATGGCCGGATAGTCGTGGGGCGCCAGGTGGGTGAACACCGAGAACAGGCAGACGATGTCAAAGTGAGCGTCGGGCACATTGAGGCCAGTCAGCTCAGACAGCGGTTTGCCCTCGGTGTTGTACATTGCGTTGTGAATATCCACGTGCTGATACTCAAGGCGCGGATCGTCCACCGAGGATTGCAAGTACTCGATCAAGTCCCGGTAGACATCGATGCCAGTGTAGCTGCCGATAGCGATGTTCTCGCGCAGAATGGTCTGGGTAAACTTGTTACCACAGCCCATGTCCAGCACTGCGGCACCGGCCAGGTTTTCCCGGCCGGAGAGCTGCGCAACACGATCCAGTAGCCACAGGCTGGAAGCCAGGTTGTCATCGCTGTGACCGACCCGGCCCCCGCGCTGGAGTTCTGTGGGTACGTCCAGACTGCTCATGTTCTCAGTCCAGTAGTGACCGGCCGGGAATGGAGCTGAGCAGCTGGCGGGTGTAGTCCTGCTGGGGGCGTTCGAACAGGTCGTCGCCGGTGCCTTGTTCCACCAGCTCACCCTTGTACAGCACCAGGATACGGTCCGCCAGGTGGCGTACCACCGCCAGGTCGTGCGACACAAACAGCATGGTCAGGCCGTACTCCTTGCCCAGGTCCTGCATCAGGTCGAGGATTTGCGCCTGAATGGTCACGTCCAGGGCTGATACCGGCTCGTCTGCCACGATAAACTCCGGGCGTGTCGCCAGGGCGCGACCGATGGCGATTCGCTGGCGCTGGCCGCCGGAGAACTCGTGAGGGTACTTGCGCACAAAGTTGCGTGCCAGGCCCACGTCGTCCATCAGTTTCAGTACACCGCTGGTGACTGATTTCTTGGTCTCGATGCCATGCAGCAGCAGGGGCTCGGCCAGGGTATCAAACACCGTCATGCGTGGGTTCAGCGAGGCAAACGGATCCTGAAAGATCATCTGCATGCGGCGACGGAAGTTTTTGAGCTCGTTGCCCTCGAGGCCGCTCACTTCGGTGCCGTCAAAGTTCACGCTGCCGCCGGTGACGGGCACCAGGCGCAGGATGGAGCGGCCGATGGTGGATTTGCCGGAACCGGATTCGCCCACCAGGCCCAGCACTTCACCGCGCTTGATATCGAAGCTAACGTCGTTGACGGCTTTGACCGGCTCCTTGTCCTTGCCCTGGTCAAACCAGGTGCGCAGGTTTTTTACCTCGATCAGGGTTTCCGGCTCCGCTTCCATGGGCGCCTTGCTGCCGTGAGGAATCGCTTCCAGCAACTTGCGGGTATACGGGTGCTCGGCATTATTGAAGATGTGGTTGGAGTCACCACCTTCCACAATCTTGCCCTGCTGCATCACCACGATCTGGTCGGCGATGTCGGCGACTACCGCCAGGTCGTGTGAGATGAAGATCACGCCGATATCGCGCTTTTGCTGCAGCTCGGCAATCAACTTCAGAATCTGCGCCTGGATGGTGACATCCAGTGCGGTGGTCGGTTCGTCGGCGATCAGCAGCTTGGGCTCATTGATCAGCGCCATGGCAATCATAACTCGCTGACGCATGCCGCCTGAGAACTGGTGCGGGAAGTTGTCGAAGGTGGTTTCCGGGTCGCGGATGCCCACTTCCTCCAGCAGTTCCAGGGCGCGCTTGCGGGCCTCTTCCTTGCTGACGTCCTTGTGGTACAGCAGTGGCTCCATCAACTGCTTGCCCACGGTCATGAACGGGTTCAGGCAGGTCATAGGGTCCTGGAAAATCATGGCGATGTCGCGGCCGCGAATTTCGCGCAGCTCGGCCTCACTCATTCTGAGCAGGTCCTGGCCTTCGAACAGCGCTTCACCGCTGTCGATACGGCCAGGGGGCATAGGCACCAGGCCCAGCATGGAGTAGCAGGACACGGATTTACCGGACCCTGACTCGCCGATGATGGCGGTGATCTTGCCGGTGTCGACGCTGAAGGAAATACCATCCACCGCCTTGTTGGTGCCCATGCGGGTGACAAAGCTGACACCCAGGTTTTTAACTTCTAAGAGGCTCATCAGTCTTTGCTCCTCCGCACGTCCAGGGCGTCCCGCAGGCCGTCACCGAGGAAATTGAGTGAAAACAGGGTAATGGTGAGGGCCAGGCCGGGGAAGATCAGCAGCCAGGGGTACTCTTCCATGGTTTCGGCGCCGTAGGAGATCAACAGGCCCCAGGAGGTCTGGGGCGGCTGGATACCCAGGCCGAGGAAGGACAGGAAGGCTTCCAGCAGCATGACCGAGGGAATGGTCAGCGTGGTGTACACGATAATCGGGCCCAGGGCATTGGGAATCATGTGGCGGCGGATAATCGTACCGGGGCTGAGCCCCAGGGAGATGGCCGCCTCCACGAATTCCTGTTGGCGTAACTGCTGCACCTGACCGCGCATGATCCGGGCCATGGTCAGCCATTCCACCGCGCCAATGGCGAGGAACAGCAGCAGGATGTTGCGGCCGAAGACCACCATAAGCAGAACGATGAAGATCATGAAGGGCAGGGCGTACATGATGTCTACCAGGCGCATCATAACGGCGTCTGTGCGGCCGCCCACGTAGCCGGCGATAGCTCCCCAGGTGACGCCGATCAGCAGCGCCACGGAGGTGGCGACAAAGCCCACCGCCAGGGAGATGCGGCCGCCGTACATAATCTGGGTGAGTAGGTCACGGCCGAAGATGTCGGTGCCCAGCCAGTGTTGGGCCGAGGGCGGGCTCGCGCCGAGGTCCAGGTTCTGGGCATCGTAGGCGTAGGGCGCTATCCACGGCGTGAGCAGCGCAATAATGACGAACAGCAGCAGAATGGCGCCGCCGGCGACGGCGAGGCGGNTCTTGCGCAGGCGCAGCCAGGCGTCGTGCCACAGGCTGGAACCCTGCTCTGCGTCGGTGATGTCGTTGATGATATCAGTGCTCATATCAGTTCTCCCCGAATTGTGCGCGCAGACGCGGGTTCATCCAGGCGGCCAGCACATCTGACAGCAGGTTGAACAGCACGATCAGGGTGGACAGGAACACAGTGGTGCCGAGGATCATGGTGTAGTCGCGGTTAAACGCGGCCTGTACGTAGAAGCGGCCCAGGCCAGGGATCTGGAAGATGGTTTCCACCACGAAGGAGCCCGCCAGCAGACCGGCGAAAGCCGGCCCCAGGAAGGCGACCACGGGGATCAGGCCGCCCCGCAGGCCGTGTTTTACCACCACCTGCCATTCCGGCAGGCCCTTGGCCCGGGCGGTGCGGATGTAATCCTGGCTCATCACCTCGAGCATGCCCGCCCGCGACAGGCGTGCAATGTAGGCAGCGTAACCAGAGCCCAGGGTAATAGCCGGCAGAATCTTGTCGCCGGGTATATCGCCCCAGCCTGATACCGGTAGCCAGTCCAGATGGATGCCGAACACCAGTACCAATAGCGGCCCCATCAGGAAAGAGGGCACGCAGATACCAATCATGGCGGCGGTCATCGGTATGTAGTCCTGCGGCGTATTGGGCCGCAGGGCCGCAATTACGCCGGCGGTGCCACCGATTAATACCGCCACCAGCAGGGCGTAGAGACCGAGCTCTGCGGTGACCGGCAGGCCGGCCCCAATCAGCTCGTTAACGCTGCGGCCGGGGTATTTGAAGGAGGGACCAAACTCGCCCTGGGCCAGGTCACCCAAATAGGCGGTGTACTGGGTAAACAGGGGTTGGTCGAGACGGTACTGGGCTTCCAGCGCCGCTTTCACCTCGGGCAGTACGGCCTTCTCTGCAGAGAAGGGGCCACCCGGTGCCACGCGCACCAGGAAGAAGGTCACGGTGATCACAGCGAGGATCACCGGAATTGCTTGAAGCAGGCGAATGCCAATAAAGCGCCACATATTATTCGGTCTCCTCGTTTGCCGCGTTCCAGTTTTCATCCAGCCACACGTACTTGAGGTTCAGGTGATCCATCAGGTTGGCAGGCATATCGCGGACGCTGGGGTGCAGCAGGTGCTTGCTGGAGTAGGTGTAGATGGGCAGGATCGGCATCTGCTCCATCAGCATGGTTTCAGCCTCGTAGAAAATCTTGTAGCGCTCTTCCTGGGTTTTGGCCCGGGGTGCGAGGCGCGCGATCATTTCGTCGTAGGCCGGCTCGGCAAAGCCGGTGTTGTTGTTGCCGCCGCCGGTAAGATACATATCGAGGAAGTTATTGGCATCGACGTAGTCGCCAATCCAGCCGCGGCGGGCGATGGCGTAGTTCATGGTGTCGATGGAATCCAGGTACACCTTCCACTCCTGGTTGGAGATGGTGATGTTGATATTGAGCTCGTCTTTCCACATCTGCTGCAGCGCCACGGCAATCTTGCGGTGGTTCTCGCTGGTGTTGTAAATCACTTCCACACCGGGCCAGCCCTCACCGTTTGGATAGCCTGCTTCGGCCAGCAACTGGCGGGCCTGTTCCGGGTCATAGTCAAACAGCTTGGGTGGGTTGTAACCCATAGTGCCTGGAGGGGTAATACTGTAGGACGGCGTATAAATACCGTGCAGCACTGTGCGGATCAGCTTGTCGCGGTCGATGGACATGGCCAGGGCCTTGCGTACCCGCACATCGTCCACCGGGGCCTGTTCGGTGTTGAACAGGTAGAAGTAGCTGCCCAGGTAGGGTGACAGGCGCAGCGGCGAGTTTTCCTTGGCCTTGTATACCGGCAACTTGTCCAGGGGCACTTCCTGGGTGTAGTGCAGCTGGTCTACGCGGAACATGCGCTCCTCGGAGACGATGTTCTCCGTGGGGTAGAAGATGACGCCGTTCAATTTGACCGTATCGCGGTCCCAGTAGGTCTCACTCTTCTTCACGCTGACGCGGCGGTTGAGCAGCCACTCATCGAGTACAAACGCGCCGTTGCCCACCATGTTCTCGGGGCGGGTCCACTTGGTGTAGCGGTCGTACATTTCACCGTGCTTGAGAATGGTTTCGGGGTGAACGGGGTAGGTGGAGTAGTGGTCGAGGAGCTGTAGGAAGTAGGGCGTGGAGGCGATGAGGGTGACTTCCAGGGTGTGGTCGTCGATGGCCTTTACACCCACATCGTTGAAGTCCTCGGTCTCGCGCTTGGCGTAGGCCTCGGCGCCTTCCACGGGGAACAGCATGTAGGAATACTGGTTACCCATTTTCGGGTGCAGGGCGCGGTTCCAGGACCAGACAAAATCGCTGGCCGTGATGACCTCACCGTTGGACCACTTCGCCTCGGGGTTGAGGTGGAAGGTATAGACCTTGCCGTCCTCCGAGATGTCCCAGGACATGGCCACACCGGGCTCAGGTTCCAGGTTCCAGGGGTTCTTGGTGGTCAGCCCCTCGAACAGTGAGCTGACAATATGGTTCTCGGGGACGCCGGTCACTACCTGTGGGTCCAGACCCTGGGGTTCGGAGCCGTTGCCGTAGTGGAGGATGCCCTCGCGATTACCTTTCGAAACATTGGATTCACCGCCGGTACAGGCAGTAAGCAGAGTGGCCGACAGCAGGGTAGCTATCAGCCCGCGGATGAAATTGGTCATTTTGTGATCAGGTCCGTTTTTGACGGGCGTATTATAGTGGCATTTTGTGCCGTTGTGGTGAGACGAATGGGGTGTCCAATCCCTCACCGGGAGACGTAACTTTATGGGGCAATCAGGGGTTTAGTCTAGCGCCGTGCTCGGCAGGCTCAGGCGCTGCCACTGAATCATGCCGCCGGCCAGGTTGGCGCAGTGGTCGATTCCTCCCTGGCGGAGGATCTGGGTGGCCATGGCGGAGCGCCGGCCCGACTGGCAAATCGCTATCACAGGCTTCTCCTGTGGCACCTCCGACAGGCGGTTGCGCAGCTCGTCCAGGGGGATGAGCTGGGCGCCGCAAATGTGGCCCAGCTCGCCGCTGTACTCACCCTCGCTGCGCACATCCAGAAGGTGTAGCTCGTCGCGATGGCGGGCGACCCAGTCCGGTCGAATTTCCGGGACACCGGCAAAGGTCTGGATAATTGGTCCCCAGCTTTCGTTCACCAGGGGTTGGTCCGGTTTGCCACCTTTGAGATTGGCGGGCACGGCAATATCGATGAGCCGCGGATGGGGCAGCGCGAGGTTGTTCATATAGCCGACGAAGTCCTCTTCTTTCGCTTCGCCGCCTATGCGCGGATTGTAGGCCTTTTCCTCAGCCACCGTAGAGACGGTGCGGCCATCGTAGTCGTGACCGGGGTAGAGCAGGCAGTGATCGGGCAGGGTGAAAATCTGCTCGCGAATGCTCTGCCACATACGGTGGGCGCTGCCGCCCTGGAAATCTGTGCGACCGGCGCCGCGAATCAATAAAGTGTCGCCGGTGAATGCCATGCTGAGGTCGCGTGTTACATAGGTCAGGCAACCACTGGTGTGCCCGGGCGTGGTCCGGGCTGTAATGGACTCATTGCCGAAAGCGAACACGTCACCGTTGGCTATGCGAATATCGGTCTCATCGACATTGGCGGCATCGGCAATGCCAGACTGGGCCCCGGTTTGTTCACGCCACAGCCAGGCGCCTGTGACATGGTCGGCATGCACATGTGTGTCCAGCACGTAGCGCACTTTCAGGTCGAGTTCGCGCACCAGCGCAGCATCCCGGTCGTATTGTTCGAAGACGGTGTCGATGATCATGGCCTCGCGTGTCTCAGCACAGGCGAGCAGGTAGGTATACGTGGAGGAGGCGGCGTCGAACAGCTGACGAAAAATCATGGGGTTATCCAGGCTGGGCTAGGCCGCGAGTCTAGCACAGCGATTGGCCACTGTTCGAAGGGGGCAAAGCTGGCGCGCCACCGGGACGCGCCGAAGGGCTTAGAACGTCCAGCGCAGTCCCAGGTTAGCCGTGTCGATCGCTTCGTCGGCATCAAAACGCACGTACTCGAGGTACACATCCAGGCTGCCGAGAATATTGATAGCACCACCGGCACCGTAGTACATGTCGGTACCATCTTCTTCGATATAGCGAGAGTCGACATCCCACATGGCGGCGCCGGCGCGGCCATAGACGTCGATAATCCACAGCGGTACAGAGACTATCCCACCCACGGTCCAGATGGAGCTGTCAAAGCCGATGCGCTGGCCGTTTTCCAGGCGGTCGGAATCGAATTCGCCCAAGTCCCAATAGGCCGCGTCGACCGCCAGCCACTTGTTGAAGCGGTAGCCCGCGCCGATGTTATAGCCCACTGCGTTGTCATCGAAGATGGCTTCAATGGGGCCGTCAAAGTCGATGACGTCCTCAATATCGGCATCCAACTGGCCCCAGTTGGCGCCACCGGCAATAAAGAAGCCGGTGCCATCAGCGTGAGCGAGGTTGGCGCTGAGCGCACTGCCCAGCACAGTCAGAAATAGTGCGGTGATAAATGAATTGCGCATGTTGAGCCCTCCCTGGACCAGTGGTGTGCTAGTTTGTTGGGTATGGTACTGGACAAAAACGACGCCAAAATGAACTTTTGGTGGCAAAAATATCCATTGTTTCGGGTTTTAAAATGGCTGGTGGGCCTGGAATTGGCCTACCTGCTGGTGGTGAATAGCCTGCTCTGGCTGCCGCTGACGCAGGATGTGGTCAATATGATCCGGCCAGAGAAATTCCATATTCGCTGGGAGCGTGCCTGGACCTTTTACCCCTTTCGCGCCCATGTGCGCGGCGTTTCCGCCAATGGCCAGAGCCGCAGCCAGCAGTGGCAGGTGGAGATTGGTGGCGGATCAGCCAGTGTGTCGATACTGCCGTTGATCGCCAAACGCATGTATGTGCGCAATGTAGATGCCTTTGATGTCGACTATCGCCAGCGGCCGAGGCTGAAGCCGGATACGGATTACAGCGAACGGCTCGCCTATTTCCCCGAGATCGAGGGCCGCGATGTGCAGGGAGTAGGGACCGCGCCACGTAAAAAGAAGCGCCCATGGAAGGTGTTTGTCAGCAATGCCCGCCTTGAGGGTGAGCACACGTTCTGGATTTTCAATCTGACCGGCGGTGGTCGCGGCGGCGCTGCGGGCGACTTCCAGATTGAATCCCCAGGCGGCCCCATGCAGTTGGCGTTGCATGATCTCGACCTGGATCTGGCGCCAGGTTATCTCAATGGCGATGCCGAGGTGTTTCATGGTGGCACTGTGCGCGGCACACTTGGCTTTGACCCGTTTGTACCCCGTGAGAACAAGGGCCTGGCGATGTTGCCGTTCTTGCGGCTCGATGCAGACCTCGACCTGGACGTGCAGAGTCTGGCCTTCATCAACCTGTTCACGGGTGGCCTCCAGGACCTGAAAATTGGTGGCGCCGGGCAGGTGAAGGGCCGGGTGCATCTGGCTGAAAACTCGATGCGCAATGGGACTGACCTGTGGGCCAGCGCCACTACGTTGAGTGTCCACGTGCAGAAAATGAATGTGGTCGGGGAGGGGCAGGTACACATTCACACGCCCGCCGACCAGGGCCGCTCCCTGGGTCTGGAAATCGACTACAGCGACCTGACGGTCACCCGCGACGGCGACACCGAACCCTTCCTCGCCGGTGATAGCCTGCAACTGGACTTTTCCGATCCCAACCTGGTGGCTCCTGGCGGGGAGCTCAGCTTCGAGGCCATCGTGGCGGAGGAGAAGGCCCGTGATAGCGGCGAGCGCCGTAACCTGAGTTTCAGTATCGACGACGCGACCTTGTTGAACATGGCCATTGTTAACGACTACCTGCCACCCAATCTGCCGCTGACGCTTACGGGTGGCACGGCCAGCCTCAATGGCGCGGTGGAATCACAGCTGGAAACGGTTAAGGGGCGTCTGGAGTTGCGCTCCAAAGCCGTGGCAATGGACCTGGATGGGCAGGACTTGCGCGGTGACCTCGGTGTTGACCTGGTCATCACCGGTGGCGACCCCGCAAATATGCAGTTTGATCTGAGCACCTCGGATGTGCTGCTGGAAAATGTCAGTGTCGCCGGTGCGCGCGAAGCCTTTCACGAGGATTACTGGTGGGCAAAGTTCCGCCTGACCCGGGCTAATGTCGTTGCCCAGAACCCCCTGGTGTTTGACGCTGACAGTATTTTGACGGTGAGCGATACCCGGCCGCTGGTCGCCATGTTCAGCAACCAGCTGGATGCGCCTCGCTGGGTGGGAAATATGCTCGAAATGGAGGACATCGAAGGCGAGGCAACACTGGCACTGGCGGAGAATCGCCTGTGTATCCCTCATTCGGTGCTCATCAGCGACAAGGCGGAGGTGGCAGCCAAGGCCATGTTTTCAGCGGATGGCCGTGAGGGCATGATCTATGCCCGTTACAAGAAGCTTCAGGCCACCATGGAAATGCTTGGTGATGAAACCAAGGTGAAGTTGCGCAAAGCGCGGGAGCGATTCGACGAATACACGCTCGCGCAATAAGCGTTAGCTGCGCAGCGGCAAGGCGGTGGTCTGCTTGAGTTCCTCCATGACGAAGCTGGCGCTGACGTCGTAGAGGTCGGCCTTGATCAGTTCCTGGTACAGGGCATCGTAGCCGGGCATGCCTTTGACAACCGCCTTGACCAGATAATCCACATCGCCGCCCATGCGATAGACCTCCATCACCCCCGGAATACTCTCGGTCACGGCATTGAATTGCTGCGCCCAGCGTTCGTTGTGCTGGTTGGTTTTGATCGCGATAAAAACGGTGAGTGACAAGTCCAGTGCCCCGGGATTGAGCAGGGTCACCCGACCGCGGATGACACCCTGCTCTTCGAGTTTCTGAATGCGTCGCCAGCAGGCTGACTTGGAGATGCTGACAATCTCTGCCAGGTCGCCAACGGACAGCGTGGCGTCTTCCTGCATGGCGGCGAGAATGCCCAGATCGGTTCTGTCCATGGAGTTTTTGTGTTGAATAATTGATCAATGTGGAACAAATATATCATTGAAGTGATATTTTAAAAACAAGCGTTCTTAGTTATTGCTGTATCGCGCTGCAAATAGGCACAATGTTTCCCCCTTCTTCGACTAAGCTTAGGGCATGAATTTCGGGGAAACAGCATGAATACATTAATCCAGAAAATCCGCGCAGGCGTCATCGGCGCCCGGGCACCTGTCGAGACCCCCTTTGGTGTGCGGCCGCTGGTATATGCGGACTACACCGCGTCCGGCCGTGGCCTCGACTTCGTTGAGGACTATATTCGCCACCAGGTCCTGCCCTGGTATGCCAATACCCACACCGAAACGTCATTCACCGGTGCCCAGACCACTGCATTGCGTGAGCAGGCCCGCCAGCAGATCCGCCGTGCGGTAAATGGACATGAGGAAGACCAGGTCATTTTCTGTGGCCCGGGGGCGACGGCTGCCATCAACAAGATCATCGACATGCTCAATATGCGCCTGCCCGCTGACCTTAATGAGCGCTATGCGCTGGAGCAGCAGATTCCGGCGGAGGATCGCCCGGTGGTATTTATTGGCCCCTATGAGCATCACTCCAATGAACTGCCCTGGCGTGAGTCGATTGCCGATGTGGTCTCCATTCCACTCACCGAGTGCGGTCAGTTGGATCTGGCTGTTCTGGAAGAGGAACTGTGTGCCTATGCCAGCCGCTCCCTGAAAATTGGCAGCTTCTCGGCAGGCTCGAACGTGACCGGCATCAAGAGCGATGTGGCGGCGGTAACCGCGCTGCTGAAGCAACACGATGCACTGTCATTCTGGGACTACGCCGCCGCAGCGCCCTACGTGGGCATTGATATGCAGGCCGCTACCCCGATCGATGCCGTGTTTATTTCACCTCACAAGTTTGTGGGTGGACCCGGCACCCCCGGTGTCTTGGTGGTCAAGAAGTCAGTGCTGACAAACTCTGTACCCGCCGTCGTTGGTGGCGGCACCGTTATGTATGTGACACCGGAAGACCATCTGTTTATTGAGGATCACGAACGTCGTGAAGAAGGCGGTACCCCGGCTATTGTCGAATCCATTCGCGCCGGCCTGGTGTTCAAGTTGCAGCAGGAAGTGGGGGTGGACGAGATCGAGCGTCGCGAGCACGATTTCGTACAGCGCGCGCTTGAGCGCTTCGCGGCCCGACCAGAAATCGAAGTGTTGGGAAGTCCGTCTGCACCCCGGCTCTCCATCATGTCGCTGCGCTTCAAGTATGGCGAGCAGGATCTGCACTACGGATTTGTGGTCTCGTTGCTGAACGACCTGTTCGGTATCCAGGTCCGCGGCGGCTGCTCCTGTGCAGGGCCCTACGGACACAGCCTGCTGGGTATGGATATGGATTACAGCCGCGCCATCGAGCATGAAATTCAGAACGGTGCCATGGTGTTGCGCCCGGGTTGGGTGCGGCTGAACTTCAACTACTTCATAGGCGAAGAAGAATTTGAATATCTGGTGCGGGCCATCGAGTTGGTGGCAGAGCACGGCTGGCGTCTGCTCCCGTACTATCAGTTTGATGCCACCGCCGGTGTGTGGCGTTATCAGGGCATGCCAATGTCATTGGCTGCGAGCCTTGAAGACTGGTCTTTCGCGGATATCAATGCGGCTGACGGCTCCAGTGCTGCGGATGCACCCTCCCTGGCAGACTGCCTGGCGTTGGGTGAGGCTGAGCTGCAGCGCGCAGAGCGCAGCGGCGTACGCTATGCAATGGAGCTCAGCGAGGCCGCCGAGCGGTTGCGCTGGTTTGTCCTTCCCCAGGATATCGCCTTCGATTCAGTGGCCGCATGATGGCCGCTGGGGTCACCGACGCTTGGGCTTACTCTTCAGGTGTCGGCGCCGTGGTCGGATCCCAGCTGCCACCGAGTGCCTTGTAGAGATCACCAAGCACAAACAGCTGTGACCCGCGGGCACCGCTCACCGCCAGTTGTGTGCCGAATAGGCGCCGCTGCACTTCGAGCACGTCCAGGTAGGCTAGTCACCATTGCGATAACGCTTGGTGGCTAGGGGCAGGTGTTCGCTGCAGGAGTTTCTCCGGCGATAACTGCACCTGCAGTGAGGCCGGCGCGCCGGGCGTCCGCGTTGAACAACGGCTGTAATGCAGCAATATCAATCAGTCCAGCGTTTTGTTAAAGCGTTTGGTGGCGATAGCCAGAACAACCACGGTGAAACCTAACAGCCATAGTATGTCCGGCAACAGTTGGTGGAACTCTGCGCCTCGCAGGTATACACCGCGAATCAGACGCATGAAGTGGGTTGCCGGTAGCACTTCGGCAATCCATTGAGCGACCTCGGGCATAGCTTCATAGGGAAACATAAAGCCGCTAAGGAGAATGGAAGGGAGCAGAATGAACACCGTCATCTGCATAGCCTGCATCTGTGTGGTGGCAATTGTTGAAATCAATAGGCCCAGGGTCAGGCAGGCGGCAATAAATGCCACGGTAATAATGGCCAGGTCCAGCAACTCGCCCTGGAACACCACGTTGAAAACTACCTGGCCCAGCCCGAGGATAATGGCGATCTGGATAAGTCCGACAAAGACATAGGGCACCAGTTTGCCAATCATGAGCTCCAGCGGTCGTACCGGTGTGGTAATCAGCAGTTCCATATTCCCCCGCTCGGTTTCCCGTACCAGGGCGGCAGAGGTGAATAGAATCATGGTCATGGTCAGGATGATGGCGGTCAGTCCGGGCACAACATTCACTTCGGAGCGCCTTTCCGGGTTAAAGAACAAGGCAACCTCAAAGCTCGGTTTCCCAGCTGTATAGGCACCTGGGGGCGTCCCCGCCTGGAGCTGTAGAGGCATGTTGCGCAGCGCCAGCATGGCCGAGCCCACCACGGTGTCAGAGCCGTCAACCATCCATTGCCCGGCGGTCTGCCCGGCGGCCAGGCGCTGGGTGAGATCAACCGGCAAGACCAGGGCAGCGCGAATGGTGCCTGCGACAATGGCGGCCTCGGCCTCTGCCGGCGTATCGTAACTGGTGACCACGTCCACCACCTGGGTGACCCGCACCTGTTCAGCAATGGCGCGGGCGGCGGCGGAGTGGCTGAGGTCGACGACGGCAATGGGAATATCGCGCACCACTGTGTTGATGGCGTAGCCGAACAGCAGCAGCTGGATCAGGGGGATCATCACCACCATGCCGAAGGTGATCCGGTCCCGCGACAGTTGCCGAAACTCCTTGCCCGCCACGGCGCCGATACGTCGCGACCAGCTCATGCGGCCTGTTCCTGTTGGGTGGTGGACGCTACAAACACATCCTCAAGACTGGGCCGCGCGACGGCGATGCTGACGTCCTCCCGAGCGATGGCTGATGCCAGCCGCTCGGTGGGTGATCCCTTCAGGTCGGGTTGCAGTAACACTCTGAGTTGCATGCCTTGTTGGGCTGCGGAGATGACCTCGGGCAGTTGCAATAGCTGGTCTTTCAGCTGGCGCAGGCCTGGCCCGGAGACCTCCACAACCCGTTGCTCAAGTGCAGCGAGCAGTTCGTTCGGCGTGCCGGCGGTGCGCAGTTCCCCGGTTTCCAGCACCGCCAGTTGGTGACAGCGCTCCGCTTCGTCCATGTAATGCGTGGAGACGAGCACGGTTTTTCCCTCGTCTGCCAGGTCAAACAGTTTTTCCCAGAAATCGCGCCGATTTTCCGGATCTACCGCAGACGTCGGTTCATCCAGGAATAGCAGGTCGGGCGAGTGTAGCGTCGCCACTGCCAGGGCCAGGCGCTGCCGCTGCCCGCCACTCATGGCGCTGGCTCGACGGTCGCGCATGGAGTTCAGGTTGTAGCGGTCGAGCAGTTGCTTGATGCGCTCGTTGCCATCGCTGCGCGACATGCCGAAGATGCGCGCCATAAAGGCCATATTTTCCGTCACGCTCAGGTCGTCGTAGAGAGAAAACTTCTGGGTCATATAGCCAATCCGCTGGCGCAGTGCGTCAGATTGTTCCGGGACTTTCATCCCCAGTACCTCCACTTCGCCGCTGGTAGGTGTCAGCAGCCCGCAAAGCATGCGTATGGCGGTGGTTTTGCCGCTGCCATTGGGCCCCAGAAAACCATAAATGGCGCCTTGCGGCACATCAAGGTCGATATTGTTCACGGCCACCAATTCGCCGAAATGACGGGTCAGGCCGCGAGTGCGGATGGCGGTGTCAGTCATTCTCGAGCAATACCTGTACCGGTACGCCAATGGGCAGTTCATTGCCCTCATCGAGATCGAACTCGGCCATGTAAACCAGCCGCGCCCGGTCGCTGGCGTTGAGCGCGTAGTAGGGGGTGAACGCGGGATCGGTGGCGATCCACCGCAGCGTGCCGGTATAGGCGGTGTCTATGCCATCGATATGGATTGCGCGGCGGTCGCCTACTTTTAGCCGTGCCCGCCAGGGTTCGGGCACGTACACCCGGGCATAGGGTGTGTTGTCTGCCAGCATGGCCACCAGGGTGGCGCCGCGCGATACACGTTCGCCCACATTGTAGGGCAGGCTGTCCAGGTAGGCGTCGCGGGTCGCCCGAACGCTCAGTTCCTCGAGCAGGTGTCGCTCCAGGGCCAGTTGCGCTTGGGCGGCGGCCAGGGCCGCGGCACCGGCGTCCAGTTGCTCCTGGCGTGTGCCGTTGGTCAGCCGCAGCAAGTTCTCTTCGGCGGCTTCCAGATTGGCCTCGGCTTCATCGCGGCCAGCCAGGGCCCGATCGAGTTGGGCCTGGGCGGCCAGCTTTTGCTCGACCAGTGATACGGCGCGCTCGTAGTTGGCGCTGGCCTCTATGAGGGCGGCTTTGGCGGCGGCCACCTGTGCGCTGGCTGCTGCGATGTCTTCAACCCGGGCACCGTTGCGCAGTTCCTCGAGTTGCGCGGCTGCTCGCCCCACCTCGGCGGTGGCCCTGGCGACCTTGGCTGTCTGGCGGCGGTCATCCAATTGCACCAGCAGTGTGCCTGCGGTGACAGCAGAACCCTCGGCGACGGGTTGGGCGGTAATGATTTCGTCGTCCGTGGCCTTGAGCAGGATACGGTCGCGCTCCAGTGTTCCCAGAGCTTCGTTTCGATCTGCTCCCTCACAGGCGGACAGGAGCAGAACGGTAAAGGCAGCGTAGATGAATTGGCGCAAGAGATTCCCCCGACAGGCTTCGGGGGAAAGTGTAGGTCATCCTGCGGCGGTCGTCAGGCGGCGCTTTTGTCGCTCTGGGGTGGGGTGCCGTTGTAGAGGGCCCTGGGCCGGATCAGCTTGTTCTGCGGGCGGAACTCCAGGAAGTGCGCGATATAGCCGTATACACGCGCCTGGGCGAACATGGCGGTGAAGTAATGGGTAGGAATGCCTAGGCTGTGGAATACCGCGCCTTTGTAGAATTCGACGTTGGCCCAGATTTCCTTTCCCTTGGCACCGAATTCTCGCTGACAGGCTTCCTCGACCGCGACCAGTGTCGCCAGCAGGTTTTTGCTCTCTTCGTCCTGGCACAGCTCTCCGGCCATGGGTTTCAGAATTTTTGCGCGGGGGTCGACGGTGCGGTACTCGCGATGCCCCATGCCCATGATCTTGACCTTGTTTGCCAGGCAGTCCTTCACGTAGGCGTCGGCCTTGTCGGGGCTGCCAATGGCCATGGCCATTTCCAGTGCCGCCTGGTCGGCGCCACCGTGCAGTTGGCCGAACAGGGTGCCGATGGAGGCGGAAATCGATGATTGAATCGGTGCCAGGGTGCTGGCACAGACCCGGCCGGCAAACGTGCCCGCATTGAAGCTGTGCTCCATTTGCAGAATCTGCGCCGCGTCCAGCATACGCACCTGCTCGCGGCTCGGTGCCCGGCCGTGGAACATGGTGAGGAAGTTCTCGTGACGCAGTTTGCCGGGGGTGGGCTCCAGGATGGATTTGTTCTGGCCCAGGCGATAGTGAGCCGCAATCAGGCTGGAAATCTTAGCGGCAATACACAGGCCCTGCTCGGCGTCGAGCCCGCGGCCCAGGGTGGCTTCCGTTGGCAGTTCCAGCAGCGGCACCATGCCCTGCAGCATCAGCATGGGGTGGAGTTCGCGATTCACCTGCTTGAGCAGGTCTTGCTCGCGGTCGGTCAGGGTGGCGTGGCGGCACATGAAACTCTTGATGGCACTTTGCTCGCGTCCTGTCGGCCATTCACCAAAGACCACCAGCCAGGCCACGTGCAGGAAAGAGGCGTCGACCAGGTCATTGATATCGATACCCCGGTAGCTGAGCACGCCCGCCTCGCCCTGAACATCGGAAATGGCGGTTTCACCGACCACGACCCCGGCGAGATCGGAGGAATAGACAGATTCGGTGTTAGACATGTGCGGCTCCTGGTTTTGGTATTTTTTGGCAGTATACTCATAGGTTTTGATCAGGTGGGTTAATCTTACTTATAGAAGTATTAGGCGAGCTTATATGCGTTTGGAAAACAGTGAGTTACGTGCGTTTCGTGCTGTGATCGAAGAGGGCGGCTTTCGGCGGGCGGCCGAAGCTTTGCATATCAGTCAGTCGGCGGTGAGCCAGGCGGTGGCCGGACTTGAGGGCAAGTTGGGTGTGCCGCTAATCCAGCGCGGCAAAGAGTTGCGTCTCACCGATGCCGGTCGGCGCCTTTTCGACCATGCATTTGAGGTGCTGACCGGTGAGCAGCAAACCCTGGAGGACATTGCCCAGTTGCGCTCGGGCCAGGCTGAAACCCTCAATCTGGCATTGAGTGCCTCAGTGAATCGCTTCCATGCCCCCGGGCTGATGAGCAGCTTTCACCGCGAAAACTCCCGGGTCCGATTGCAGGTGGCGGAGATGCCGGCGCGCAATATCATCTACGCGGTATTGGCGGGTAACGTCGAACTGGGCTTTGGCCCTTTTCAGAAAGATATGCAGGCTTTTGCAACACTGCCTTTGTACTCGGACTCGCGGCACCTGGTCGTCAGCCCTGGTCATCCCCGTTTCGAAGCCATGGTGGAGGGCAACGCCGAGGCCATTCGCCAGACACCCCTGATTACCTCCGCACTGGACAGTCCCGATCTGCGCCCATCTATTGCCCGCCTGCGCGACCAGTTCAGCACCGTGTGGGAGGTGAGCAGCCTGATGCTCCGGGTGCATATGGTGCGCCAGGGTATGGGAGTGGCCTTTGTGGACCGCCAGCTACTCTCCGAGCACCCGGATTGCGCCGACTTCCATATCATCGACGATGTGTCTTTCGGCACCATCGATAAACAGGTAGGGCTTTACTACCGGGCGGGCAAACAGCTAACGGATGCTGCGCGACAGTTTATTGCGCTTTGCCAGCGCCGCTGGAGCTTGTAGAGTGTTCGCTCTCTATCCGGAGTGATTCCATGTCGTCCACGCTGCGCAATACCAATCTGGAAAAACTGACTGAGCAGGTCTACGACGTGCTCATTATCGGCGGTGGGNTTAACGGCGCGGTGGCAGCGGCGGCCCTGGCAGGGCGCGGGGTGAGAGTCGCCCTGATTGAGCGCGAAGATTTTGCCAGTGGTGTCAGCTCCAATTCTTCGAATCTCGCCTGGGGGGGTATTAAATACCTCGAGAGCCACGAATACCTGCTGGTTAACAAACTGTGCAAGTCGCGCAACGAGTTGATGCGCGCCTACCCTTCCACTGTCAAGGAAATCCGGTTCTTTACCACCATCGCCCGGGGCTTCCGGTTCTGGTCGTTCTTTGTGTATCTCGGCGCCTTGCTGTACTGGTTGATGGGGCGTTGCAAGACCGCGCCGCCGCGCTATTTCACCGCGCGCCAACTAGAGGCGCGAGAGCCTGTGGTTAACACAGAAAACGCGGCTGGCGGGCTGGAGTATTCCGATTGCTACCTGTACGACAACGATGCCCGGTTTGTATTCAACTTCGTGCGTACAGCATTGAACTACGGCTGTATTGCGGCGAACTATGTGGAGTCCCTCGGCAACCGCAAGGGCGGAGACCTGTGGTTTACCAGCGCCCGGGATACGATGACCGGCAAGGAATTCCAGATCCGCTCCCGGGTACTGATTAACGCCTGTGGTCCTTATGTGGATGATCACAACCGGATGACCGGCGAGCAGACCCGCCATCACCATTTGTTCTCCAAGGGAATTCACCTGATCGTCGACCGGGTGACCGACAACAAGCGCGTGCTGACGTTTTTCGCCAGTGATGGCCGCCTTTTCTTTCTCATTCCAATGGGCCCTAAAACCTGCATTGGTACCACCGACACACAGGTTGCCGACCCTGAGGTCGGGGTTACCGATGAGGATCGACAGTTCGTGCTGGACAATGTGAATGCCCTGCTCGATCAGGAGCTGTCGCTTGATGATGTCGTGGCCGAGCGCGTCGGTGTGCGCCCCCTGGCGATTGAGGGCGAGGACGGCGTCGCAGACTGGGTGAAGCTGTCGCGCAAACACGTCATCGAAACCAATACCCAGTCACGTCACTTAAGTATTTTTGGGGGCAAGCTCACGGACTGCCTCAATGTGGGTGACGAAGTCGTCGAGCAGGTTCAGGCGCTGGGAGTGCGAATCCCCAATCCCGAGCATTGCTGGTACGGCGAACCGTCGGCCAGTCAGCGAGCGGAATTCATGTTGCAGGCCCGGCTGATGCAGCTGGATGCATTGACCGATCCAAGTTCACCTGAGCCCCTGTCAGAACGCTTCTGGCGTCGCTACGGTACGGCGGCCTTTGGGCTGCTTGAACGGATTCGCGAGGACGAGTCCTGCGCGCGGTTGCTGATTGAAAACGCCGAATATACCCGCTGCGAAATTGAACTGGCCGCACGGCGCGAGATGATTACGCGGCTCAGTGATTTCATGCGCCGTCGCTCCAAGATCGAGCTGGTGGTGCGCTGGCATGAGATCGAATCAGCGCCGGGGCTGCGTGAAGCCTGTGAGTTGCTGTTCGGCGATCAGGCCGAACAGCGTTTGCAGGAGTACTTGCGCGAAGGGCCCGGCCAATGAGTAGTAACCTGGGCAAGTGGCTGGCGGGGCTGGCACTGCTGGTGCTGGGGTTACTGGCCCTGTTGGCAGGGGCGGTTCACCACTACCTGAACGACACGCGTAAATTGGAGGCGCTGGCGGCCGAGCAACTGGGGCGAGCGGTACGTATCGGCGAAATCACCGGCCTCCATCTCGGGCGCGACACCCGGGTGGAGTTGCGCGAGCTGAGTATTGCCAACCCCGCCTGGGCCGAGGAGCAGTATCTGCTGCAATTACATAGCCTGCGTGTCCATCTCGATCTGGCATCGCTGTGGTCTGATGGCCCCGTTGTGATCAGCGATCTTGAAGTCAGCGGTTTGCGGGCGAATTTGCTGGCGCCTGAAGGCGAGTCGTCCAGCTGGGCGTTGGATTTAGGGTCTGATGAGCCGGCGGAGCCTGCGCAGGGGCCGGTGCAGTTGCCGTTATATCTTGCCCAGGCGCACATCCGCGACAGTCAGGTGATTTACCGCGACCCGGAGCGCGATGTCCTAGCGAAGCTCGAAGGGCAGTTGGAGGGCGAGGGCGGTATTCGAGTGCACCTTTCCGGTGTTGCGCAGGGGCAGTCGATCGATTTCAGCGGTCATCTTGATCGAGAGGGGACTGCGGCAATCCTCTCTGCAAGTGGTGACCTCGCCGGCTGGCAGGTGGATGCTACGGCCCGGCTTGCCGAACCGCTGGCCTTTAGCGGCCTGGACGCGAGTGTCGATGTCAGTGGTCAGTGGCAGGCACAGCCGGACGACAGTGATGCCGGCCTGCCCGTCCACCTGCAGGTGAAATTGACCGGCAATGGCGACAACCTCCATCTGCGGCAGGGCAGCATCAAAGCAGGGCAGACAGTTATTGAGGCCGAGGGTGCGCTCGGTAATCTCAATACCCTGCAGGGCATGGCGCTGTCACTGTCAGCCAACAGCCCCGATCTCCGTGAACTGTCCCCGGCACCCGAGTTGGACGCGCCAGTAACCTTGACCCTGAAGACGCGGTTGACCTCAAGCGGTGATCGCCTGCGCTTCCAGGATATCGCCGGCAACAGCGGTGAAGGTCGAATACGTGGCAGTGCGGAGTGGGTGCTGGCCGATGATTTTTCCGGCTCCCAGGCTCAACTGAATGCCAGTGGTGAGCGCCTCGGCCAGCTGTTGCAGCCCTGGCTGCCAGCTGTGCCGGTAGATACCCACTACGATATCGACGCCAGAGCTGAGTGGCAGGCGCCGGTGCTCACCCTGGATCAAGTCGATATGGAGTTCGGTGAGAATCAATTGCGGGCAGACTTCAATGTCGATCTCGGCGGCGAAAAACCGGCGTTGTCCGGAAAGGTCAAAGCGACGGGGAAAAGAGCCCACCGCGTGCTTGAGTCGCTGGGTTTGGATTCTCCGGTCCCGGACGAAAGCTACCTGCTCAGTGCGAGCCTGGCGCTGGCGGATTCGGGCGAGATCCAGCTGAGCGACCTCGACATTCAGCTGGGCAGCAGTGAGTTGCGCGGTGAGGCGTTTTATGCGCCGGGCCAGCCTGCCCAGGTCAGGGCCAAGCTGGTGGCGCCTCGTCTTGATTTTCGCTTTCTGGCAGGGCCCGTCGCAGACAATGACGCTGCTCCCGAGCACAATTACAGTAACTCTGAGGCCCTGACCGACAAACAGCTGGCGGACCGGATGATCCCCGATACCCCGTTGAATTTCAATTGGCTCAGCGCTTATGAAGGTCAGCTGGAATTGCGCATTGAGGAGATACGCTACGCTGATAACATTCGCAGTTCCGGCGAGCTCAAGCTGGTCATGAAGGAGGGAGCGCTCACCAGTGAGAAGTTTGAATGGCGCGGTGAATTTTCCGCGGGCAAGGCACAGTTAGCGTTACGTGAGACGGCAAAGGGCGCTGCCGTTGAATTGAGCCTGGATAGTCGCAGGCTGCCCCTGATGTGGTTGCTGACCGGTAACGACAGCCCCAACAACAGCATTCACTACCACACCCAGCTGAGTTCGGAAGGCGGCTCGTTGGCGCAGCTGGCATCAGCGCTGGATGGTCAGCTTGCGCTTAAGGGCACTGGCGGGCGATTTAGCAATGCCGGCATGAATCTGATTCTGGGGGATTTGTTTGGCGAAATTGTCAGCCGCATCGATCCGACCTCGCACCAGGAGCCCTACATCAACGTGGAGTGCCAGGCGGGCAGCATGACCATAGCAGAGGGTGTGATTAATCTTGCTCCCGGGATCGCCTTGCGAACACACAAACTGGATGTCGGCCTCGGTGGCACGATTAATCTGGGTACTGAAGCGCTCAATCTGGTCTTTAATACCCGCGCCCGTAAGGGTGTCGGTATTTCCGCCAGCAAGGCCGTCACCCCCTATGTGAAACTGGGCGGCAACTTCTCCCACCCGCGGGTAGGCGTGAACGCCAAGGGGGTGGTTATCTCCGGTGGGCTGGCCATGGCGACCGGTGGCATGTCGATCGTGGCTGAGGGAATGTGGGATCGCTGGGTGGCCACTGCTGCCAATCCCTGTGAGGCATTGTCCAGCCAGGCTAGCAAAGGCTCTAAAGAATTGCGCAAGCTATTCGGGCGCCCCTGAACGCAAGGAACTCCATGCGAAAATTACTGCTCTCTATCACCGCGTTTGCGGCGTTGGTTGCTCTCCCCGCACAGTCTCAGGACGGCCTGCCCGACTTCGGCGAGGGCAACGCGGTGTCCCTCAACCAGGAATATATGCTGGGCCGGGCCTGGCTGATGCAGTTTCGGCGCCAGGCGCCGTTGCTCGCAGACCCGCTGTTGCAGGACTATATCGAAGAGCTGATTTTTCGCCTGGCCCAGACCAGCCAGTTGCGTGAGCGCCGCCTGGAAGTGGTGATGGTCGACAACGCCACCATTAACGCCTTTGCCGTGCCGGGAGGCGTGATCGGCGTGCACGGTGGCTTGTTGCTTGCGGCCGAGAACGAGGCGCAGGTAGCGAGCGTGCTCGGACACGAATTGGCGCACCTAAGTCAGCGGCACTTTTCGCGCAGCCGCGAGAACGCGGCGGTGACACAAAAGAAAGCCCTGCTCGGTATGTTGGGAGGCCTGGTGGCCGCCGCAGCCGGGGGCGGAAGTGATCTCGGCGTTGCTGCGGTGGCCGGCTCGCAGGCAGCAGCCCAGGGCGAGTCATTGCGCTACAGCCGCCAGCACGAGCAGGAGGCGGACCGGGTCGGCATGCAAAACCTGGTGGCGGCGGGCTACGATCCCAACGCCACGGCCGGAATGTTCGAGGTGATGCAGGCGGAGTCGCGCAAATACGGCAGTCGCCCGCCAGAGTTTCTGCTCACTCACCCGCTGACCGAGCGGCGCATTGCCGATGCGCGCAACCGCGCCGGCCAGTACCCCCGACGCATGTATCAGGACAACCCCGACTTTCACCTGATGCGGGCGCGAGTGGCGCTGACTCAGCTTGAGGACCCCGCCGAGGCGGTGGCCCACTTCCGCAAGCAACGCAAAGAGAGCCACGGTGCCGAAGCGGTAGCGGCCCAGTATGGGTTGGTGTTGGCGCTGACCCGCAATGGTGAGACAGCCGAAGCACGGACCCTCCTTAAGCCCATGCGTGAATTCAAGCCCAGCAGCATTCCCTATGGTCTGGCGGGCGCTGATATCGCGCTGCAAGAAGAGCGTTTTGAAGATGCCGTGGCCACGTTGCAGCGCGGGCTGGAATTGGTGCCGGGTAATCATCCGATTACCATCCAGCTGGCGAAAACTTACTTCAAGGCGGGGCGTTACACCGAGGCGGATGAGCTGCTGACGGCACACGCCGAGGTGAAGCCCACAAACGCAACCCTGTGGTATTGGCTGGCCGAAGTGCAGGGCCTGGCGGGAAATGTCTACGGCGTGCACCAGTCCCGGGCCCAGTACTACTTCCTCAACGGCGCCATGCCACCGGCCCTGGAGCAGATTGACCTGGCGCTAAAGCTGGCGCCCAACGATGTAGAATTGGAGCGACTGAGCCAGCGCCGAAATTTCTTCATTCAGGTGGGGCACGCTCTGGGGCAGTTCTAAGCCGCTTGGCGCTCAGAGCACCGCAACGCCGGCCAGCCATGGGTGGGCAAAGGCGAAGATGGCGTAGGCAACGCAGCCGATTAACACCACCACAATCTCCTTGCCCCAGGATGGCGCCTCCGGCTTAACCCACTCGCCTTCGCGCCGATTGATCAGTAGGATTTCCAGGGCGCCCCACACCGCCATGCCGCTGAACAGCAGCACCGAGCGGTTGTCGCCATTCATCATCAGGTGTGCCAGTGCCCAGACAATCAGTCCAGTCAGCTGTGGGTGGCGGATAATGCGGCGGATCCGGGTGGGTGGCTTGGAGGCCATGAACAGAATCATGGCCACGAGTATCAGGGCTATCCCAACATCGCGAGTCCAGAGCGGTAGCGTGTAATAGTGTGTGGGTTGCTCCACCGAGCGCCAGCCGAACACCATAAGCACCAGTGCTGCCACCAGCGCCAGGCTGAACAGGCCCATATAACCGACCTCGCCGAGCCGGTTTTTCAGGCTGGTTTTCAGGTCGGGGGCCAGGGAAGGAATGAAGTGCACCGCTGCCCAGAGCAGCAGACCAACGAGTATCAGCGTCATAGCGAATCGTCCTTTTTATTATTGGTCTAGAGTGTAACCCAGGACAGGGCCTATGGAGGCTCTGGTTCGGGTGGGCTTATGGGTGTGCCGAGCGTGTGATTTTTCACCACGGATTGTGGTAGCTAACGCCGATCAATCTCCATAAAATGCTCCGCTTTTCTCAGTCTGCGCATAACAACCACTCCGCCGACCGTTACCGCAACCCCAAAATCAGGTGAGAAGTGCGATGTTTGAGTTACATCCCAGCAAAGTAGCAACCGTCAAGAATGACGTGCTGTCCGGTCTGACCGTGGCCCTGGCCCTGGTGCCGGAGGCCGTGGCATTCGCCTTTGTAGCAGGGGTTGAGCCTCTGGTCGGGCTCTACGCAGCCTTTATGGTGGGGCTTATCACCGCCTGCATTGGTGGCCGTCCGGGCATGATCTCCGGCGCGACCGGAGCGCTGGCGGTGGTGATGGTGGCACTGGTTGCCGACCATGGCGTTGAGTATTTGTTTGCCGCTGTGGTCCTCATGGGCATCATCCAGATTACCGCTGGCGCCCTGCGCCTGGGTAAGTTTATCCGTATGGTGCCGCATCCGGTGATGCTGGGCTTTGTGAATGGCCTGGCGATTGTGATCTTCCTGGCGCAGTTGGGCCAGTTCGGTACCCCGGGCGAGCCCGGTTGGCTCACCGGCACCTTCATGGAAGGCTCGATTATTGATGTGGCCTGGCTGGAAGGTCAGCAGATGTACATGCTGTGTGGGCTGGTGGCGCTCACCATGGCAATCATTCACTTCCTGCCCAAGCTTACTACGGCCATTCCCTCATCGCTGGCGGCGATTGTTGTCGTGAGCCTGCTGGTGATTGGCCTGAGCCTCGACACCAAGGTGGTGGGTGATGTGGCGTCGATCAAGGGCGGCTTGCCAACCTTCCACATTCCGACGGTTCCCTTCACCTGGGAAACCTTCATGATTATTCTGCCTTACTCGGTCATTCTGGCGGCGATTGGTCTGATCGAGTCATTGCTGACGCTGCGCCTGGTGGACGAGATTACCGAGACCCGCGGTCGCGGCAATAAGGAGTGTGTTGGCCAGGGTGTTGCCAACGTGGCCACCGGCTTCTTCGGCGGTATGGGTGGCTGCGCCATGATCGGCCAGAGCATGATTAATGTGAACTCCGGTGGTCGTGGTCGTCTGTCCGGTATTTCTGCTGCGCTGTTCCTGCTCACCTTTATTCTGGTGGCGTCGCCGTTGATTGAACAGATTCCGCTGGCTGCGCTGATTGGCGTTATGTTTATTGTGGTCATAGGCACTTTTGAATGGTCGAGTTTCCGGGTAATCCGCAAGGTGCCCAAGTCAGACGCGCTGGTGCTGGTGCTGGTGTCCGGTGTGACTGTGGTGACTGACCTGGCAGTGGCAGTCGTCGTCGGTGTGATCGTATCGGCACTGGTATTTGCCTGGGAGCACGCCAAGCAGATTCAGGTGAAGTCTCGCGAGGACCACAAGGGCTCAACCGTCTATGCCGTCAGTGGCCCGCTGTTTTTTGGTTCGGTGACGATTTTCCTGGAGCAGTTCAACCCCGCGGATGCCAACGATGACGTCATCATCGACTTTGCCGAGTCGCGGGTGTGTGATCACTCCGGACTGGAGGCCATCGACACGCTGGCTGAGCGCTATCTGAATGCCGGTAAGACGCTACACCTGGTACACTTGTCGTCTGACTGCAAGCAGTTGCTCAAGAAGGCGGGCACCCTGGTTGAAGTCAACGTGATTGAAGATCCCAAGTACTTTGTTGCAGAGGACGCGCTGGCCTGATTCAGGCTGGCTTGCCGTAGCGCGCCAGGAACATCTCTACGGCGCCACTTACCACAGCTTCCTTTACCTTCTGGCCGGGGGCGGGGCCGCAGCCTGCCATCCGCCGCCGCGCTAATCCAGGTGGCGATCGGGTCATGGCCGCCGGCCCTGGCAGCCATCTCGTCAATAATGTCCCGCAAACTTTCCGACTCTGAGAAAAACACCTGAAAGACCGCCACGTAGTCGTCGTCAGTGACTTGGGCCACTTCCCGTTCGGCAATATCCCGCAGTTGTTCATCCAGCGGTAGTGCCGGATCGTACTCCACATAAATAGCCTGTTGCAGTTCTGCGACAAACTGCTCGGCAATGGCGCCGAATAGCGCTTCTTTGCTGGCGAAGTGGTTGTATAGGCTGCGTTTACTGACCTGGGCCCGCTCTGCCGCCCGGTCAATGCTGGTGTCGCGGAAACCGGTTTCCAGAAATTCAGTGCGGGCGGCCGCCAGAATGTCCAGGCGCTTGCGCTGGGTAAGAGTGAGCTTGGGTTCCGCGGAGTTCATGCTGCGAGAATTGCACTAAAGGGACACTTTCAAATTCCACACTAAACTACACCGTGTAGTTTACTTGTTGTATGAAATGTTGATTGGAGTACGGCATGGCAAAGGTTAGAAACTGGACCCCCGATCGGCTGCCTTCCCTGGCGGGTAAGCGCTATCTCATCACCGGCGGCAATTCCGGCATCGGCCTGGAGGCCGCCAAAATACTGGCAGCTGCCGGAGCCGATATCGTGATCGCCTGTCGCAATCCTGACAAGGCGGAGGAGGCGGCGAGCGAAATCGCCGCTGCCGGCGCCGGCGCGGTGGACACCGTGGCACTGGATCTGTCATCGCAGGCTTCAGTGCGCGCTGCGGCGGATGAAATACGCTCGCGCTGGGATGCGCTGGACGGTCTGGTCAATAATGCCGGGATTATGCAAACCCCCGACACGCGGACCGAGGATGGGTTTGAATTGCAGCTGGGTACCAACCACCTGGGTCACTTCCTCTTGGCTGGCCTGCTGTTTGATCTGGTAGAGAAAGCCGCAGGCAGGATTACCGTGGTCAGCAGTATCGCGCACAAATTTGGTGAGATGCATTTCGATGACCTGATGCTCGAGCAACGCTACGACGCAACCAAAGCCTACGGTCAGAGTAAGCTGGCTAATATGTTGTTCGCCCAGGAATTGGCGCGCAAGCTTGCGGCCGCGGGTAGCTCGGTGATGGCCAACGCTTGTCACCCCGGTTATTCGGCAACTAACCTACAGAGCACCGGGCCGGAAGGTTTTCTGGTCGGGCTTTATGGTGTGCTGAACAAAGTCTGGGCCCAGTCAGCCTACAAAGGCGCCATTCCGACTGTGCTGGCGGTGGCTGGCGAGGAGGCCGAGAACGGCGGTTACTATGGCCCGGTGAAGCTTATGGACTCCATTGGGCCCGTGGGCACTGCGCGCATCGCAGGGCGCGGTCGTGATGAACAGGCTGCCGCTGAGCTCTGGCAGCGCAGTGAAGCGCTGACTGACATGAGTTGGCCGCTGTAATGCGCGCCATCAGGTTAATGCTGCTGGTCGTGGCTGTGATTGCAATGGCTGCCCAGGCGACGCTGGAAAGCACCGCTCCCAGGGCGGATGGAAAATTTGAGAACGAGGCTGGTCCGAGAGAGATGGCAATGTGGGAAATTATTAAAGCGCGGTTTACAACAGAACAAATTGATAAGCGGCCCAAGACGGAGGTACCGCTGCAGCGACTGCATCGCGCCGACCTTGAGGCTGCGGACGGGCCGATGCTGTATCGATTGGGCCACTCTTCAGTACTGATTAAGCTCGGCGATCAGTATGTGCTCACTGACCCGGTGTTCAGTAAGCGTGCATCGCCGGTGCAGTGGGCTGGCCCGCGCCGGTTCCACCCAGTGCCGATCGACTTCCAAGAGCTGCCGCGCATTCACGCCGTGGTCATCAGTCACGACCACTACGACCACCTCGACAAGGGATCGGTGAAGCGCCTTGCGGCTCAGGTGGAAAATTTCGTAGTGCCGGTGGGCGTGGGCGCCCATCTGCGACGTTGGGGCATCGACGCTACGCGCATCCACGAGCTGAACTGGTGGCAGAGCCTCGAGCTGGAAGGACTGACTCTGACAGCAACGCCTGCCCAGCATTTCTCGGGTCGGGGCTTGACCGATGGCAACAAGACGCTGTGGGCGAGTTGGGTGATTGAAGGTGCGAGCGCGAAGCTGTTCTTCAGTGGCGACACGGGCTACTTCGACGGCTTCCGTGAAATCGGCGAGCGGCTCGGCCCCTTTGATATCACGATGATCGAAACCGGCGCCTATAACAAACTGTGGGCCAGCGTACATATGCTGCCGGAGCAGGGCTTACAGGCGCACCTCGATCTGCGTGGCAAGGCCATGTTGCCCATTCACAACAGTACTTTCGACCTCGCGTTTCATCCCTGGTATGAACCAATGGAACGGGCGACAGCGTTGGGGGAGGAACACAATGTGAACGTGCTGACCCCGGTGATTGGCGCGCCTGTGTCGGTGCTGGAGCCATCCCCCGGACATGCCTGGTGGCGAACAGGAGCGACACAAACCGAAACTGCCTCAATTGAATCTGTAAATATGGGCGCAGAACCCGCCGGATAGCTTGCGTCACACGCTCCCTTGCACTAGCTTGTGGGTAGCTCTTTACGAGTGCCCACAAAAAAGAACAAGCATAGGGAGTGAGGGGACAGCTTGAGCACCGATTTGAAGTCCTACCTGGTGGCCGTGGCCACCCAGCCAGACCTGTACAGTGAATTTGTCCTGGACCCGCGCGGCGCCGCTGAGCGGGCCGGGCTTTCCGCCGATGACGTGGCAATACTATTGAGCCGCGACCAGAATCTGATTTACACCAGCCTGCGGGGTGAACCTACCCCGTGACTGACATTAATAACGAACAGCTCATTGTGGTCGGCACGGGCATTCGTGCGACTGGCCAACTCACGATTGAGACCATTGCCTGGATTCGCGCTGCAGATAAAGTGCTGTATATCACCGCTGACCCGGTGGCGGAGGAAGTGATTCGCTCCCTCAACCCGGACGGCGCAGAATCGTTGATGGATCTTTACGGCTCGGACAAACTGCGGCTGGATACTTACGCGGATATCGTCGAGCGCACCATGAACTACCTGCGCCAGGGCCTGCGCGTCTGTATGGCGGTCTACGGCCATCCGGGTGTACTGGCCATGTCTACGCACGAGGCCGTGCGCAAGGCCCGGGCGGAAGGCTACACTGCAAAAATGCTGCCGGCAGTGTCCGCGGCCGATTGTCTGTATGCCGACCTGGGTGTGGATGAATTCGGGGGCTGTATATCCTACGAGGCCACCGACTTCCTGCTCAATCTTCGCGCCATTGATCCGGCCTGTCACCTGATTTTGTGGCAGATCGGCGGCGTGGGTGTGCTCACCTACGAGACGCACCATTATCCGCTGGTCGGGTTGGAGCGCCTGACCCAGAAGCTGATGGCTTATTACGGGCCCAACCACCCGGTGACACTCTATGAAGCGCCGCAGTTTGCCGGCGTGGACCCCATCATCGGCACAGGCCCCCTGTGCCAGCTACCCCATAGTTCGCCCACACCCAACGCCACTATGTACATCCCGCCGCTGGCCAAACCCCAGCCGGATACGCAGGTGCAATGGGAGCTGGGCATGCAGACCCAGGTGACGGCATGAGCAAACATTTGACCGTTGATCGTATCTACGACCAACCCAACCTCAGCGGCTACGCCATCGACGATATTGGCTGGAGCCCGGACGGGTCGTTGCTCACTTATCTCCGTGAGGCCGATAGCGGTACTGAACTGGTTGGCTATGATCCGGCTGCTGATACGCACCGAGTGCTCTTTGACTACTGCCGGCTGGAAGCCCCGGGCGTCTGTGTGCACGCGGACCAGGCGGCGGCCCATAATGCCCGCAGCGAGGGCTGGCACCGCCGGGTGCAGGCGGCAGGCTATCAATCCTACACCTGGTTTCCCGACGGTGAACGAATTCTTGTCGTGGAAGCCGGTGCGGCACCGTGTGTTCTGCACCTTGCGTCTGATCTGCTCGTGCCCGTTAGCCGGGCCGGCGCCAGTATTCGAGACACCTGCGTTTCTCCGGATGGCCGTTACGTCAGTTATTGCTTGGGTTGGGACCTGTATATGAGGGACCTGGCCACTGGCTGGGAGATCCCGCTGACCACCGGCAGCAGTGAGCGATATCGTTCAGCGACGCCAGACACCATGGGCGATGTGCTTTCAGGCATGGGCCACTGGTGGTCGCCGGATGCTAGTCAGATTGCCATTCTGGAAACCGACGAAAGCGGTGTGCCAATGTTCTGGTATGCCGACCTCATGTCCTCTGATGGACAGAATCGCCCGGAGCGTTTCCCGCAGCCCGGTGACAATATTCCGCTGATGGCCCTGAAAGTACTGGGCCCTGAAGGGTATCGTTATATCAACACCCGGGCCTGGGCGGGTGACTACCTGGCGCGTGTTATGTGGCTGCCTGACTCGCGCCATCTCGCCCTGCAGATGTTAAGCAGGGACCACAAACGCCTCGACCTTGTGATTGCCGACAGTCTGACCGGGGTGACCTGGACTATTCTCACGGAGACCGATCCCTACTGGGTGAATGTAGCCGATGACCTGCGCTTCTTCTCTGATTCGAGGCGTTTCCTGTGGTCATCTGAGCGCGACAGCTATCGCTATCTGTACCTGTACGATATTGACGGCAATGAGCTACTTCAGCTCACCGACGGGCCTGAGGCCAGTGTTGCTGTCAATCAGCTGGATGAGGCCGGCAGCGCTGTTTATTACGTGGTGTGGCCTGACCCCTACACCGAAGCGCAGGTGAAGCGGGTGCGTTTCGCCGAGAAAAAAGGCAGCTACCGCGTGCTGGGTGCCGAACAGCTTACCGCCGCGGGGGAATCGCATTTCGGACATATCTCGCCGGATTTTCGCTTCTTTGCCGATATCAATTCCACCGCAGTGCGCCCGCCCCGGCTCGACTTGCGTGACATTGAGGGCAAGGCGCTGGCTGTGGTTGAAGCCAATGCCTGCGAGGCACTGGCCGACTATGGCTTGCGCGAGTTCGAATTTTTCAGCCTGCCCGCCGCGCAATTGGGCATCCCCTCCGACGATATGCCGCTGCAGGCGAAATTGCTGGAGCCGGCGAACATTGAAAAGGGCAAGCGATACCCTGTCATTGTGTATATCTACGGTGGCCCGCTGCCCGGTGGCTTTGGCCTGGCGCGCAACGTCATGAACTATTGGCGCCCGGTGCCCGAGTTGTGGCTGCAGATGATGGCGCAGAATGGCTATGGCGTGTTTTCACTTGATAATCGTGGCTCTAACGCAGTCCCCCGCGGGCACGACTGGGAAACGCCGATTTATCAGCAGTTGGGTCATGTGGAGCTGCAAGACCAGCTGGTAGGCGTGGATTACCTCAAAAGCCTGCCCTGGGTAGACCCCGATCGGATCGGCATTATCGGTGGCAGTTTCGGCGGCTTTATGACGCTGAATGCGATGCTGCGCACGGAAGGTGCTTACAGTACGGGTGCCGTTTATGCCCCGGTGACAGACTGGCGCGAATACGATTGTGTGTACACGGAACGCTATATGAACCTTCCTGCCCGCAACGAGTCGGGCTACACCGAAACCGCGATTCCCCAGTATGGTGATCGGTTGGACGGCGATTTATTGCTCATGCATGGTGCGGCCGACCCGAATGTGCATCTGCAGCACTCAATACAACTGGTTAATCAATTGATTCAGGACGGCAAGCGTTTCCAGATGATGCTTTATCCGAAGCAGGAGCATATGTCGTTCTTTGGTATGGGCCAGAGCCCGGCCCGACTGTGGACGCGCATCACTGACTTTTTTGAAGAGAAGCTGTAGCCCGGCGGGCGGGTGTGGCAGCTGATAATTAATCGTTAACCCTTCGAGGTTCTGAAAATGGCACAGAAGAAATCAATAAAGAAAGAAGATACAAGCCCTATGGATCCGTTCCGCGAGGCCTATGACGCGTACCTGGAGTCGGTGCGTGAGCAGGCCCGCAAATCACTGAAGGTGTATCTGGACGCCACCCAGAAAGCCTGGAAAGAAACCGATACCAGTGAATTGACCGACGTTGACCTGGCTGTGATAGCCCAGCAATCGATGCTGGTCGCTTCAGGTGGAGCCATGCAGCCGGGCGCCCCGGGTGTCCCCGCCAGCCCATTTATGGCCTCGCCCGCGAGTCCGTTCATGGCCTCGCCTGCCAGTCCATTCATGGCGTCTCCGGCCAGTCCATTCATGGCGTCTCCGGCCAGTCCATTCATGGCGTCTCCGGCAAGTCCGTTCATGGCCTCGCCCGCGAGCCCATTCATGGCGTCTCCAGCCAGCCCGTTTATGGCGTCGCCCGCGAGTCCGTTCATGGCGTCTCCGGCTAGTCCATTTATGGCATCGCCCGCGAGTCCGTTCATGGCGTCTCCGGCTAGTCCATTTATGGCATCGCCCGCGAGCCCGTTCATGGCGTCTCCGGCAAGCCCGTTTATGGCGTCGCCCGCGAGTCCGTTTATGGCGTCTCCGGCTAGTCCATTTATGGCATCGCCTGCGAGCCCGTTCATGGCGTCGCCCGCGAGTCCGTTTATGGCGTCTCCGGCTAGTCCATTTATGGCATCGCCTGCGAGCCCGTTTATGGCGTCTCCGGCTAGTCCATTTATGGCATCGCCTGCGAGCCCGTTTATGGCGTCTCCGGCAAGGCCGTTTATGGCGTCGCCCGCGAGTCCGTTTATGGCGTCTCCGGC